>NZ_BAAJLX010000008.1:0-168158 GCF_057543495.1 Colwellia sp. SU-HH01217 | reverse complement strand
TAATTATTAGTAAGTTACAGGGTAATGTATTAATAATTTTTAAAGTGATATTAGTGAAATAAAAAAACCGGCTTTAGTCGGTTTTTTTATGTCTAATTTTTATGGCGTTTGATTTTATATTCAATACTGTACATTGAGTAGCGTGATAACGCCCTCACAGTATTATGAAAGCGTTAATAACAGGTAGAAGGGGAAAGTGAATCGTTTTATTTGCTTTGTACAGTTGGTGAGAGCATCGCCATACTTTCATCTGCGAAACCAACACCCGCTTCGTTATAAAAGTTAAATACTTTATCAATACCGTAAGCTTGTAACTTTTCACGCTCATCATCAAATCGAGCAATAGCGGCTATTTTTCCTGGATAATTAGCCAGTTTCAACTGCGCAGTAATATGCATACTGTCTTGAACTGAGGGCAGGGCTAATAACACTAGTTCTAATTTAGATAAATCAATACTCTCCCAGAAATAAGCATCTTCCGCGTCGCCGTAATAGGCTTTTACGCCTTCTTTGTTTAGCCAGAGAACTTTTTCTTTATCAGCATCAATTCCCCAAACTTGTTTTTCTAAATGGTTATTTAACGCATGATAAGCCCCCATTCCTACACGGCCCATGCCAATAACCATAATGCTCGCATTACAAGGTTGCATGAAATTGTCTTCGGCTAATACAATTGGGTTTTCAAAGCGTTTGAAAAACTCTTTTTTATTGGTGAATATTTTGTGAGCATAACGATAGAGCACGTTTGTAAGAATAAAAGAAAATGAGACAGATAACGCTAAGATGACTAACCATTGATTACTTAGCCAACCTGCTTTTACGCTAATGGCGGCAACAATTAGACCAAACTCACTATAGTTGCTTAACGTTAAAGCTGTTAAATAAGCGGTACGACACCTTAGCTTTAATAAACTGAATAAAGCAAAAAACAGCATAAATTTTATAGGCAATAATACAATTAATAAAAGAGCTAACCCCACCATTTGCCAATCTGGCAATGCAGTAAAACCAATTGATAAGAAAAAACCTATTAAAAATAGATCTTTAAAACTCATTAAAGATTTATTAATTTCACTAGCTTTGCTATGTGAAGCTAGAAACATTCCCATGAGTAATGCACCCAAGTCACCTTTTATGCTAACAAGTTCAAAGAGTTCATAACTACCTATCGCAAGAAAAAATCCCATTAAAGGGATTAGCTCTCCATGACCTGCATGTTGTACTATTTTATTAATAACAGGTTTTAATAAAAATAAGCCGAGTAATGCAAAAGCCCATAAAGAAGGTGTTTTACCTGTGGCAGCAACTAAAAATGCAACAGCAATGATGTCTTGAATGACTAAAATACCAATAGAAAGTTTACCGTGTCGTGTTCGCATTTCGCCATTGTCTTCAAGTAATTTCACCACACAAACGGTACTGGAAAAACTTAAAGCAAAAGCAATAAGTGCGGCAGTTGATAAGTCTAAATCCGTGAAAAATGCAATAGAGGCAATGGCAAGCCCTTTAATAAATAATAAAGAAAAAACTAACCAGAGACTGGTGTGAAGTAAACTTCCTAGCCAGACTTCAGTTTTAATTAAATCTTTAATATTAAGCTTTAAGCCAATGGTGAAAAGCATTAAAGTGATGCCTAAATCGGCAAGCGCTTGCAAGTTGTCGTTAGATTGATACCCTAAAAAGTGAAGAACAAATCCTGCAACTAAATAGCCAATAGATGGGGGTAAATTAAAACTTTTAGCGCCAAGGCCACAAACAAATGCAAATAGTATCCAAGAAAATTCCATTATATCAACTCATTTTAAAGGGGGAAGTGGGTAAACGTCTTATAATACAATAAGATTAGCTGCTTTATCCATCGGACAAGATTTCTTTTAACTGCTTGCCTACAATTTCAACGATGAATGGTTGCGCTTTTTTATTAGGGTGAATGCCATCCGCTTGCATTAAGTTAGGTTGGGTGATGATTTCTTCCATAAAAAACGGGATGAGTCGAATATTTTTTTCAGCGGCGACGTCAATAAATACCTGTTCAAACATTTGGTTATATCTAGGACCATAATTTGGTGTTATTCTTATTTTCATTAACGTTACTTCAATGTTTTTTGCTTGAGCAAGGGTAATTGTTTGTAACAAATTATTTTTTATTAACTTAGGTGAGAACCCTCTAAGACCGTCATTACCACCTAACTCGATAATTAAATGATCAATTTTATTGGTGGCTAATATTTCAGGTAACCTTGATAAACCGCCCCCTGTAGTCTCGCCACTTATACTTGCATTATGAATAAAATAAGTGGATTTTTGGGCTTTGAGTTTATTGTTAAGAAGGTGAACCCAGCCTTCATTTTGTTTCATACCATAACTTGCACTAACACTATCACCTAGTAGTAGAATAGAGGTAATTGCCCAAGCAGGTGTAAAAGTCATCAGACTGCAACATATAATAAGTAAAGAAATCAAAATTGGATGTTTTTTCATGAATGTAGAACCCGAAAATATTTTAAAAGTACGCGCATTAACTAAATCTGTTCAGTTAGAAGATAAAACTTTAGCACTTCTACAACCGATAGACTTAGAGGTAAACATGGGGGACACCCTTGCTATTGTTGGCTCATCAGGTTCTGGAAAAACAACTTTGTTATCTTTGCTTGCCGGACTTGATTTACCAACCTCAGGGGAAGTCTATCTTAAAAACCATGCACTACACCAGTTTAATGAAGAAGAACGTAGCCAAGTAAGAGCACATCATGTGGGGTTTATTTTTCAGCAGTTCTTATTAATAAACAGTTTAACAGCTCTTGAGAATGTTATGTTACCTGCGGAGTTAGCTAATGTTAAAGATGCTCAAGAACGCGGTAAAGCACTACTTGCTCAAGTAGGTTTAGCCGATAGAGTTAACCATTACCCTTCACAACTTTCTGGTGGTGAACAACAACGAGTTGCTATAGCTAGGGCTTTTATTTCTCAACCTGATATCTTATTTGCCGATGAGCCAACCGGCAATTTAGACAGTAAGACAGGGCAACATATTGCTGATTTATTATTTGACTTAAATGCGAAACAAGGAACAACTTTGGTGTTGGTTACCCATGATCAAAAGTTAGCAAATCGTTGTATGCGACAAGTTGAAATGGACAGTGGCAACTTAACTGAAAAAGAAGAGCATACTAATAAGCCGAAAGACGCTCATATTGAAAAAGTAGGGTAACCATGTCATTAAATTCTTCAATAAATAGTCAAAAAGAACATGGAACTAAAACCAATAACGTGTGGGTTAAGCAATCACTACGATTGCTTGAACATGAATTTCGTCGTGGTGAGTTAACCATTATATGTTTAGCTATTGTTTTAGCTGTTGCTACCGTATTTTCATTATCTGGCTTTTCTGGTCAAATAAAACAAGCCTTACTCACAAGCAGTTCTTCTTACATTGCGGCAGACAGAGTATTACGAACAAGCCGTGTTATTGAACCTGAAATATTACTAAAGAGTGAGCAACTCCAATTAAAAGTCGCCGAAAAAGTTGAAACAGAGTCTATGGTTTTTGCTGGGGAGCGGATGTTGTTATCAGAGTTGAGCGTAATTTCTGATCTTTATCCTTTACGCGGACAGTTAAAAGTTAAACATTCTGTAGCACAACAGATAGCCACTGTTGAGCATGCTCCTCCTCAAGGCAGTGTATGGGTTGAACCAAGTGTTTTAAATCGCTTAAGTGTAAAACTTGGCGATCAAATTGATGTGGGTTTGGCATCATTTGTAATTGCAGGGATTATTACTGATATTCCAGATAGGTCATATCGCGCTTTTATTGCTGGTCCAACGATTATTGTTAATATTAAAGATTTACCCAAAACACAGCTTGTACAACCAGGGAGTCGATTAACGTATAAATATTTATTCGCAGGAGACAACGAAGCCGTTCAAGCATTTGAATCTTGGGTACAACCTAAATTAAATGATGCCCAGCGATTTTATGATGCTAAACAAGCTCAATCAAGATTGTCTAACACCTTAACAACAGCTGAAAAATTTCTCTCTCTTGCAAGTATGTTGGGTATTGTATTAGCTGCTGTTGCCGTTGCTGTGGCAAGCCGTCGTTACGGTCAGCGTCACCAACCTATGGTCGCTGTGTTTAAGGCGTTAGGCGCTGAGTTATCTCATATTAGAAAGCTTTATTACTTGCACTGGTCTTTATTAAGTTTTATTAGTATCAGTATAGGATTAGCCGTCGGTTATGCTTTACTGGTTTTAGGCGTGAACGCCATCGACAGTTACTTGTCTTTGGACAATACTCAATTAGGTTACCAGCCATTCGGCATTGCGGTTATTACCGGTTTATTGTGTGCGGTAGCATTTGCGTTAGAGCCGTTGAAAAAACTAGTTAACACTTCACCACTTAACGTTATTCGGGGCTTTAATGAAGAGGAATCGGCACGTTTTGGGTTACATCAATTGGTGCCATTGTTAGCGTTATTCACTTTGTTGATGCTTTTTAGTCAAGATTTACGGATGAGTTTATCGCTATTAGCCGGTGGAATTGTTGTGTCAGTTGTTCTATTAGCCTTTGGACGCGGACTAATGAGTGCAGGGCGAAGTGTCGGAAGTCAAGCAGGTAAGTCATGGCATTTAGCGTTAGCTAATTTAAAGCGCAGAGCAAGTGAGAACAGCGTTCAACTGGTTAGCTTTACTATAGCCATTAAGTTACTTTTGTTAATCACCGTAATGAAAACGTCAATCATATCTGAGTGGCAACAACAGTTTCCCGAAAATACTCCTAATCATTATGTAATGAATATTGCCCAAGAGCAGCTAGCGGATATTAATAATTTTGTTGATCAAAATAACATTCAAAGCCAAGGGTTTTATCAAGTCTTTAGAGGTCGTTTAGCTGAAATCAACTCAGAAAAATTAATTAGTCGAGCAGAGTTTAAGGATGCAGAGAAGCAACGTAAAGAAACAGATGAAGATAATGATGAAACACGACAAGCCAGACAAGGGGTTGGGCGAGAGTTAGGTTTAACCTGGCATGATGATATACCTTATCAAAATAAGGTAGTTGAGGGTCAATGGTGGAAGTCTAATGATAAAGAAGGACAAGTTTCTGTAGAAAGTGGGATGGCTGAACGTCTTTCCATTAAATTGGGTGATAAACTAACATTTGATCTTGGCGGCCAACGATTTACTGTACCTGTAACTAGCATTCGAGAAGTCAATTGGCAGTCTAGACAACTTAATTTTATTATGGTGTTTAATAAACCTGTTTTAGAGGCATTTCCTGCAACATTTATCTCAGCATGGATGGTACCAGAGAATCAAGATATTGATTTGTCGCAATTTTTCAAACAATTTCCAACAGTTACTATGATGGATTTTGGAGCTATTTTAAAACAATTATTTCAAGTGATAGATCAAGTTAGTGTCGCAATCGAGTTGATTTTGATTTTGGTGGTACTTGCCGGCTCGTTAGTCTTAATTGCGCAAGTTCAAGCGAGTATGGAAGAAAGAGAACGAGAGCTAGCAATATTACGCACCTTAGGTGCAAAAGGAGCTTTACTACGTAACAGCATATTGTTTGAGTTTGTTGCTTTAGGAGCCATTGCAGGTTTAATGGCAAGCTTTGCCATGGAAATTGCCGTCTACTTTTTACAAACTCAAGTGTTTGACATGCCTGCTAACTTTCACTTTAGTTACTGGTTATTGGGGGTAGGGGCTGGTGCAGCTTTTGTAGGAAGCATTGGCTTAATTAGTTGCTGGCGATTATTAAAACTTTCAAGTGTTACTTTGATCAGAAGAACAATGTAGATTCTCGACATTACACTCAACTAACTTTTAGCGTATAGTTCAGTCAGTTATATACAATTTAATTTTTTCACTGTTTGTTAATGTTGCAAACAGTGAAAATTTATTTAAAAGGATTGCTCAATGGAAGTGAAAGTAAGCGGTAATGTTGCATTAAAAATGTTACTTATGGTTGCCAGTGTTTTTATTATTTTAGCAGGGTTAAAAACTGCAACAAATATTCTTGTGCCATTTCTTCTCTCTGTGTTTATTGCAATTATCTGCAACCCCTTAATCGACAAAGCAAGCCAATTTAAAGTTCCTCGTTTTATCTCTGTTATTTTAGTTATCGCTATATTTGTTACTATCGCTTTATCTCTAGCTGGGTTAGTCAGTAATTCGTTAAATGAGTTGTTGGAGTTGATTCCTCAATACCGAGAACAACTGATTGAAGAATTTACTTGGGTAACGGCAAAGTTAGCCGAGTTTAACATTCAAATATCTTCACAAATTTTACTCCAATATTTTGATCCCGCAGCTGCAATGGGGTTAGCGGCTAATATGCTGAGTGGGTTTGGTAGTGTAATGGCTAATCTTTTTTTGATTATATTGACAGTAGTCTTTATGTTATTCGAAGCACCGTCACTACCGAGTAAGTTACATCTTGCACTTGCCGACCCTACCAGACGGATGAAGCAAATCGATCAGTTTTTAACTTCTGTTAATCATTATATTGCTATTAAAACTATGGTGAGTATTGCTACAGGGTTGATCGTATCTTTCATGCTATGGTGCTTTGGTTTAGATTTTTTTCTCTTATGGGGAGTGTTAGCTTTTTTATTGAATTACATTCCTAATATTGGTTCGATAATTGCGGCTGTTCCTGCAATGTCGTTAGCCGTATTACAACTTGGTTTAGCAGAAGCAGGCTTAATTGGCATCGGTTATTTAATTATTAATACTGTAATGGGCAATGTGGTAGAGCCACGCTATTTAGGTCGCGGGCTAGGCTTATCTACACTAGTGGTCTTCTTGTCTTTGATCTTTTGGGGGTGGTTATTAGGCACCGTCGGTATGTTGTTGTCGGTACCTTTAACGATGATTATAAAAATAGGCTTAGAGAGCTCAACAGAGGGACGCTGGTTTGCTGTATTGCTTTCTGGTGATGAAATACTAGATAAATCCTTAGAGATAACAGATAAGTCATAAGCTTATGTTACAAAAGCCACTGCAAAGTGGCTTTTTTTATTCGTTTAACTGGGTCAATTCTTTAATGCGAGTTAAACTTACATTTATATAGCACTTTTTATAAGCTGAACCAGCTCCAGTACCTGGTGAAAGTGCTAGGTATTGCCAACGGCAGTTATTTTCACGAAATGTTATAAAATTACTTTGTGAACGTTTAAACATCATTAACGCCGAGCCTCTTCCCGTGGATAATTCTATTTCTTCTAAAATAAAGTTTTGATTGTTTACCCACGTTTGTAGTTCTCGGTCAACAGCACTTTTAACACCATCTAAACATTGAGAAAGCTCAATGTTAGTCGCACTAGTTTCTTCACAGAGCTTAATATTTTTTGATGCTTGAGCTATCGGGCTAGCGAAGACAAAAAATAAGGCTGATAATGTGATTATATTCTTGATCATATTAAGCAGGTAAAACTTTTTTATAAGGTTTAACGGTAACTTTTTGATAAACACCCGCGGCAATATAAGGATCGTTATCTGCCCAAGTTTGAGCATCATCTAAAGAATTAAATTCAGCAATAATTAATGAACCAGTAAAGCCAGCATCTCCTGGATTTTCAGAGTCAATTGCTGGACAGGGGCCTGCAACTAATAATCGGCCTTGATTTTGTAATTCAGATAATCGCGCTAAATGTTGTTCTCTAACGCCGAGTCTTAAAGGTAAGCTGTTTTCTACATCTTCGCTGTATACAAGGTAATACATATTCTATTTCCAATTATAAAAATTTATTTTTCCGGATTGTCCAATTTAGTGTTGGTCGTTTCGTCTTGTGGAAGGTACTTGTAGAGCACCATAATTGAAGCTATCGCAAAAATAAACATTAATGCGGTTAGACCAAACACTTTAAAATATACCCAAGTTTGCTGTTCAAAATTATAGGCAATGTACAGGTTTAATATGGCACAAAATGTAAAAAACAAAGCCCATGACCAATTAAGTTTCGTCCATACGTTTTCAGGTAAAGTGAGCGCTTCTCCTAAAAAGTTTTTCATTAAGTTTTTATTAAAAAACTTATTACTGATCAGCAATACCAATGCAAAAAGTAAATTGATAATAGTAACTTTCCATTTTATGAACAGATCGTCATGAAGAAAAATAGTGAGGCCGCCAAAAATGGCGATAATCGCAAAAAACACCCAGCTTTTGGTAGGAACTGGCTCTCGTTTAGCGACAAAGTATAATATTTGTAATGCCGAAGTTACGATGAGAGAAGCGGTAGCCCAATAAATGTCAACTAAGCTATAAACAGCAAAAAATATGACAAGAGGTATATATTCGAAAAATGCGTGCATGAAGTATCACAAAAAATTTATTATGATTTATTCTAACTAAACTTGCACTAATAGCCAAATAATTATCGCTTATTGATTTAAAAGCCCGACAGAGATCGGGCTTTTAAAGGGGATAAAAAGTTAAGCTTCGTAACCAAACGGATCATCAATAGAATGAGACGGCTCTGTAAACCATTTAGGTCCTGATTCTGTCATATAAAAGTGATCTTCTAGTCTGATACCAAACTCATCAGGTATAACTAACATTGGCTCATTTGAAAAGGCCATGCCTTTTGCAAGAGGTGTTCTGTCACTTCTGACTAAGTATGGCCATTCATGAATATCTAAACCAACACCGTGCCCTGTTCTGTGGGGACAGCCTGGAGTTTGATAGTCAGGACCCATATCTTTACTGGCTAAATACTCTCTTGCTGCTACGTCTACATCACCACAAGGTGTACCTATTTGAGCTGCATTAAAAGCAGCAAGTTGTGCAGATTTTTCTAAGTTCCACATTTCGCGTTGCCTTTGATTAGCTTCCCCAAATACATAGGTACGAGTAATGTCTGAAATATAACCTTCTACTTGGCAACCAGTATCAATTAATACGATATCGTTAAGCTCGAGCGGTTTAGGTGCTGGAACACCATGAGGGAAGGAAGAATCTTTGCCAAAAAGTACGATACAGAAGTAAGAGCCGCTGGGAGCGCCTAATTTAATATGCGCTTGATTGATAAAGTCAGTAACTTCAGGAACAGTAATTCCTTCATATAGTATTTTGGCAACAGCTTTATGGACTACAATGGTCATGTCTTTAGCACGTTGCAATAGAGCTATTTCATGATCTGATTTTTGAATACGGCAACCAGCTGTAATCGCTTTTGAGTCTTGTAAATTAAAGTGTGGGCCACAGGCTTTTATACCTTCAGCAACAAAAAACTGTGTTGACTCGTCAATGGCAATATTTCCTGAAGTGATCCCTGCGTCTGCTAAAACATCAACAAACAACTGATAAGGGCTTTCATGTTCTTGCCAACCATGTATTTTCCCTTCTACTTTCATAAACTGATTAATAGTATCAATCTCGAAGAATGGGGCGATGTATTGAACTTCACCTTGTTGAGGTATTATAGCGCCAACCATGCGTTCACTTGCATACCAACGAGTTCCAGTATAATAATATAAATTTGTGCCAGCGTTCACATACGTAGCGGCAATATCATGCTCTTGCATTAACTGTTGAGCTTTTTTAATACGTTGCTCAAATTCACTTAATGAAATAGGAGATATTTCTGTTGTCATATCACTAAGTTTTGCTAATTCAATTTCTGCGGTTGAGCCGCCAACGCCTATTGTCATGTGAACACCTTTATTCAATTTAGTTTCACCAAATTATACACAGTTAATGATGTAATTAAAATTATTTATACAATATACATTTTGTTTTATGTCTCAAGTGTTATTGATGATGCTTTGCCACAACAGTAAAATAAATAATACTATCATTATTAGTGTACGTAATATTCGGTATTTTTAGTATGTGGCTAATGATAAATTTGTCATATATTTTAATTATCTAGGAAGTGTTATCAAAGATTGATAACTTTGCTATATTTAATTTATAGTAAGTTTGTTACTTTAAGTTGATATCGTAATTATCTAATTGATAGTAGATAAGTTATTTAACTTTCGTGGTGATTAGTGTGCAATTTAGTGATTCTATGCAAATAATAGTCACAACTATTCGTCCAGTTCTCGCTAAGTATCTACATACGTGTAGGTAGAATAACCAACAGATTGTTGTAAAAGTAAGCTAGAAAGATCAACAAACTCTACACTTTTAACTAATGAATAATTTTAGCGTATTAAAGCTAATGGTGGGAAAATGGAACTAGACAATAAATACACTATATTAGCGGTAGATGACGCTAAAGATACATTAATGTTACTTGATTTTGATCTCAGTGCAGAAGGGTATCAAGTAATAACGGCAACTTCTGGCGAAGAGTGTTTAGCGACTGTCTTAAAAGGTAATAGCGAAGAGTGGAGTCCGAGTATTGCTAATGCATCTGGAATTGATCTAATCCTTTTAGATCTTTATATGCCCTCTATGTCAGGATTACAAACATTAGAGGTAATTAAAGAAAATCCAAGTACCCATGATATCCCCGTAATTATGCTTTCTGCTTCAAATGATGAAGATGAAATCGTTGATGCATTAGAACTTGGTGCTGATGACTATGTAACTAAACCTTATATTGCTAAGGTTTTATTAGCTCGAATTAAAACGTCATTACGCTTAATGACTAAAAGTCGAGAATTAGAGATTTTAGCCAAAACCGATTTTCTGACCAAATTAAATAATCGGGCAAGTTTTTATGAGCTAAGCACGAAAGCGATAAATCAAAGTAGACGTAATTCACAAAGCCTTGTGGTAGCTATGTTTGATATCGACTTTTTTAAACAGGTTAATGACAATTATGGTCACGATGTTGGTGATAAAGTGTTAGTAGAGTTTGCTCAAATATTGCTTTCATCTTTTAGAAATTATGATGTTGTTTCGCGTATAGGCGGGGAAGAGTTTGCTGTTTGTATGCCTTGCACTAAAATTGATGAAGCGATAATTGTTTGCGAACGATTAAGAAAAAGAATTGAAGCGCATAAAATACACATAGAAACGGATCCAGAACACCCGCTTTCCATAACGGTTAGTATTGGGTTAACGCCTGAGTTATTCGAAGACTCTTCACAGTCTAGTGTTGATACCGATAGTTTATTGAAACTTGCCGATCAAGCACTATATCAAGCAAAATCTAGTGGTAGAAATACCATTGTAAATTCTGATGATGTTCAAATAAATACTATTGAAATTGCACCATCAGAAGATGTCGTTAATGAGCAAAATCAACTTGAATCAAACTTGAATTTTGGAGAAGCGGATAAAAATTTTCCAGGTATTGATTTCTCGGTAGGGCTTGTCAACGTCCTTAATGATGAAGCGTTACTAAAAGAGATATTAGTTCTCTTTTACGAAGATCATAATCAAGATGGAGAGAAATTAACTGTTGCTTTGAACGAAAGTGACTTTAAAGAAGTTAAGCACCTTGCTCACACGTTAAAAGGAGTCGCTTGTTCAATTGGTGCGATGACATTGTTTGAACACACTAAAATATTAGATAATGCGATTAATGAAGGAGAGTTTGAAAAAATTGAAGGACTCTTTAAAGAGGGAGTAGAGCCAGAGTTAGTAAAAGTTATTGCCGGTATTAAAGCTTACATCGATCAGCAAACTGCTAGTTAGTAGTCAGTATGTATAATGTAAGACTGGCTTGAAAAGCAAGCTAGTCTATTTCTAAGGTAATATTAGTTACAGGTATACAACAGCAAGTTAGTATTTCTCCCTCCCCAATGTAGGCAAGTGGCTCGCCATTAGGGTAACTGATATCTCCTTCAATTAAACTCACTCGACAGGCACCACAAAATCCATCCCGGCAATGATAATGAACTTCTACGTTTGCTTGCTCTAAGCATTCTAATAATGTTTGTTTTGGGTTAGTAAAGTCAATAACCTTTTCGTTTACGGTAATTTTAGCACTCACGATAACACCTAGTTAAGAAGATATTTGGAGTGCTAAAATAAAGAAAAACAAAATAGATAATCGGTTTAGAGATCAAAGTCGTCAAAATCATCACTAGAAACAGAAGAGTCAACTTGGCCAACTAAATAGCTAGATATCTCTGTTTCTTGAGGAGCGACTTGCACATTGTCACTAACTAAGTAGGCATTCATCCAAGGTAACGGATTACTTTTTACATCAAATGGGGCGCTAAAACCAATCGCTAATAAGCGTTGATTACTAATATACTCAATGTATTGGTTTAAAATTTCTGCGTTTAAGCCGATCATTGAGCCATCTTTAAATAAGTATTGAGCCCATTCTTTTTCTTGTTCAACTACATCTAAAAATATTTGGCGTCCTTGTTCAGCAAGATCATCAACAATTTCTTTCATTTCAGGATCATCTTTACCTGAACGCCAGTTGTTAAGAATATGCTGGGTACCAGTTAAATGTAACGCTTCATCACGAGCGATTAGCTTTTATTCCGTCAAGTTATACCCACATAAAAATATACAAATAAGACTTAAATTAAAAATATAATCAAGTTTAATGTAAAATTTAATGTGAATACTAATAAATAATGTTAGTGTGTTTCGGTAAGTTCCGTCACCACACATAACAACACAAATAATCTTAGAAGAATGAAATGAAAAACAACTTAGGTTCACGTAGTCATTATATACGTTATGTCAGAACAAAGGAATTTGAAAGAGATTTTCCACTTGTTTATCTGGTAGACGGCAAGGTTTCTTTCTCTTTATTGTCATTTACTAAAGAGCAGATGGATATTGGAAGAGGGAAAGATGCAGCGCTGAGAAGAATATTCAAAGTAGTAGCAGATATTTATCAATTTTACTTAGCCAATGAGGATAAACATCAGGCTTATTTGGATAGTGGGCATGAGCTTATTATCGATTACTTTAGTGCAAAATTGCATGGAACTATAAAAAACGGTGTGTGTGATTTAGGCTTGTTCTGGAAGAAAACTAAATATGCAGATGTCCGTAAAAGTATTACTCAATTTCAAAAGTATCAGTCTTACTGTAAAACTTATCTAAATGTCACAGAACTCGTTAGTGATGACATGATTCATCAAATGACGGTTAGATACAGTGCTTTTGAAAAGAAAACTAATTTTAAGTTGTTAGAACATGTTTCTTCAGTTAACGATGCGATGGCCGATGATCGTAATCAAACAGGATTAGATTATGATAATGAATTTTTTGATCAAGGTAATTCGAAAATCATTAAGTACTTTCCACCCAAAAAATTAAAAGAGTTTATCGATAGTGAAGAAAATATTAACTACCAAGCCGCATTTTTATTAAGTGGCTTCACTGGGTTAAGAGAGTCAGAAAATTTACATATTTTTGTATCAGATATCGTTTATCAAGGGAGTTTGGCTGAAGTTATTATTTCAGACCCTAATAAAGGAAAAACATTTTCACCTGAAAAGAATAAGCTCGTTCCTAGAATAGGAATTTTAAAGTCGTGTTTACGTCAACATAAAGCCATCTCTGATTTAGATGATATTAATATAGATTACCTATCACGACTTCCAGTACGAACCAATCTTCATACACGACATCGATATCACGCAGGCTGGAAAGGTGTTCAACTACGTGATCCGAATGAAAAATATGGTCACTTACTTGAGTGGACCTGTGGATACGCTCAAGAATTATTTACTCGTCTTGTTCCCAAGCTTTTAATGCAATCAAGACGTTCTCATCCATATTTATTATGTAATACAGATAATGATATGCCGATGACAGTTGATGCTTATGAAAGTCGTTTTAGAAGACATTCTGCAAAGATAACAGGGAAAGAGTTGTATTCACATGTCATGAGGCACTTTACGGGGTTTTATTGTGCAAATGTCTTAAAAGTTAGCCAAAAGGATGCACAGAAAATTCTTCGTCATAAAAGGGAAACTAGTACAGATATTTATTACAACTTATCGCCAGAAGAAGTAAAAAGACAAATAGCAATGAAAGAAACATCCATATGGGATGAGTTAGATTTTAGTGATTGGGGTAAAAAATGAGAAAGTTTAGTTTAGAAGAACAATTTGATAAATGGTCAAAGTTTGAAGGAGTTTGTAAAATTGACTTTTCACTTTCAAAATTAAGCTCTGGTTTAGGCTTTATATCTAATCGGCCAGTTAGTTATAACGCAACATTAGATACAATTGTTGTTGATCGTAATAAATTAGAACAAATTGGTGATTTAGCCCACTTTTTAGAAAATAAAGTTAAAACTAGATTTATAGCATCAGTGTTTGAAAAATTTGATAAATATTTAGTTGGATTTGACGAGCGAAATTTATCTTCTAAGCAAATTATTCAGTCCCCTTTTACTTTATTCCACTTTAAGTTTTTGACAGACATAGCTATTGATGAACGTAAAGAAAAAGCCTATGAGTTCATAAAGTTTACAGTAGAGAACAATTTCGAAAACTTAAATGTAGGTTTTCACCCACAAAAATCCTCAGCTAGCTCTTTGAATATTATGGAAACATTCAAAGGAATAGATAATGATTCACTTATTAAGTTTATTTATTATTTGGCTCAACGCGTTGGATATAATTTTTCTTCTGACGGTAGAACAATAAAAAAATATAAAGTAAACGGTTTTGTTGATGTTAATAGTATTATGGACACACCATTACTCATGCTGCTACCAAGGATTGTTTTCAACTTGGAGCCTAGCGTAGATGTTAAAGATTTTACACTTTTTGAGAGTGAATTTTTTTGTTTAGGTGAAAAAGGTCAAAAAACGAGAACGTTATTTTCAAATACCGTTGAAAGAATATCATTGATAACAAAAGAGCTATTATTCGAACTTGCTGACAGTAAAATTATAGTACTGCCATTTAGTTTTAAAAAAGAAAGCTTGCTTCATGATGTCGTTAGTTATTTGCCAGATTGTAAATTGAAATCCGACTTGATGGGAGCAAAATTGTTAGAAACGAAAGACAAACAGCAAAAGCGTTCATTGAAGGATTTTTGTTCGTCTTTATATCTATCTTCAACTTGTCAATCAATGGCCGATTTTCCTGAGTCATTAGCTAGGGACGTTTCTGAAACAATGAGAGGGAAGTATAGGGACAATGATTATAATACTTCTAAACACCTTCCTTATAAAATTTTAAGAGAGCTTTTTGACGAGCTTGAGACTGATTCGAGTTGGATTGAACAAGACGGTTTTAAGAAATTTGATCGTTCTTATCTTAGCGCGACGAGTATGAGGCGGATTTTAAATAGCGGAAATGAAAGAAAGTCATTAAATTTAGGATGGGCAAAAGGATTAATTCCAGATTCATTATTCGATGAAATTAGCACTTATACTGCATCTAACTGTAACAAAAAGACAATTAATCGTATTAATCATTTTGTCGATTGGTATATATCTCTTTCTGATGAGTACAAAAGTGAGATCAGTAGAATAGTTGATTTTAATGTCATTATGTTCAAAGACCCCTTGTTTAAATTTTCAGATAAAACGTTTTATGATTATTTGAATGCAGTTGAAGCTGGAGATGGAACTGTTCGAAACATTTGGTCAACAGTTCATCAGATGTTTGAGCATGTCACTAATGCCAGTCGATTATCAGATAATAAAGCTTATACAAACCCATTTCCTGAATCCAAAAAGGTTTTCCCTGCAACCCCTGTTAATAGCCAAACTACTAGAGCCGCTATGCCATCTGTTATTCATAAGATGGCTTTGGATATTTTAAAGAAAGATGACTATCAATTTGCAAAGGATAATTTACCTAGAAGTACTTTATCATTGCTAAATAAAGAAACGGGCATTCGAGATAGTGTTTTTGCATATAACATCCCTTACATTCTTCATATTTTATTAATTCTCCCTTTGAGGCTCCATCAAGTGAGATGGTTGGATGAAGGATTGTTGGACAAACTAATTTGGGATATTACTTCGGGAGCGTTTATTAAAAATACTCATCCATTGGCAGGGTTTAGATATCCTGATGGTGAAACACATACAAAAAAATATACCCAAACGGGTGTGTTTTCTTCAGAACAGGCGCAAGGAAATGAGAGTTTAAATTTATATATCAACACAAATAAAACCAAAGGGTATTCACTACAAAAGAAGGGATATACCGGATATACAATTCCTTGGCCATATGATTGCGATATTGAAGATGTAGTTGATGTTTACAACATACTTGAAAAACAAAGGGTATTTAATAATACCTACTCTCCATTGGATATTGAGCCTGTCAAAGTTATTGATGAAGATTCGGGTAAGTATGATCCTAAGATTTGGGTAAATCTCCCATATTTCACGCCACTCTTTAGAGATTTATCAATGCCTAGGGTTTCTGATGCAGATACCAGTCGAACTAACTTATATCTGCCTACTAAGGCTGATAATGTCAGAACGTTATTCAAATTATTAATGAAAGAAGCTGAAAAACAGTATAAAGAAACTTATCCGCAATATGCTGATCACATTGTCGTTTTTGATGAAGGTGAAAATTGTTTATTTGATGTTCATACGCTTAGAGTATTTGGAATAACTGATTTACTAGATCGGGGTCTTGATAAAGAGATTGTTAAGATTTTGGTTGGGCATAACACTTCGATTATGACGTTGTATTACCATAAACGAACAGAAGCGATGTACCGAAAACTACTGTTAGAAAGCAAGAAGAAAGCCGGAGTTGCTACAGAGAATGAGTTGCTTTATTTAGAATTTGGATTACGAGATGGAGAGACTTTAATAGATCTTTTTAGTTTAGTTCCTGAATGGCAAAGTGAGAAATTTCCGCGTCCTGACATGACAAAAGGCGGAAAGCCAAAAGTAATGAAAGGGGGTGTCTGTGATAGTTTTGATTGTGAAACTGGTGGAATAAATATTAAGTACACTCGTCAAATGGAAGTATTTGAAATTTCATCCGTTGAAGGTGGTTCGCTTCGGTGTGGTAACTGTAGATATTGGAAAACAGGCCCCAGGTTTCTTCTTGAGCAAATATATTATTTGAATGAAGTTGCAAGTGAGGTTGAGGAATTAGTTAGCCAACGCATTGATTTTTTAACTAAGTCACAAGAGGCTTTCAATCATTCAGACTATCAAAGAGCTGAAATAATTTCAGAAAAATTTTCACAAAAGGCTGATGAAGTTACAGCCCTTTTGGCTCATCGGGTTCAAGAACTAAAAAGACGGGATTTAATGTTGAGGAAAACTATCGAAGTAGCCAAGTTAGACTCAAAAAATAAGCAACTGCCGATTGAGTTTGGCACAATAACCGATCCTAATGATTTAAAGTGGGAATCAATGGGGGTATTTGATGCTGCTATGGAAAGAACAACTCAAGCAGCCGTACTAGGGATTGTTGGAGAAGAAAATACAATATCAATGATACAATTAGAAAAGTTTTGCACTAAGTTTGCATCGTTATCTAAAAACACTAACCCTTTGCTATTTGTGCCTAATGATGAAGTTAAACGGGCGGCAATATTGTATAAATTGTCAAGCATAACAAAAGAGCTTGGTCGCTCATTTGATGATGATGAATTTGATGATCCAAGAGTCCTATTATCAAATTTAGGAGAGGAAAAGTTCATGCAACTAGGACAATCATTGACTTCTCTTGAAGCTGATTTATTAAAAATAGAGGAGAAGAAATAATGGACTTTTTATTTGCAGACAGTGAAGCAGAAAAAATGATCGAAGAGGCTAAAGATAAAAGGTTAAAGAAAGGTTTAACAAATGTATCTAAAGCCTGTCGAGCCTTGCTCCTCAATAATAAGAAGCTTACTTATGAAGAAATTGGTGGCTATTGTGTTGAAAATTTCAAAACGCCAGGAAAAGGAGCATTTGGCAATGGTAGCGACAGCAGTAAAAAATATAAAGATCTAATAGGCTTTTACAAATCTTTGATTAAAGTTGAACGCAAAGATGATGAGGATGAGCTTTCAGAATTGCCAATAGGAGTGAAGGCGTATATCAGCCAATTAGAACAACGAAATAATCTATTAGAGAAAGTGCAAAAAGAAATTGATGGTAAATCTCTAAGGACAGAAGTCATATCGTTGACCGATACGATAAAATCACACAACTTTAAGTCTGATCATGCTAATACGGTTGTAGCTCAAGGGGTATTGACTAATGAACAAAAGAAATCCTTAAGAATTTTGTTATTTGAATTCCCTGAATACGCTAGTGATGAGTTTGAAGTGCGAGGGGGAGGAGAAATGGTTTATATATTCTCTAAGTCAAAGGGAGGGACATTATTAAACTCTCGTCAGTACAACGGCTTGAAGGATTTATTAAAGTAGTTAGGTGCTATTGTTCCGGCCTTTTTTGAATTAATAAATCCCTTGAGACAGGCTCAATAAATCTCTATTTCTGAGCCTGTTAATTTGACAAGGAGCTTGTATGTCAAGTGGTGTATTTAGCTCAACTACGGAAGGTCTGTTGGGGCTGTAGCCGATAATGAATCCAAAGCCCACTTGAGATCGATATATTCCGACACACTTGTTTTCAGTGTGTGAGTAAGTCTGTAAAGCAATTTACTGTCTTTTTTGGAAAAACTAATCAAAACGTTATTAGTAACAGAGTATCAATTTTATTGGTTACCTTGATAGCTATGTTTTTATTAATTAAACAGAGACAAATAATATTTTCGAATATTTGTTTTTTAGTATAGATTTCAATCTGTTAGTTGTGTAAAAATGATTGTCAGGAGTTAATTGATAGGAGATGGCATAAAAAATAATATTAAGGTAACAAAATGAGCGTAAATTGTTTTTATAAAAGTGAATTAAAAGAAGAGTTGAAAAAAGAGCTACTTAGCAATAAGAATTTTAGCAATAAAGATCGGGAAATCCTGCACTTTATGTTATTTGAAATACTAAAAGAGTACGAGTTTTCAAAAATTTTAATTAAGCAAAATGTAAGTGTTGCTGGTGACGAAGGCATCGAATATTTATATTTTATTGACGGTCAGTACTTACCATTTCAACAAAGAAAAGATTTCGCAAGGTATGTTTTCAACAAATCTAAATTTGCGACAGATTTAAAAATGTCTTATCAATATCACAATCACAATCACAATGGCGAAGTCCTTATTAAATTTCTAGAAGCTGCGACAGCAGCATTAGTTGATTATGCTATTTCAGGTGTATTTAAAGATATAGTAAGTAATGGAGGGCTATTTGTTACGGCTCCAATGGAAACGGCTTAATGTGCTTCAATCCTCCTAATTATGGACGCTGCTCGTATTAAAGTTCCCCTCATCGAGAAAAATCTTTTAGCCATGATATGTATTACCTTGATGAATAATATCAATGCAGTAAAAACTGTTTATCATATTACTTAAAGTGGAATTTAGTGTAATAATAGACATGGCTTTGTATGTTTAATCTTGTAAAGTCAGGCCGTATCAAAGAGGCCAGTTCCCACATTAGCGGACGAAATGGATTTACTTTGATTAGTTAGTTAATTCGCATAGCGGATCATTTTCCAATAAAAATTTATTCAACAAGAAGTGCAGTGGGCTTTTTGTTGCGTATTTTTGTATTGGTGAAAACATGTTGCTTAATAATGAAGACTTGCTTAACAATGTTAAAAGGCAAGCCAAAAGGCTTTCGAAAAAATTATCTATTCCGCTTGGCCAAAGCCAAGAAATGTTGTCCTATGTTGTTTATGGCTGTGATAGTTATGGACAGTTAATTTCATTGCTGAAGTCTGACTCCTTTGAAAATAAAAATTTGATATTAGCGGCTTTACACCCTAAAGCAGAAGACTTCCTTCTGAAATTTCTCAATACTGATATGAATAATATTTTGTCTCGTTTTAATGAAAGGGTTGAAAAAATAAAAATAAACGAAAATAGCGTTGTTGAAATTTTCGGTATTGAACCAACTGATTTTAAAAGTAAAATAAAATAAAACCCTTTTAAATTATACAGATATGTATAATCCTGTTCTGTTTACAATCGTTTTACTCTCATATATATTAGCAAAAAAGGCTGAACGGACAGCCTATGCCTACACATATTTAGCTGATATTTAAATATGAACGATGAAGCAGAGCATCCGTAAAAATTTGGTTTTCATAATTAACAAACTGGCGTTAGTAGGCTGTTGTTTGTTTTAATTTATGGATAACTAAATGATCACATCAGACACATTAACCTTAAAGTTAACACTCCAAGCTAAACTTCTTGCAAAATCTCTAAATTTACCTGAATCATTTGGTTATGATTTATTAGCAAAAACTATCTACCAACATATAGACTTTGAAGATTTATGCGACTCAATAGCTGAATTTAATTATGCATCAAGTTTTGGGGCTTTATCTGAATATCAAAAGTTAAAATATCTTTTGATTTGTGAAGTGGAAGATAAAGAGTTAATTGAAGATCTCTATTTAGAAATAGAACAAATGGCGATTCGACTAGAATCGAAGGCAGTAATAAATATTTCTAATATTGATTTGATTTCAAATTTATATAAATTATTTGGTCTCGAAAATGAGTCAAAATTTATAATAGATGCCGAACATCTCGAATTAAAGTGGCAACCAATTTTCGAATCATTGCAAGATCATCAAGCTGTTTTAAGCACTGATCTGTTAATCAATGAAATACCGTTTCGTATGATAGCAACAAAAGTTCAATTTGATGAGTTCTCAGTTGATAACGTAAAGCATTCTCTTCATACAAATCTAGCACAAACAGATATCTCATCTGCTCAAGAAAACGAAGAAAGAATAAAAATAGATGAACATATTAAATGGGTAGCTGATAGCTGTGACTGCTTATCAAATTTTGAATCAGATACTCCTGACCGAAATCCTTGTTATTTTAAAATAAATAACCAAAACTATCTGGTATATGGTTTCCCATTATCACCGCATTTGTCAATCACTGACATTGGACACGCCTCCAATATTAATATTCGGATAAAAGATACTGAAGAAAAGCAGGTGTTTATTTTAAATTTAGGAAGTGAAAGATTAACTCTTGAGTGCATTTTTCTGAACAAAATCGAGGACGGTGAAAAGTGCTATTCATCGAAAAACCAATGGATTAATGATTCACTTTTATCTCGTAAAGATGCATGTAAATTTCGAATTGTTTTCAATAACTCCTATTACTTAATGATCTTGCGACCTTTTGCTCACGTGGATTGGCTGGTGAATGCACTATGAAAACATTCTTAAAAGAAGCAACAGTATTGAGTGTTTTTGATTTCCATAATGGTGAGAAAATATTTCTTGGGGAAATGTTATTCGGTATTGTTCATTCAGATCAAACGTATCGATTTCCCGCAGGTCAACGAATAATAACATCACTAATTCAATTACAAAATAATTTTGAATTTATTACAAAAAGTGATAATTGCTATGTCACTGAAGATAAACCCGAAAGTTTTGAGTTGAGATTATCTGAATTTGTAGTCATGAGACATTTGTTGCTTTCACCTGCTGAAGTAATTGAAGCAAGAGAGAAATTAGAGCGTGAAGATGCAAAACGATTACATTGAACGGTGGTCAAATGAAACATAATCAAAGGGCAACAATAACCTCAGTCGATCATCTCAATGAAAATTTTGAAGTCAAAGTAAATAGGTGCCCAACTGCATTTGAAGATGATTCAGATAGCAGTGTATTATTTTCACTGCCAAAAGATAAATTAAGTGATTATTTTGAGGTTGGTGATGTTATTGAATTCAAAAGCCTGGGTAGTTCCAGCCTAGAAATTGCCAACTTAAGCTGCAAGGTGCTTAGGCCAGCTAAGTTTAAACGCGAGCTAAACTCAATATTGAGGCGGTTAGATGATCATCATCATCCGTTAAAACGATGCATTTTATTAACCGAAGATAGCCTTGTTTTATTGTCTATAGACAAGAACACTGAAGAGTTAATGCTATTAAAGAATCAGCAAAAAATTTAGAGTAATCATGAAAAATTTTGAAGATAAAGTTGTTAAAGTGATCTCTAAACTAACTTGTGATGGTTGTGGAGAACAAGCAACTCAAGATGACTACGAATTTCATGAGTTTATAAGTATTGATCATAAATGTGGCTATGGAAGTATTCACGGTGATGGCAATCAAATCAGTATTGATCTCTGCCAGAAGTGCTTTGCTGATATGTGCGGTGATAGTTTAACAGTTATTGAGCCTAATGATGAAAAGCATGATAGTGGTTCACGAATTGATGTAAAAGATATCTTGTCAGCAAATAAAATAAATAATCAGGAATAGTTAACGTCTGCGTTAAAGTGGCTTGATCAGCTCTGGGATGCTCAACATCTTTCAGAATCTGGAGGTGAGTTTCATCAACTAGTTGACTTGATTACTGCTTTTGAAGGAAAAAGTTGGGATTCATATTTTGAAACAGTTGATGTTGCATCAGATGATTTTATGTCGGAGCGTGCAATTACTGTTGGTAAATCTTAACAAAGTGGTATTAACAGTAGTAGGTATTAACGATTTATATTCTGCCTGCATAGCCTTAAAAAGATTAACTATCTAGTGACTTAATGATCCCACATGCTTCAATAGTATTGTTTGAGCCACAAGCACTTGCCATCTGTTGTAACTCTGCTTTAAGCGCTCTTAATTCTTTCATACGCTTATTCACTAATGCGAGTTGCTGATCAATTAATGCATTAACGCTAGAGCAGCTTTCTTCTGGCTTATTTTTTAATTCGATAAGACGTTTAATATCATTGAGTGATATATCTAGGCTGCGACAATGTTTTACGAATTCCAATTGTTTTAGTGCTTTACTATCATACAGCCTAAAATTACCTTCTGAACGGTTTGGATTTAACAGCAATCCTTCTCTTTCATAATATCTAATTGTCTGTATTGAACAACCTGATTTTTTTGAGAACTCGCCTATTTTCATAAAATTCCCTAACAAACTTGACTCTATAGTTACTATAGGATTTATAGTAATAATATACAAGTTAACCGGAGTATAAAATGGCTGAGAAATATTTAAATAATACGAATGTTGTTAATTTTGAACACAAGAATATCCAATCTCTTATTAATAAACGAGGGTGGAAAAATTTGGATGATTTCAACAAAATTGGTGCCGCTTATCAGTTTGTAAAAGATGAGATTCTCTTCGGCTATAATGAAAGCGATGATATTGCAGCAAGCGATGTGCTAGCAGATGGTTATGGGCAATGTAATACTAAGGGTAATCTATTAATGGCACTCTTGCGTGGATTAGGTATCCAGTGTCGTTTCCATGGTTTTACCATTGATCAGCAATTACAAAAAGGTGCCATTCCCAGCTATATATTTTGGCTAGCACCTAAATATATTATCCATAGTTGGGTAGAAGTTTATTTTGATGGGCACTGGATTAATTTAGAAGGTTTCATATTAGATGAACAATACTTAAACTCTCTACAACAGAAATTTGACCAAGAAAAAGATGATTTTTGTGGCTATGGTGTTGCAACAAAGTGCTTTTCATCACCAGATACAGATTGGCGTGGAGAGGATACCTATATTCAAAAAGAAGGTATTCATGACGACTTTGGGCTTTATGATTCCCCTGATGAGTTCTATCTCGAAAAAGGGACTAACTTGTCGGGGGTCAAACGTTGGATATATCAACGCGTGATACGTCACTTGATTAATATGAATGTATCAAAACTAAGAAATAAAAAAGTACTAGAGGTACAAAATGCACAACCATAGTCACAGTCACAGTCATCAACATGGTAAAGATGACCGTATTGGTTGGGCATTTTTCCTTAATGTGACATTCACTATTATCGAATTTATAGGTGGTTGGCTCACTAACAGTACGGCGATAATGGCTGATGCAGTTCACGATCTTGGTGATAGTCTTTCAATAGGTTTTGCGTG
This sequence comes from Colwellia sp. SU-HH01217, assembly GCF_057543495.1. Lineage (NCBI taxonomy): Bacteria > Pseudomonadati > Pseudomonadota > Gammaproteobacteria > Alteromonadales > Colwelliaceae > Colwellia > Colwellia sp. SU-HH01217. The sequence continues at coordinate 144,358 of NZ_BAAJLX010000008.1, read as the reverse complement.
GATTTTAAGTCGTTTTTCAGATAAAGAAGCATCAGACAAATTCAGTTATGGTTATCGCCGACTTACACTTTTTGGTGCATTGGTAAATAGTATCGTTTTGATTATTGGTTCTATTTGGGTTTTATTTGAAGCAATACCGAGGTTGTCCAATCCTGAAATGCCTGTAGTTGAGGGGATGCTGGGACTTGCCATACTCGGTGTTGTCGTTAACGGATATGCGGTATTTAAATTAAAAGCGGGTGAAACACTAAATGAAAAAGTGCTGACATGGCATCTACTTGAAGATGTACTTGGCTGGGTTGCTGTTCTTATTGTTTCTGTCGTACTTTTTTTTGTTGAACTGCCAATTTTAGACCCTTTATTATCAATTGGCTTCACGCTATTTATCTTATTTAACGTTTTTAGAAACTTGAAATCAACGTTGGTACTTTTTCTTCAAGCGGCACCAGAAAAAGAGACCCAAGAACGTATTAAACAATCATTAATGGAATTTCCAGAAGTTAATGGTATCCATCACATGCACTTTTGGTCACTAGATGGTGAAAGTCACGTTTTAACAGCTCATCTTGAGCTGAGTGACAACTTTGAAGTTGAAAACTTAATTAGACTTAAACAAGAAGTTGCAACTAAATTAGCTTCCTATCATTTATCGCATACGACGATAGAGTTTGAGTTTTTAAATGAAAGTTGCCGAGACGATGCGAATTAAACTTTAAAAGTTGAAATAAAAAAGATTAAATATAAAAGCAGCTTAAACATAAATTAAGCTGCTTTTGGGGCATTAAATTTCGTCAGATTGCTGTTTACTAATCTCTGAGCCATGCGCCCACTGATATAAAACAGGTAATACAAACAAAGTTAAAATGGTAGAAGATACAATACCGCCGATAACAACTGTTGCTAGTGGTCGTTGTACTTCTGCTCCAATTCCAGTGTTTAGCGCCATTGGAATAAAACCTAAACTTGCAACTAGTGCCGTCATTAAAATAGGTCTTAAACGAATGATGGCACCTTCAATGATCGCTAAGTAAAGATCGCCTTTTTCATGCCAAAGGTCTCGAATAAAAGCCAACATAACCAAGCCATTTAATACGGCAACACCTGACAATGCAATGAAGCCGACACCTGCCGAAATAGATAAAGGCATGTCTCTTAAATAAAGAGAGAATACGCCCCCAGTTAATGCTAAAGGCACGCCACTGAAAATGATCAATGCATCTTTTAATGAACCAAATGCAATAACCAAAATACCTAAGATAACAACTAATGTGATCGGCACAACTAAGCTTAATCTTTTACTCGCTGACTCTAGCTGTTCAAAGGTTCCGCCATAATCAAGCCAGTATCCTGCTGGAATTTCTCCTTCCTGATTAATTTTAGCTTTCACTTCTTTGACAAAACCGCCTAAATCTCTACCACGAACATTGACGGTAACCACAACTCTTCTTTTACCGTTCTCACGGCTAATTTGAGCGGGTAAAGACTCTGATTTAAGCTCTGCAACTTCTTCAAGTGGCACATAGTTACCATTCTCAAGTGGAAGCGGCAGAAATTTCAAACCATCAATATCCGTTCTAGTTTGCTCCGGTAGACGAACAACTAACTCAAATCGTCTGTCTCCTTCATAAATGATCCCCGCAGATTCCCCCCCTATTGCAGTGGCAACCCAGTCTTGCAATTCGGTAACGTTCAATCCATACCTACCAAGCGCTTCGCGTTTAGGGATTACCGATAAAGATGGAACACCTGTGACTTGTTCCATTCGGGCATCTGCTGCACCATCGACGGTTTTCACAATATTTAGAATATCTTTTGCGGTCAGTAATAACCGATCCAAATCATCGCCAAATACTTTGATACCTATGTCTGCTCTAACACCTGAAATCAATTCATTGAAACGCATTTGAATAGGTTGAGTGAATTCATAGTTGTTGCCAGGAATGTTTTTCAATACCTCTTCCATTTCTTCAACTAATTCACTCTTCGGTTTTGAAGGTTCATTCCAATCTTTGCGTGGTTTTAATATAACAAAGATATCAGCAATACTCGGTGGCATTGGGTCAGTCGCAACTTCTGGAGTACCGATGCGCGAAAATACTTTATCAACCTCAGGAAATGCTTTAATACGTTTTTCAAGTACTTCTTGCATTTCTACTGATTGCTCTAGGCCAGTCGAAGGAATTCTTAACGCCTGTAGTGCAATATCACCTTCATTTAATTGTGGAACAAATTCTGTCCCAAGCGTAGTTGCTAACCAAAGGCTATACCCCATTAACAGCGTTGCAAATGAAACAATAATCCAACGAAATTTCATTGCCATAATTAGCAATGGTTTATAGATAGACTTGGTTGAACGAATAACAACACTTTCTTTTTCGCTGATTTTACCTTTCATAAATATCGCAACAGCAGCAGGAACCAGTGTAACTGAAAGGATCATGGCTGATATTAACGCCATTACGACAGTTGCCGCCATAGGATGGAACATTTTCCCTTCAACACCAGTTAGGGTGAAAATGGGTATGTATACCACTGTGATAATGGCTACACCAAACAGGCTTGGACGTATGACTTCTGAAGTGGCTTCAAAAACAGTATTTAGTCGTTCCCTTAGGTCTTGCCTATGACCGTTGTGTTGCGCCTCAGCTAACCGACGAACAGAGTTTTCAACGATGATGACAGCCCCGTCCACTATCAAACCAAAGTCCAATGCACCAAGGCTCATTAAGTTAGCAGATACTCCTGCTTGTACCATACCTGTAATTGTCATTAACATTGATAGTGGTATTACGGCGGCTGTTATTAATGCGGCGCGTAAATTTCCAAGCAACAAGAAAAGTACAACGATAACTAATAGCGCACCTTCAACGAGGTTTTTGGTAACGGTTGCAATCGCTTTATCTACTAACGTTGTTCTATCATAAACAGGCTCTGCGATAATGCCTTTTGGAAGAGATTTTTGTATTTCACTGAGTTTCTGTTCTACATCTAAGGCAACGGTACGAGAATTCTCACCAATCAGCATCATGGTTGTACCAAGCACTGTCTCAATGCCATTACGAGTAGCAGCCCCTGTTCTAAGTTCTTTTCCTATAGCAACATTGGCAACATCACTTATTTTTACAGGAATACCATCGTTCTTTTTGATGATGACATTGAGGATTTCATCCATTGTCGCTAGTTGCCCAATGGAGCGTACTAACACTTGCTGTCCGTTTTGCTCTATATAACCCGCGCCACGGTTATCATTGTTTTTACGCAATGCATCAGATATTTCTTCAAAGCTTACACGATGAAAAAGTAATTTTTCAGGTTTCGGCGTGATGTGATATTGCTTGTTGTAGCCGCCGATGCTGTTGACCTCAATGACGCCTTTAACCTGAGCCAATTGCGGTTTAATGATCCAGTCTTGAATTTCCCTCAGGGCAATAGCGGTATAAGGTTCTCCATTAGACATTTTAGCGTCAGGAGAAGCTTGCACTGTATACATAAATATTTCGCCAAGCCCTGTAGAAATAGGACCCATTTCTGGCTCTAAGCCAGAGGGAATAACGCCTTTTATCGCAGCTAGTCTGGCATTGATTAAGTTGCGTGCGAAATAAATATCTGTTCCCTCTTCAAAAATAACGGTTACTTGGGATAAACCATATCTTGACAGGGAACGGGTGTGAGACAGTTTTGGTAGTCCAGCTAACGCGGTTTCTACAGGAAAGGTTACCCTTTGCTCTGCTTCTAAAGGTGAATAACCGGGAGCAGAAGTATTTATTTGTACCTGTACGTTTGTTATATCTGGAACTGCATCAATGGGAAGTTTTTGATAACTCCACATACCAACGCCGATGATTACCATCAGCAAGCTTAATACTAAGTAGCGCCTATTTATTGCAAGACGCAAAATTGATTCAATCATATTGCGTCTCCTAATCGTCGTCTTCTACTTCAGATTTCAATATATCTGCTTTAATCAGATAACTGTTTTTGTTTACATATTCAGCGTCTTTACTGAGGCCATCAATGACCTCGATATAGTTTTTGTCTGAACGACCGAGGACAAGTGGTGCAAACTCATACTCTTCATCTTCTTTTACAAAGACACCAAATTGTCCTCCCAGTTCTTGTATGGCAACTTTCTCGACGGCTAAATCCACCTCAAATCGGTTTATCTTTACGCTACCCATTAATAATTGGCCTGAGGTTAGGTTTAGCTCAGTGTTATTTAAACGTACACGTGCTAAAACATATGACTGATCTATAGCTGGAATTATATTGGTGATGGTTGAGTTGAATGCTTGTTCACCATGCTCAATATCAACAGACTGACCGACTCTGATTTGATTATACTGGCTAGTAAAAACCTTAAATTCGGCCCACAACGTGTCAAAATTGACGATTTCAAACAAGCTGGTGTTTTGTGTGATACCGCCAATATTTCCATTTCTCTGTAAAACAGTCCCAGAAACAGGGGAAATTATCTTATAGGTATTTAAGCTTTCGTTAGATTCAATAACGGCTAATAGATCGCCTTTTTTTACCTTATCACCAACAGTGGAGTTTATTGTCTTTATAACGCCATTATATCTAGCGCCAACTTGAAATAATTGTTCAGCGCCTATCGTCGTAGCGCCGTATACAGGGATAGTTTGGTTCAACGTTTTTGAAGCTAAATAGGCTGTTTCAACACCAACCCTTTTTGCCATGTTATTGTTAATTTTGCTAATGCCTTCTTCGCCTTCATGTTCATCTTCACTAGCGAAAGCACTTTGAATGGGTGATAAATGCCCGATAAAAATCAATAGTGCGAGTAAATAGTTTTTCATTTTTAATTCCTAAACGATTCAGTTAATAACTGAATCAATAAATTGTTATTAATCTTAAAGTGATGTTTATTTAGAGTGACAGCGCTTCGTTTGTTAGTTTTTCTATCTCTGCGCCGTAAATCAGGGCAGCAGATGCCGCGTCAATAAGGGTTCGCCGAGCATTTAACAACTCTTGTCTAGCCGATACATAATCAAGGTAGCCATATCTACCTTTTTGATAGGCGTCTTGAGTATCTTCCAGTGCATCTTCAAGCATTGGAATAACTGACTGCTTTAATGAATTTGCCGTTAGTATGGCTTGTTTTCTATTGGAGTATGCTCGCAGTAAGTGATTTCTAAATCTTAACTTAGTCGCTTCTTTCTCTATAGCAACTTGATCACGCTCTGCTAAGGCACTAGCGATTGCGCCAGAATTTCGCTTTTCAGCAAACAAAGGTAAGCTAAAACCAGCGACCAGTGCCGTATCATTAGCTTCTTGAGAGCGCCTAACACCGACAGACCATTTGATATTGGCAGTTGACTCTGTTTTAGCTAACTGTATTTCAGCCTCTTTTAGTCGTTGTTCGCTTGCATAGATTTGAATCGCTGGATTTTTTTCTAACTTCGCAAAAAGGCTGTTAAAGTCACTGTTATTGCCAAACTGAAAAAGATCACCTTGTACTTCAGAGAAGGTTACAGAGTTTTCTCCCCAGAAAGCTGCTAAAGAAAGTTTTAAATATTCCAAGCGCTTTTGTTCCGATTGAACAGTTAGATTTGCCTGAGCAATAACTGCTTTTGAGCGTTTCACTTCAGCCTCAGGAGTTGCACCTGCGCGGTTACGTTGAGATACAATCTCTAACGTTTCTTGTGCTAACTTCAGTGCATTATCTGCCAATATAACTCTTTGTTGGGCTGCAAGTACTTCCACGTACTTTTCAGTGACTTGAGCCATCAAGTTTAGTGCTGCTACCTCTTTTTCAGCAGTGAGCAATGCTCTTGAGTTTGAAACAAGCCCAATTCGCGCTGAGCGTTTATCTCCCATTTCAATAACCGAAGATAGAGCGACAGTTAATTCTGCGCTGTCGAATGCATTAAATTCACCTGAGCCTGCAAAGTTCTCGGCTTCAAGTTCTAGTTCATAAGCGGGATTTAAACTTGCTGTTTGTTCTCGTCCTATTAATGCGGTTTGTTTGAAATCAAATATTTTGAGTTCAGGATTTTGTTTAAGCGTTCGCTGTATTGCCTCTTGAAGATTTAACTGCTTTTCAAATGCATAAACATTAAATGTAAAAAGTGACAAAGCGAGAAACGCGATATATTTGAGCCGAGGTGTTACACACCTCAAAATTTCTATCTTGCGATGCACACAGGTATAAAGTGCCATATATACTTTCCTATAAATTTATATTGTTATTTAGGTCAATAATGTTGACCTTTTTAAATTTGATATAAAAATTAGGCGTATTTAGGGGGACGAAATGGCACCGACATATAGCCTTTTAGCTCGGGAGAAACTAAGGCGTAGGTAGGAAAATGATCTATTGCTTGTAAAATATTACAAGAAGAATCTGCATTTAAAAACAAGTGACAACAGCAACAAAAATTACAATTTTCAATTGAACTGTTGCTATTATTTACTTCAAATATATTGGAGGTTTCTGAAGCTTTTAGTGGGGTAGTTGACTCAGTTAGTGATGTGTTAAAAGAACTTTCTATCAAGTTTATTTCAAGCTCTTCTAGCGAAAAAAACACAGACTGCACCGCGATTAAAATCATTATCACGTATGATATATATGGTTTAAAATATGATGGGTGCATTAGGTTCATTGTTATCTAGTTCGCTTCAATCAGTCTGATAGTTCCCAAAGGCGTTGGGACTATGTTTAAATCTGAAACATGAGTAAACCCTGATTCAACCACCAAAGAGGGAATAACTCCATCTACATTATCTTTTGTAGTTTCGAAACCATCTAATAATTGAACGACAAAGAACAATATCCGTTGAAATATTGAAGTAGGCTTTCCCCAGTCTGCAATTATTAAAGTACCGTCCGGTTTCAGTACCCGACGAATTTCAGTTAATGTCGCGAGCTTAGCGGAACTGTTTAAGTGGTGAAAAAACAAACTTGAAACTACGATGTCAAAAGAGTTTTCATCAAAAGGCATTTTTTGTCCAAAGCCCTGTCTAAAAGAAATATTAAGATCTTTGCCTATAACTTTTTTCTGTGAAATATCTAGAGCTGTTTGGTCTGCATCTAAGCCTATTACGGTATGTTTAGGTGATTTTTCAGCTATTAATTTTGTGAGCGTTCCTGTTCCACAACCAACATCAAGTAGATTGTTTCCTTTGACGTTGGCAACTTTATCAACAATCAGTTTTTTAAAAAATGCTTCTCTCGTGGTGATAGCAACGAGGCTGTCATAAAAACTCGTTAACCAATGAAATCGTAGTGGTGGAATGTAGGTATTGTTTTTCATAAGTTCATTTACCTTTAGCTGTTCACGGCTAGCGCATTTTAATCCCAGATTCTAACAGGGTTGAGCGATAATCATCGTCAAGCCCTGCCATTTTCTTTTTCCTAGCCATACTGGCTGACTTGGATGTATCTCGTTTAAAGAGTGCCATTGCTATCTTTCGCATCACATTAAAAACAAGTGGTCCCTGCTTTTTACGTATTCTCGATTCATCTTCTCTAAAGTTCATATCCAACATCCAATGCATGCTTTCAACCTGCCAATGGCTGTTTGAGCCAGACTTAAAATAGCTATACAGGTGTCAATAATGGTTTTAAAATTTAAATAAATGGTCATGATTAATTTCAGTTAATACTTTAGCTGTAAGATGCGGCGAGCACCGTTTAAAACGACAAGGGCAATTATCAAACCAATCACTAAATCTGGATAACGGCTGCTTGTTACTGTAACTAATAAGCCAGCTAAGATTACGCCAATGTTTGCGATAACGTCATTTGCGGAAAAAATCCAACTCGCTTTCATATGAGCGCCGTCTTCTTTATTGCCAAATATTAAAAACAGACAAGCAATGTTAGCGATTAGTGCTATTCCACCAAATATCATCATTAAAGATGACATAGGCTCACTACCATAAATAAAGCGTCTTACGACTTCACTCAAAGCACCTAGCGCTAAAATAATCTGAAGCACACCAGAGATATGTGCCGCTCTAAGTTTCATGCTGATACTTTTACCTACCGCATAAATAGCCAAACCATATACGGCAGCGTCAGCAAACATATCTAATGAGTCTGCAATAAGGCCAGCAGACTGTGCAATAATCCCAGCAATTATTTCTACAAAAAACATGATCCCGTTAATAGCCAGCAACCATTTTAGCGTTGACGCTTCTTTCATCTCATTTTTTTGGGCTAGATTTTTTGCTTTTGCAGCTTCTGTGCTGCAACTTTTTTTTGTTGATTCTAATTGAGAACCTAAATTTAGTGATTGAAGTTTATTTGTGATCTCTTCTAAATTGTCATCATGGAAAACTTTAACCAATCGATTAGGGATATCAAATTGCAACCCAACGGAAGGCTTAATAGAGTCAAGCGCTAACCTAATCAATCTCTCTTCTGAAGGACAGTCCATTTGAGGCACTTTATATGTACTGACAAACGCGCCACCATAGTTATCTAATTGTGTATCAATTTTTACGTCTTCGTTGGTAGGAGATGATTGACACTGACCACTACATTTTTCTGACATATTTAACATTCCGTAACAATATTTCGTTGAGTATAAAATCTATAGCAACTATAGAGTCAATAGGTTTTATAATCTTTATTGGTGAGTTTCCGACATTAAGTATTAAGACGATTTAACTCTTCTAATAACATCCCAGTTTTAAGATTAGCTAGTAAAATAACTGCTCTTAATTAAGTTAGTGGTGATGCTCAATGAATGATTACTAACTACTGTGTAAATTATGAGGCATTGCGATTCCTTGAACGATACATATACAGTGAAAATAATATCAGAATGGTCACCTGAGCTGTTATACCTTGCCAAGTAGAACCTATACCGAACCATGTAACTTCCACATTAATAGGTAACGGAGTGATTCCTATAATCGCAGCCTCTTGAAGAGCTGAGATGGCTTTACCCATTAATATGAATGATAGAACTAAAAGCAAGTAAGTTGTTGTAGAAAAGAAACGAGCAATTGGCAATTTAACAGAATATCTAAACATTCCCCATGCAAGAATCGATAACACAGCTACCCCGAATAAAAATCCACTGATAACAAATGAGTATTGAGTTGTTGAGGCTTGTGTTACAAGTGATTGATAGAATAAGACTGTTTCAAAAACCTCTCGATAAACAGCAATAAATGAGAGCACTGCTAGTCCCCACAGTGTACCCGCTTCTAATTGTGAATTAATGTGCTTTTGAATATATGCCTGCCAATGTTCAGCATTCGTTTTGCTATGCATCCAGATCCCAACATAAAACAACATTACTGCTGCAACCATTGCAGCAATACCTTCCATGACTTCCCGACTCGCACCACTGATATTGATAATTGACTGTGCTACCGCCCAAGTAGCAAAACCTGCTAATAGCGCACTGAACCAACCAAAATGGACATATTTTAAGGCATCATGACGTTTAGTTCGAATTAATACTGTTATTAAAGCCAGTACAACTAGCAACGCTTCTAAACCTTCTCTTAGTAAGATAACTAAGCTTGCAGTGAAAAGAGCTTCATTTGACAAAGTGGTTTCTGTCAACAATTCTTCCGCATCATGGAGTTGCCCCACAGTAATCTCCATAAGGCTTTCAAATTGATTAACCTGTTGCGCGTTACTTAAAACTTGACGAAGCTTAATCAAGTTTCCTTCGATGCTTTTTCGTAAATCTTTGTCTCGTGCATCCAAACTATTTTCAATTAATTCAAAACCATCTAGATAAGCACTCACAGCAAGTGTCTTAGCCTTCTCGTACTCCTCATTTTTATACGCATTGCTTGCGGCAGCTAATTGAGTTTTGGTTATAGCGATAGGACTACTTTGATTGGTAAACAATAATGTAGGATTAGCCCTTAATCCTTCAATTTCATTTTTAGTTAATCCGTCAGTTTCTGTCGATAACTTTAATGGACTATAATTTATCCAATTTTGTAATGAAATTGATTGTGATGGTTTTGTTAATTCACTTGATGATTTAAATGCCAAACCACCTACATAAAATGCAAGGGACCATTTCTGCTGTTCTTTTAATTGTGTAAATGCAGGCATGGCAGTGTCATCAAGCCCATTAGATATGGCATCAAATAAGCCTAAAAGTGAACGGTTTTCTGCACGTGTTTTATCGGTAAAATCGGTAGGAGCAGGCTCTAATCCCGATGCCAAAACACCATTTCCTTGACCTGAAATACCATGACAACTCGCACAGTTATTTTCAAATAAAGAAAACGTCGCTTCTTTAGAAAGTAACCTTTTAGGGAGAGGTAGCTCTGGCATCATAGCCAATAATGAAATTCGTAACTCAGATGTAATTTTCCTGACAATATTTGCATTTTGCTTAGTTGAAATAGCTGTTTGTAAAGCTAATGCTTTCTCATTGAGTGAACGCATATAATTATTATTAATTGACGTTTTTTCAACTATCAACTTGGAGAATTCAAGCATTTCTTGATATTCATCATCGTTAATAACTTGGCCGTCCTTAATAGCCGACTCATAATCAACACCTACATATTCTGCTAATTGTATAATTTGTCGATGCTGCGAAAACTCTTCCAAATTGGAAGCTATACAAAATTTTGAAAAAAATGCTGTGACTAGCAAGATCAAATAAGCTAGCGGCTTTAAATAGTTATAGTATTGGCTTTCCTGTTTTACTTTTGGGGAAAAGGGCATAAAATGAGTTCCACAGTTCAAATCTAAATGATATTTATTATCACATTGTAAAATCTATAGTGGCTATAGAGTCAAATAAAAAGTTATTTAATGTAAAAGCGTGGAAACTGACTGGGAAAGCTAGTTTAAGTAAATAGTTTCTGCTAGTATTTTAATTACTATATTTACTAGGTAATAACTTTGAACCTTAATGTTGTACTAAAAATGCTATTGGTTGTTTCGATTGTTTTACAATCGTTAACTGCTGTCGCATCTTCAACATCTGAGAATCACCAGATTGATATAGAACATCTTCAAACTCAACATGATCATGCCGATGACCGAAATGCCTTAAACGATAATACAGATGATGAGCAGCATAATGAAAAAGATTGTCATCACTGCGGTCATTGCAGTGGCAGTCACTTATCTTGGATTTTAGTCAGTAATTCAAATACCACGGGCAAACTAAACATTATCAATAAAACGCCATATCAAATTGATCAAACAAATACCTACCTTGAGGCGATACTTCGTCCACCCATTTCTTAATTAGATTGATTTTTAATGACCTATTTATCCTTTAATAATGGATAAAGGGTTCGTGTTTATTAATTTTAAAATTAAGAATTTTTATGTATATATATTTAAAAAATACAGGGTTAGTCCTGTCTTTATGCATGGCTGTGAGTTTTTCAGTTGTCAGTTATGGCAAACAGAAAAATATTTCATGGCTAGATAGTCAAATAAATAAAGATCCCGAAGTTGTTGCGGCTAAAGAGTTACTTAATGCAAGTAATCATAGAGCAAAAAGCTTAACTCAAGCCGTATATAACCCAGAGCTTGAAGCAAGCTATGAAAAAGAGGGGGATTTTGATAATTACTCTATTGGTATCAGTCAAACGATTGATTTTTGGGATAAGCAATCAGCAAATAAAAGCATTGGTGAAATTGATGTTTATGCAAACCAGCAACAGTTGTTATCTCTACTCGATTCTAAAAAGGCTAACGCTTTAACTGCAATAGTTAATTGGCAAGCAGCAAAAAAGGCGGCTCAGTTACTTTCAGAAAGAGAAAATCAATTACAAACGCTCGTTGGAATTGTTGAAGATAAGCGAAAAGCAGGACTTCTAGAGCCACTTGACGCTGAACTGGTCTATTTAAACTTGTCCCAAATTTTCAGTGAAATATCTGAGTCGCAAATTGCTTTGAAAAATGCAGAGGTAAAGGTTCAGGAGTTATTGCCTGATTGGACGTCTAATACTGCCAATTTGTTTTCATTTACTTTTGGAGCAACAAGCTATTCATTTAACTCTCAGTGGGTTGAAGATCATCCAAAAGTTAAACTCGCTAAAGCGCAATGGAAGGGACAACAAACTAAAGCTCAGCTAACCACTATGGAATCTAAAGCTAATCCAACCATTGGAATTAGCGCAGGGAGAAGTGGAGATGAAGACTTGGTTGGTTTGACTTTCTCAGTTCCTTTAAACATCAGAAATAACTATTCAGATACTGTTAAAGCCGCTTATTCAGAAGCAATTGCAGCAGAGGCTAACTTTCGGTCGGTTTATCGAAAGCAGTCTTTTGAAGCAAAAGCTAATTATGAATCGTTTAATGTAAGTAAAAAATACTATGAGCAATGGCGAAAACTCACACAAGGCAGATTAGATAGCAGCGCAAATTTATTAAATAAGCGCTGGGAAGCTGGTGACATCAATACTTCTGACTACCTACTTGCATTGAATCAACGTGCTGAAGGTCTTCACGCAGGAATACGTTTGGAAAATCAATTCAAGCTTGCAGAAATATCTTTCGTTTTAAGTATGGGTCAGTTATCAAAATTTGAGATTTGAACGTTTACTTTTTCAGTAGCGAAAAACGAAATCTTAAATTTATCAAAAATATAGGTTACAAAAATGAATACAATATTTAGTAAAAAATTATTAGCCGTAGTAATTAGCAGCCTGTTAGTTGGGCTTACTACAAATCATCATGCTTTTGCACAGTCGTCAGATGGTACTGGTTCTGTCGCAAAGGTTTCGAAGCAAGATGTAAAAGAACATAAAGATGATCATGACGATCACGAAAAGGGACATGAAGAAGAAAAAGATGGTCATGATGAGCACGGCCATGAAGGTGATAATAAAGAGGAAGAAGAGCATGAAGAAGGTATCACTATTGATCCAAAGAAGATGTCGCTTGCTAACATCAAAGTGGAAAGTGTTAAGCCTGAATATCAATTTAGCACCGTGTATGCACCTGGCGAAATAAAAGCTAATGGCTATAAAAGTTATGTGGTATCCCCACGTACAGAGTCAGTTATTATCAGTCGCCATGCAGCGCTTGGCGAACATGTAGATAAGGGACAAAAACTGGTCACTCTATTTAGTGAGTCCATGTCACAAGCGCAAGCGGACTATCTAATCGCTTCAACGGAATGGCAACGTATTAAAAAACTAGGTAATAAAACAGTAAGTGAAAGCCGCTTATTACAAGCTGAAACGACTTACAACGCTTCATACGGAAAACTCATTGCTTTAGGGTTAACTGAAAAAGCAATTAAAAGTATTTCTAATAAGGATATTAAGGCATTCGGGCAATATACGTTAACGGCACAGCGTGAAGGAGTAGTGCTTCAAGACGACTTTATCCAAGGGCAACGTGTTGATGCTGGGGATACCGTTATGTTGCTAGCTGATGAAAAACAATTATGGGTTGAAGCAAAAGTTTCTCCAAATAAAAAGCTTAATTTATCAATTGACTCTCCTGCGGTACTTAAATTAGAAGGCCAGAGTTACAATGCCAAAGTTATCCAAGAAGCCCATACAATTGACCCTATTACTCGTACTCGAATTATTAGATTAGGAGTAGAAAATTCGGATGATAACCTCCATTCAGGCATGTTTGTAAAAGTTTACTTTCAGTTCGCCACAAAGCAGAAAGTGATGGCTGTGCCAGAAGAGGCATTGATCCGTAGTGCCGATGGTGATTGGACCGTATTTGTCGAAGACCACCCTGGAGAATTTAAAGCTGTAGAAGTAGAACTAGGCCGAGCCTTAGGTGGTTTTAGAGAAATCATTGGCCTTGATAGTGGAACGCGAATTGTAACCAAAGGTGCATTTTTTGTTGCGTCTGAAATCGCTAAAGGCGGATTCGATCCGCATAACCACTAAGGGGCAAAACTATGTTTAATAAAATAATAGATTGGTCTGTTAATAATAGACTCCTGATTTTGATTGCGCTGTTTGCCACCATGGTTGGCGCAATTATGGTTATTCCAAAACTAAATTTGGATGCCTTCCCTGATGTTACTAATGTTCAAGTTGCTGTGAATACTGAAGCGCCAGGACTGGCTGCTGAAGAAGTTGAACAGCTCATTACGTACCCCATTGAAGCGGTAATGTATGCCTTACCTGATGTAGAACAAGTGCGCTCAATTTCTAAAACAGGCTTGTCTGGCGTAACGGTTGTTTTCAAAGAAGGCACCGACATTTACTTTGCAAGACAACTCGTATTTGAGCGTCTTCAAGCCGCAAAAGAACTGATACCTGAAGGTGTTGGGACACCCGAAATGGGGCCAAACACCTCAGGGCTGGGCCAAGTATTTCAGTACCTTCTTATTTCTGATAAAGATGCAGGCTATGATGCTATGGCGCTTCGAAGTCTTAACGATTGGATTGTGAAGTTACTCGTTATGCCTGTCGATGGTGTTACTGATGTACTCTCCTTTGGAGGTATTGTTAGGCAGTACCAAGTAAATGTAGATCCATCTAAGCTTCTTTCTTATAAATTAACCCAAGAAGACGTTGTTGGTGCCCTAGATAACAACAATGCCAATGTTGGCGGATGGTATATGAATCGTGGGCAAGAGCAGCTTGTTATTAGAGGTACAGGTTGGTTTGAAAGTGGTGACGCTGGAATAAGTAATATTAAACAAGTTCCCGTCAAAACAGTTGATGGGACGGTTGTGACGGTTTCGGATATTGCTAAAGTTGAAATGGGCAGTGAAATTCGTCAAGGTGCTGTCACTATGACGCGAAAATCACCCAATGGTAAAGTAGAGAACTTAGGTGAAGTTGTCTCTGGTATTGTCTTAAAACGCATGGGGTCAAATACTAAAGCTACCATTGATGGTATCAATGCAAGAATCCCATTGATTAATCAAGCATTACCTAAAGGTGTTCGCTTTGAGCCATTTTATGATCAGGCTGATTTGATTGAAAAAGCCGTTGATACGGTAGTTGTTGCACTTTCACTAGCATTTATTTTCATATGTATTGTATTGGCTCTATTCTTAATGAATTTACGTGCAACCTTCTTGGTATTAATTTCAATTCCAATTTCTATTGGTATTGCGTTAATGATCATGGCTTGGTGGGGGATATCTGCTAACTTAATGTCGCTAGGCGGAATAGCTGTCGCTATTGGTATGCTAGTTGATGGTTCAGTCGTGATGGTTGAAAATATGTTTAAGCATTTAAATAGACCAGACTCTACCCATTTAAAAACTGTAAAAGAAAGAGTGCCTAGTGCTGATACTGATCCACATGATGTAGAACAAGATGAGCATGGTATTAAATTACGGCTTCAAAATGCTGGTAAAGAAGTGGCTCGTCCCGTCTTTTTTGCAGCCTCTATTATTTTAGTCGTATTTACGCCTTTATTTAGCTTTGAAGGTGTTGAGGCAAAGTTATTCCAACCTATGGCAATAAGCATCATTTTAGCTGTTATATCTGCTATTGTGGTTGCGTTGTTTATAGTACCAGCACTGGCAACTTATCTATTTAAATCTGGTGTGAAAGAGAGGGAAAGCTTTGTTCTTAAACCATTAGATAAACTCTATAGAAAGGGTCTAACATTCGCTTTAAAACATACCAAGTTAATTATCTCAACCTCTTTGTTATTGGTTGTGTCGGCTTTTGCGTTGGTTCCCTACATTGGTACTGAGTTCGTTCCAGAATTAGAAGAAGGGACGATTAACTTAAGGGTAACCCTTGCACCTTCTTCTAGTTTAGATACTGCGCTCACTGTGGCTCCAATTCTAGAAGAAAAATTAATGGCCTTTCCTGAAGTAACCTATGCCCTGAGTCGAATTGGACGAGCAGAAATAGGTGGAGATCCAGAGCCTGTTAATAACATAGAAATTTACATAGGGTTGAAGCCAGTTTCCGAGTGGACAAGTGCATCTAATCGATATGAACTTCAAGAAAAAATGGAGAGATCTTTAGAAGAATTCCCAGGGTTGCTACTCAACTTTTCTCAACCTATCGCAACGCGTGTTGATGAGCTACTATCTGGCGTAAAAGCTCAGTTGGCGATAAAGTTATTTGGTCCTGAGTTAGAAGTTTTAGCAACTAAAGGGCAAGAGATCGAAGCAGCTATAAAGAGTGTTGATGGTGCAAGAGATGTTGCGCTTGAGCAAATTGCAGGTGAAGCGCAACTTGTCGTAAAACCTAATAGGCAAGAGCTATCGCGCTTTGGACTTTCAGTTGTTGATATAATGGAAGTTGTGCGAGATGGTATTGGAGGGGTTGAAGCTGGACAAATCATCAATGGTAACGAGCGATATGATATTTATGTGCGTATTGAAGAAGAATATCGACGAAATAAGGAAGCTATTTCAGATATTCGAATTCAGTCACCAACAGGTGCCTGGGTACGCTTAGGTGATGTTGCAACTGTTTCATTTGAATCAGGTCCTCCTCAAGTAAGGCGCGATGATGTTCAAAGGCGTGTCGTTATACAAGCAAACGTTCAGAATAGAGATATGGGCAGTGTAGTAGCCGACATCAGAAAAGTTATTGCTGAGAAAGTTGACCTACCTTCAGGCTACTCGGTAGCAATAGGTGGCCAATTCGAAAGCCAGCAGCGTGCTCAAAACAGACTAGCTATCGTTGTACCTCTGTCTTTAGCGCTAATTGCATTGTTACTTTACTTTGCTTTTGGCTCTGTTGGTCAAGCTATGCTGATTTTAGTGAATGTGCCACTAGCCGTAATTGGCGGTGTTTTTTCCCTGTATATATCTGGCCAATATTTATCTGTACCAAGCTCAGTAGGCTTTATTACCTTATTCGGTGTAGCGGTATTAAATGGGGTTGTAATGGTAGAAAGCATCAACCAACGAATAAAAGATGGCTTAGAGGCTTCCAAGGCAGTTTTTGAAGGAGCAACGTCAAGATTAAGACCTGTACTTATGACAGCAATTACATCTGCATTAGGATTAATCCCAATGCTAATGTCAAATGGTGTAGGTGCTGAAATCCAGCGCCCACTTGCCAGTGTTATTGTAGGTGGCTTGGTAACGGCCACGCTGTTAACACTGTTTGTATTACCTGTTTTATATCGCTGGTTTTCAAGGAAAAAAATTGAGGAGTTGTCTCGTTAACTAAGATAGCCTAACTTAGATTATTCCGTATTAGGTACGTAGCTGATGCGGAATAATTTTATAATGTTAAGTGGTAAGAGATGGGTCATTGTCTTGCAGGAAAAATAGATGGTTTGAATAACTGCTATAGTAAAGAAGCTATTTTATTATTCAGCTCTTTAGCTTGTGCGTGATTTAAATTATTTGCTGACTTATTTTGACCAATAGTTTAAGTGACACTTACAGCCTCGTTAGAGGTTTGTTCGATATCTTTTGTGGTTTTTGCTCCATTATCTTTATGCAAGCGTTCAATACCAAAACGAGAGATATTGACCGAATCACTAGTAAGTACGTTAAGATTTGATTTCGTTACGGTATTTAAAAACGGCAGAACACTACTAGCGAAATTAACATTCGCTATATCTGTATTGATAGTCAATGGGTTCATAATCAACATTACGCATTTCCCCTAGTGTCCAATTAAAGTACCTAGTTTGGGAAATCGCCATTTTCTGTATGAGATAACAACACTTGTGATCAGGGAAGAACAAGCTTTTAATGGGCACTTCAGCTTTAAGCTCATTATTTGTGTATATTAGGTAATAGTAGAGGGCGAACTTCTTCCATATTGTTTTGATTAACCAGCACAGCATGAAAGCTCAGATACATCTTTATTAAAGGTTTGAGCACACAGCTTTAACCCTTCAACCATAGTTAGGTATGGAAACAATTGGTTTGCCAAATCTGTAACGGTCATTCGATTGCTAATAGCTAATGCAGCACTTTGTATTAACTCTCCACCTTCATGCGCTAATATCTGTGCCCCAATAATACGCTCACTTTTACTCTCAGCAACTAACTTAATAAAGCCATCAGTTTCAAAGTTAGCTAATGCCCTTGGCACGTTTTCCATATCCAAAACTCGACTAATAACATCAAGCCCTTTAGATATGGCTTGCTCTTCAGTTAAACCTACAGTTGCAACTTGTGGGTCAGTGAAAATCACAGCAGGCATGGTAGATAAATCAAGTATAGCATCACCACCTGTCATATTTATTCCTGCTCTACTTCCTGCTGCCGCTGCTACATAAACAAATTGAGGCATGTTAGAGCAATCACCTGCTGCATAGATATTCGCTATTGATGTCTCCATGCGTTTATTGACTTTGATCGCTCCATTCATTTCTGTTTCAACACCAATACTGTCCAAGCCAAGTTTACCTGTATTAGCAAAGCGACCTGTGGATATTAGTAATTTTCTGGCTGTTAATGTTCCCTCATTAGTACCTAATGAGAATAGACTTCCATCATGGCTTACATTATTAGCCTGCGTATTATCTAGGATTTTGATACCTTCATTTTCAAAGCATCCTTTAAGTTTTTCACCTAATAACGGATCTTCACAATACAATAGCGTATGTCGTGCTAACACGGTTACACGAGTCCCTAAACGAGCGTAGGCTTGAGCTATCTCTAGCGCAACAACTGAAGAGCCAATTACTATTAGGCTTTCAGGTAACTCTTGTTCGAATAGTGCTTCTGTAGAAGTCCAGTAAGGGGTATCTTCCAATCCCTTAATTGGCGGAATTGACGGAGTTGAGCCAGTGGCTATCAATATCCGATCGGCAAGTAGTTCTTCATTAGAGCCATCTGATTTTTGGATGGTCAATGTATTTTCGTTTTTAAAACTTGCATAGCCTTTAATCAAAGATAATGCCGAGTTTTTCTTTAGAATACCTTCATATTTAGCTTCACGCAGCTCCTCAACACGAGAATTTTGTTGATGAGCTAGCAGAGCACGGCTTATTTGAGGGTTATTATTCTCAAGTCCATCAAATGGGTTTCTTCGTTGTTGGTGCGCTAATTGTGCAGCACGAATTAAAATTTTTGATGGAACGCATCCTACGTTGACACAGCAGCCGCCAATAACATCTGATCCTTCAATAATTGTGACTCTAGCACCATTTTCTGCGGCTTTTATCGCACAAGCAAAGGCACCAGAGCCGCTACCAATAATTGCAACATGTAGCTGGTCGCTTTCACTCTTAGAGCAACAACTTGTTGAGCATTGATCCGAAGACATAATAATTCCTTAATTTTTTTACTGCTATTGAAATTCAGTGCCTTTGTTTTGGCTAAATGTATTAACAAGCAGTCTTATGCCAAATCTTACTTGGTAGTTCTTACTTTTGCTGGGTAGCCAATATTTGTAGACGCTAATGCAATCGTTTCAATGCTGGCCTTGTTAGGATCAAATAAAACAGTTGCTGTTTTTGCATCATAATCAACAGTAGCCTTTACAACACCATCCACTTTTTCCATCGCCTTACGTATCGTTATATTGCACGTCTTGCAGGTCATTTTCTCAATCGAGAAAACTTTTGTAGACATTTCTTGAGTAGCTACATTACTGGTAGCTTCTGTGACAGTTGTTGCTACAGCATTGCCAAACATAAATATTGAGCTTAATAGTATTGAAACGTTAACTAGTTTTTTCATTGTTGTGCCTCTTTTTAATATCTGTTTAAAATTAACTGGATTTGTTAAATCGTATTCTCATCAGTCAGTTTTTGTTAATCACTTTTCTATTAAGTAATAATGTAATCTGCGTAATAGGGAAAGCTCATCATCACGATAAGAATTATGCTTACAAGCCAAAATATAATGCGCTGATTCTTCAATACTTTAGGGTTTTCGCAAACTGAACCTTCCTCACATTTTTGAGGAACTATATATAATTTATAAAAAACTACGCCTAAAACAATAAGGGTAATCGCGGTAAAGTACCCGCTATAAGGTTCCATTGCAGTGAGGTTACCTACCCAAGCACCACCCAAGCCAAGTGATAGCAATAACAGAGGTCCAATACAGCATGCAGACGCGCCTAAACCAGCGACAATTGCTAATAGTAAAGAACGATTTGGAGTTGAAGAACTCGACATAATTAAATCTCATATAAGGTTAATATAAGATAGTTTACACTCTGGGGTATGGCACAGAGTCAAGAGCTTAATAAATAATTTTATGAGAAAGGTAGAAGTGTTATTTTTCTAAAAAGCCTTTTTGAGATAATCCATCGATGAAGCCACAGTGACTAGTATCATCAGTATGACAAGATGATATTAAGTCGTCCAATGCTGTTTGAATAGTGAGTAAGCCAGCGATTTTCTGTTGGATTTCATTCCGTTTTTCTTTTGCTAAGCTTTGAACATCACGACAATGTTGATCACCCAAGATTAGCAACTGTTTTATTTCCTCTAATGAAAAGCCAAGTTGCTGAGCACGTTTTATAAATCGAATTCGATCTACACTTGTATCTGGGTAATGACGAAAACCGCCTAGAGGCTTTTCAGGCTCGATTATCAAACCTTTGCGCTGATAATGCCTTATTGTCTCAATATTAACATTAGCAGCTTTTGCGAGTCGGCCAATGGTTAATGGTGGATTGTTTCTAGTCATTTATACTGCCTTTAAATTAGTTTGTATTTATAGTGCAGAATTGAAAAAGGTATTTAGTAGTAAACGTACTATAAACTTTTTTTCATATTACCAAAAGTGGGATTTAGTTTAATAATAGGCAAGTATTTGTGTGCTTGGTCATGTGGAGTAAGGTCGTATCAAAGGGCCAGCTCTTACGATTACGAACGAAAAAGAATGTCCTTTGAATAGATAGTAAATTCGCGTAGCGAATGTGTACAAATAAAATTTACTCGATAAAAAGGCTTTCGAAAAAATTATCTATTTCGCTTGGCCAAAGCCAAGAAATGTTGTCTTATGTTGTTTATGGCTGTGATAGTTATGGACAGTTAATGTCTCTAGTGAAGTCTGACCTCCTTGAAAATCTAAACCTGATATTAGCAATTTTACACTCAAAAGCAGAAGGCTGCCTTCTAAAATTTCTCAACACTGATATGAATAATATTTTGTCTCGCTTTAATGAAAGGGTTAAAAATATAAAAATAAATGAAAATACTGTTGTTGAAATTTTCGGTATTGAACTAACTGATTTCAAAAGGAAAACAAAATAAAATCCTTTTAAATTATACAGATATGTATAATTACGCCCTGTTTACAACAACATTTTACTCATTTATATTGGTAATGAAGGCTGAACGGACAGCCTATGCCTACACATATTTAATTTATATTTAAGTATGAACGATGAAGCAGAGCATCCGTAAAAATTTGGTTTTCATAATGAATAAACAAGGCGTTAGTAGGCTGTTGTTTGTTTTAATTTATGGATAACTAGATGATTTCAGCTCTTACCTTAAGTCACAAATTGAGACTTCAATCGAAATTTCTCGCTAACTCACTCAATATACCTCAGGCTCATGGTAAGGATTTATTAGCTAGGGCAATCTATTGCACACTAAATTATGATTCTTTAACTGAAATACTCTTTCAAGAGATGTGCGGTACGAAAATATTTGGGACAATTCAACATCATTGGTTAAAGTACCTTCTGATCTGTGAATGTGAGGATCAATTGCTTATTGATGATCTACATAAAAGCATTGAGTTTATGGCAAAACGCCTTGAAGGAATGGTAGTAATTAATGTAAGCAAGGTTCGATTAATTTCTATTCTTTATGAGCTATTCGGTTTAGCAGATGAATCGAAATACATTATTGCTGCGCCAAGTGAGTTTAGTCTTGACTGGAAACCTTATTTTAAAACATTGGACAATAATGAAGCCATTCTTTATTGTGATTTCAAAATTAATCAAATTGCATATCGACTAATTGCGACTACTTTTTATCCGAAAAATTTTAGAGAAAATAATTTTGATGAATCATTAGTCAAAAATCTAGAACAGGATAATGAAGATTCAGACATTGCCATAGCTGAAAGTCCATTTATAGACGAGCATAAAAGCTGGTTTTTAAATACGGTTAACTTTTTTACCAATTTTGATTCATTTTGTGATGATGAAGTTCCTTATGTATTTCACATTGAAGGAAAAAGGTACGCGGTATATGGTTTTCCTTTATCCCCAAGTTTAACAGAAGAAATCAACAGTAATTTACCAACACTCAAAATATCAATTAAAAATATTTCAGAGAAGCAGGTTTTTATATTTTATTTTGAGCAGCAAAGGCTGATATTCGAATGTATTCATGTTGAAACTCCAGCTATGTCTATGATCAATTATTGTGAATTTAGTAATGGCGTTAAAGAAACACTGCTAAACCACAAAGACGCACGAAAATTCCCAATCATTCTTCATCAATCATATTTCTCCGCAAGTATTCGACCATTTTGTGATATGGATTACTTGGAGAATTCTATATGAATGAATCATTGTATTAGCAAACGATTATTGTAAGCGATTTGGTAAGTGAGTTTGACGACAAATATTAGATAGGGTGCCAAGATTGTTACTTGAGTCAGATCACACCAGATATTTTTAATAAGTTATTAAAGAATACCAATGCAACTGATGATTATGTAGAACAATTTAAGCAATTAGTCGATTTAAGAGAGGGGGATTAATACAGTAAGAACACTTTATAAAGGTGTGAGTAACACAGGATGTGATTGATTTATATCAAGAAAATATAAATAATACTATAAATGATATTGATTCGTATTTGCAGTGATGTTCTAATGTCTTCATTAATTGTTGTTACCAAACATGAAGGCTTCCTTAGATGAAAAAAGTATTTAAACCCACCTTATTGAGTATAGCGATATCAGTCGTTACGTCTCCTCTTGCCATTGCTAACGATAGTGCTGATGATACATCCGTTGTTGAGCAATTAACTATTTTTGGTAGTGAACAGACAGTAAATGATATACCAGGCAGTGCTCATTTACTGTCACAGGAAGATTTAGAGAAATTTAATTATTCAGATATTATGCGCACATTAACTTCTGTGCCTGGTGTGTATGTTCTAGAAGAGGATGGATATGGATTACGCCCTAATATTGGTATGCGTGGTACAGGTCAAAATCGAAGTGAAAAAGTCACTATTATGGAAGATAATGTCTTAGCTGCTCCTGCTCCATACTCTGCTCCTTCAGCATATTACTTTCCGACAGCCGGACGAATGCAACAAGTAGAAGTTTTAAAAGGAACTTCTAGTGCTATGTACGGGCCTCGAACAACTGGCGGGGTAGTTAATATGTTGTCTCGTCAAATTCCAGAAGAAAGCATGGCAGGTCAATTGGCTGTACAGATTGGTCAAGATGGCTTTGCAAAGGTTCATGGATATGTTGGTACAAAAGGAGAAAATATAGGGACATTGTTTGAAGTTTATCGTTATCAAGCTGATGGTTTTAAAAGCATTAATCATAGTGATAACGAAACAGGTTTTGTTAAAAATGACATTCTAGGTAAAGTTCGTTTCACTAGTGATGCGAGTGCTACTTATTATCAAGAGTTAGAGCTTAAGCTAAAGTATTCCGACGAAGACTCTGATGACACTTATATGGGGCTAACAAAAGGGGATTATACTAACTCTCCTTATACCCGTTATTCAGCATCTCAGAAAGATAACATGTCTACAGAGCACATGCAGGTGCAATTAAATCACTTAATCGACTTATCAGAGAGATTCTCATTGGGGACAAGTGTTTACTATAATGATTTTAGTCGTAACTGGTATAAAACAAGCAAGATAAATGGTGATAGTTTAGGTAAAGGTGGAATTGAAGCTGCTGCGGCATATGATAAATCAGCTAGTGACTCTTCTTTAGAAGTGGATGTTAAAGCAAATAATCGTGATTATTTATCTCAAGGTATTCAAACGGTTTTAGATGTAGACTTTAATGCGCATCAAGTAAAGTTCGGCTTACGCTTTCATAAAGATGAAATGGATCGGTATCAGTGGGTTGACGGTTATGAACTTGATTCAAATTACAATATGAACTTAGTTAACAAAGGTGTTGCTGGAACAGACTCTAACCGCATAGATAGCGCAGAAGCTATCGCGTTATTTATGCATGACGAATGGACAATTGGTGACTTAATCATTAATGCAGGCTTGCGTTACGAAGATATGAAAATTGAGCGCAATGATTGGGGCAAAACAGACCCTGAGCGTTTAGGAACTCCTAGTCACAAAGTAAATGAGCTTGATGTTGTTCTACCTTCCTTGGCATTGACTTATCGAATGACTGATGAATTGGTCTTGTTGGGTGGCGTACAAAAAGGATTTGCTCCCCCTGCGCCAGGTAATGAAGATGCTACGAATGAAGAAAGTATGAATTATGAGCTTGGAGCTAGATTTAATAATGATAACGTCAATATAGAGGCTATTTTATTTCTATCAGATTATGACAATATGCATGGTAACTGTACTGCGAGCCAGAATTGTGACGATGAAAATATTGGCGATCAATATAATGCGGGTGAAGTAAAAGTATACGGAATTGAAATGAAAGCAGGTTACTTGGTTAATTTTGGAAATATAACCATGCCAATAGACTTTACCTACACTCGTTCCCAAAGTGAATTTTTGAATACATTCGAATCGGATTTCTGGGGGGATGTACAGTCTGGTGATGAATTTCCTTATGTTCCAGAAAATCAGTTTCAGTTTGTTATTGGTTTAGAAGGGGAGCAATGGCAGTCAAATTTGTTAGTTCGTTATACTGGAGAAATGAGGACAGTGGCTGGTCGAGGTGCTATTAATGAAGGTATTGATGCACATACTGTCGTTGATTTTGTTGTAAATTATGATTTAACTAAAAACCAACAAGTGAATTTCACCGTCGATAATTTATTAGATGAAAGCTATATGACATCACGCACTCATGGTTCAATTATGGTTGGAAAACCTCTAACTTTGAGTTTAGGCTACAAATACAGCTTTTAAGTGTCATCGCTATTTTAAACCTGTATTTAGAATAGATATTAGTTGTAAATTGGTTTTTCTTATGCAATTATTGTATTAATTGAAATATTTTGTTGGTTAACTGTGAATTCTAATTTCTCTAAAACATTAATGGTACTGCTAGTCTGTTTGACCTTTGTTAGTCAAGCGGTTGCGTCTACTGTTATGTCTTATCATATGATGAGTATGAAGGGAGATAGTGTGCAAGGACAAATGCAAAATATGTCAATGATGGGCCATAGTGACCATTCAATGATGAGTCATTCTTCTGATGACTCAGATGAAGCAAAAGAGGACTGTTGTGTTAAAAGTTGTAGTTGTTTTACTGGAGGTTGCTCAAGTATCGCTACACTAATGAAAGACACAGATGACAGTCTATTTATTGATTTATCATCAAAAATATTATCATATTCAAACTTGGCTCAAAGTCAATCATCATCATCTCTATATAGACCTCCAATACTAAGCTAAATACAGAATAATTGTGCCTAAAATTTGGCTCACTTATATGAAAATTATCTGTATTAGGCTTTTTGATCTCTGCGTTTAAGTATTTTTAAGCAAAATCAAGAATAACCTAATCAATTCAAATATTAATTGATATCCCTTTGGGGGGGTTATGTTTTCCAAAAAATTCACGTTAAAGGCTGTTGCAGCCTTTACTTTAGTCATTGCTATTGCAAGTTGTTCAAAAGAAGAAGTTTCAGTGACTTCATCTAAAACACAAAATGCTAAACCTCATCCTATTCTTTTAGAGGTTTATAAGAGTCCTACATGTGGTTGCTGCAAAAAATGGGTTAGCCATATAAATGAGCAAGGGTTCGAATCAAAAGTTCATAATTATCAAAACTTTACAGCGGTTAAAGAAGAGAAAGGAATAGAGCCTCGATACCGTTCTTGTCATACCGCTATATCAAAAGATGGTTATGCATTTGAAGGGCATGTTCCTGCCAAATTTATTCATAAATTTTTAAAAGAAAAACACTCTGACGATGTTATTGGATTATCTGTTCCTGCAATGCCAGCGGGAACTCCCGGTATGGAAGTAGGTGATAAATTTCAACCTTATAAAGTGTTATTACTTAAGAAAGGGGGCGCTTATGAGGTCTATGCTAGCGTTCAATCTTATGAGGAGCAGTTTTAATGAATAAATTTAAAAATATCAGAAGTTTAAGCGTGAAATACTGTGCGGGTATGTTAGCTCTTACAGTGCTAACTGCAAATTCTGCTGATATTCCTACTATTACTTCTAGTTCAGCCTTAACTTTTGAGAAAGCTATCAAGTCTGCGCAGAAGAATGATCCATGGTTAACGGGAAATGTTCATAAGCAAAATGCTATTGAAGCGATGAGTACAGCCGTAGGCACGTTACCAGATCCGAAAGTATCTATAGGGTTAGCCAATTTACCTACAGATGGCTTTGATTTTGGACAAGAGGGAATGACACAAGCGAAAGTTGGCATATCTCAAATGTTTCCTCGTGGGGATACATTGTTGATTAAACGAGAACAACTCAAGATTGAAAGTGAATCATTCCCGTATCAACGAAAAGATCGAGAGTCCAAAGTAGCTGTTACTGTTGGTAGCCTTTGGTTGGATGCATACAGAGTTCAAGAAAGTATTGCTTTAATTGAAAAAAACAGAACACTTTTTGAACAGTTAGCGGATGTTGCTGAAGCAAGTTATTCGTCTACTTTAGGTAAAACAAGGCAGCAAGATATTGTAAGAGCGCAATTGGAGCTTACAAGATTAGAAGATCGTTTAGATGTCTTAGGACAACAACAAAACCGCTTTGAAGGTATGTTGTCTCAATGGTTAACAGAGTTTTCTATAGAGAAAAGTTCTCAAAGTGAAACTTATGTAGACGATGATTTTAACCTTCATAATATCGTTTTGACTAAGCAATTACCTCAAATTGACCTAGTAAATAGCAATATAGTTCTTACAGATAGCTGGTTACGCCCTAGTGAACTGGCAAAGTATATTGCTAACCACCCTTCACTTGTCGCAGTTGAAAAGAAAATTAAATCAACAAAAACTGGAATTAAATTGGCAAAGCAAAAATACAAACCTGAGTGGGGAGTTAATGCTAGTTATGGTTACCGTGATGATGATCCAATGGGAAATAGTCGAGCGGACTTGTTCTCTGTAGGGGTTACTTTTGACTTGCCGCTTTTTACAGATAATAGACAGGACAAAGAAGTTAAGTCAGCTATTTCAAAAACAGAAGCTATAAAAACTGAAAAATTATTATTGATGAGGAAATTGCTCGCATCATACTCCAGTGCAAAAGGGCGCTTACTTCGATTGAAAGATAGACAGAACTTATACAAAGACAAGCTACTGCCTCAAATCCATGATCAAGCTGAAGCTTCGCTAACAGCCTACACCAATGATGATGGTGACTTTGCCGAAGTAGTTCGCTCACGAATCGCTGTATTAAATGCGGAAATAGATGAGTTAACGCTTAATGTCGAAGAGCAGAAATTATTACTAGAACTTAATTACCTTTTTATAGGCAGCATAGATCCTGTCGTTAGTAACAATAATATGAATTTATCAAATAATAGTGGTTTCACTGTTATTTCGGGAGAAGAATAATGAACAACAATATTAAGCCAATAGTAATTGGCATGGTTATCGGTGGCTTTTTAACATTTGGGGTTTATAGTTTTATGGCCCCGACAAATAGTGGGGAAGCAAGCTCTGTTGTAACGGCTGAAAAGAAGCCGCTTTATTGGGTAGCTCCAATGGACGCGAACTACAAAAGAGATAAGCCAGGGAAGTCACCAATGGGTATGGATTTAGTACCTGTTTACGACGATGGTGGTAAAGGACCTGATGAAGGTCCCGGAACAATTCGTATCTCTCCTGATGTTGTAAATAACCTCGGTGTAAGAACAGCAATAGTTAGTTATAAATCATTGCACACTGAAATAAATACAGTCGGTTATGTTGCTTATGATGAAGATAAGTTAGTTCATATCCATCCACGAGTACAAGGATGGATTGAAAAGCTATATGTTAAGGCTATTGGAGATCCTGTTAAGAAGGGGCAACCCCTTTATGAAATTTATTCCCCAGAATTAGTTAATGCCCAAGAAGAATTATTATTGGCATTAGATCGTAAAAATAGCCGATTAATTAGTGCGGCTGAAAATCGATTGTCAGCATTACAACTTCCAAAATCATCAATAGTAAAACTTAAGAAAACAAAGAAAGTACAGCAAACAATTACTTTTTATTCTCCACAAAATGGCGTGGTGGAAAATTTAAAAATACGTGAAGGATTTTTTGTTAAGCCTGGCTCTACTTTAATGTCAATTGGTGATTTATCGGAAGTGTGGGTTGAAGCTGAAGTCTTTGAACGCCAAGCGGGTCAAGTCAAAACAGGCACCCCAGTAACCATGACTCTTGATTACTTACCAGGAAAAACATGGCAAGGAAAAGTTGATTATATTTACCCAACACTAGATGCAAAAACTCGTACTGTGAAAGTACGTCTTCGTTTTAAAAATGAAGAAGGCGAATTCAAACCAAATATGTTTGCTCAAATTGCGATTCACACAACAGGTGACGAACAAGCTTTATTAATCCCTAAAGAAGCACTTATTAGAACAGGAAACCAAGATAGAGTTGTTCTCGCCTTAGGTGAGGGGAGTTTTAAATCGGTTGCAGTATCTGTAGGTCGATACGATAGCGAAAGTGTTGAGATACTTGAAGGGGTGCGTGATGGGGAAAAAGTTGTTAGTTCTGCACAGTTCTTATTAGATTCAGAATCGAGTAAGTCTTCAGACTTCAAGCGAATGAATAGCGATGTTGATGAAGCGGATGCTTCAATGCCTTCTTCTGTTTGGGTTCAAGCTAGTATCGAGAGCATGATGGCAGATCATAAAATGTTAACTTTAGCTCATGAGGCGATACCTGAATGGGAATGGCCAGAAATGACGATGGATTTCATCGCATCGGACAGTGTCGATTTCTCATTACTTAGTGAAGGGATGAGTTTACATGTTGAAGTGACAAAAGAAGATAATGGTGATTATAAAATTAGCAACATCCATGTTCCTGACGACATGAGTGAAAGTGATACAAGCCAAGTAACTGAAGAAGTGGCAGATGACTCGTCAGCGACAGTTACTGGAACAATTAACTCGTTAATGATCGATCATGGAATGGTGAACATTAGTCGAACTGCTATTGAAAAATGGGGACGACCTGCGGCTACTTTAGATTTCATTACAGGGCACAATGTTAGCCTTGAAGGACTTTCTGAGGGGATGGAAGTTAAGTTTACTTTTGAAGTGCGTGGTGAACATTTTGTAATTTTTGAAATTGCCCCACTAGGGCAAGGTGATGAACAGGGTGAAACTTCTAGATTAGAAGCACCTGTTGTTGATCATTCAAACCACTAATATAGGAGTTAGATTATTATGATTGCTTCTATAATACGTTGGTCCGTTGGTAATCGATTTTTTGTATTACTCGCTACCTTTTTACTCGTAGGCATTGGTTTATATTCTGTTAATAAAACGCCTATTGATGCACTGCCTGATTTATCTGATGTGCAAGTAATTATTAAAACAAGTTACCCTGGTCAAGCCCCACAAGTTGTTGAAGACCAGGTTACCTATCCGATGACTACTGCCATGCTGTCAGTTCCTGGCGCAGTGACTGTTCGAGGTTATTCTTTTTTTGGTGACTCTTACGTGTATGTCATCTTTGATGAAGATACAGATTTGTATTGGGCGCGTTCGCGAGTACTTGAATATTTAAGTCAAGTAGCCCCTAGCTTACCCAGCAATGCACGACCGCAATTAGGACCTGATGCTACAGGCGTAGGTTGGGTATATTTATACGCCTTAGTTGATAAAACGGGTCAACAAGACTTAAGTCAATTGCGCAGTTTACAAGATTGGTTTTTAAAATATGAATTGCAAACTGTCCCTGGCGTATCAGAAGTTACTGCACTTGGCGGTATGGTTAAGCAATACCAAGTAAGAATTAATCCTGAAAAATTAAGAGCATTTGGGATCCCTCTTTCACATATTCAAATGGCTATTAAGCAAGGTAACCAAGAGATCGGGGCATCTGTTGTTGAAATGGCAGAAGCCGAGTACATGGTTAGAGCAACTGGTTATCTCAAAAGTGTTGAAGATTTAGAGAATATACCTTTAGGAGTAAATGAAAATGGCACACCTCTATTACTAAAAGATGTTGCAGATATTGGGACTGGCCCACAAATGCGTCGAGGTATCGCTGAGCTTAACGGTGAAGGAGAAACTGTTGGTGGTATCGTTGTTAT
The DNA here is from genome assembly GCF_057543495.1 of Colwellia sp. SU-HH01217. Classification (NCBI taxonomy): domain Bacteria; kingdom Pseudomonadati; phylum Pseudomonadota; class Gammaproteobacteria; order Alteromonadales; family Colwelliaceae; genus Colwellia; species Colwellia sp. SU-HH01217. The sequence goes on along the minus strand of NZ_BAAJLX010000008.1, from coordinate 114,194 downwards.
GCGCTTTGGAGAAAATGCTCAGCAAGTCATTAATGGTGTTAAAGAAAAGCTAGAGCAACTGAAGAAAGGTTTACCTGAAGGGGTTGAAATTGTTCCTGTTTATGATCGCTCTGCATTAATTGAAAGGGCTGTTGATAACTTAGCTTATAAGCTATTAGAAGAATTTGGCGTTGTGGCGCTAGTTTGTATCATTTTCTTATTTCATGTCCGCTCGTCACTAGTCGCCATTGTGAGTTTACCTGTAGGGATATTGACGGCATTTATCGTTATGCATATGCAAGGTCTTAATGCGAATATTATGTCGCTAGGAGGGATTGCAATTGCGATTGGTGCCATGATCGACGGTGCTATTGTAATGATAGAAAATATGCACAAGCACATGGAAAAAACACCGTTAACTAATGAAAACCGCTGGAAAATAGTAGTGGAGTCGGCCAGTGAAGTTGGTCCTGCTCTATTCTTTAGCTTGTTAATTATTACGGTGAGTTTTGTTCCTGTTTTTACCTTGGAAGCTCAAGAAGGGCGAATGTTTGCTCCACTTGCCTTTACTAAAACGTATGCAATGGCAGCATCAGCGGCATTAGCGATTACATTAGTCCCTGTACTGATGGGGTATTTTATAAGGGGTAAGGTTTTACCTGAGCATAAAAACCCGGTGAATCGCTTTTTAACCTTTATCTATATGCCTGCTCTAAAAACGGTATTACGTTTTCCAAAGACAACTTTAGTAGCAGCATTGGCAGTTCTTGCTATTGGTATATATCCACTTGACAAGATTGGTAGTGAATTTATCCCTCCACTTGATGAAGGTGACTTAATGTATATGCCTACAACTTATCCTGGTATTTCGATAGGGCAAGCACGTCAACTGTTACAACAAACGGATAAGCTGATTAAAACAGTTCCAGAAGTTAAAACTGTGTTTGGTAAAGTAGGTAGAGCGGAAACTGCTACTGATCCAGCGCCTTTAACAATGATTGAAACTTTTATTCAATTAAAGCCTCGTTCAGAGTGGCGAGAAGGTGTTACTACTGAGAGTTTGAAAAAAGAGCTAGATGGTTTAGTTAAGCTCCCTGGGGTAACTAATGCGTGGGTGATGCCAATAAAAACACGTATTGATATGTTAGCTACGGGTATTAAGACACCTGTTGGTATTAAAGTCGCAGGACCTGACTTATCGGTAATTCAGGACATCGGTAAACAATTAGAAGTTATTTTGAAAGATGTACCTGGAACAGCATCAGTATATTCAGAGCGTGTAGCTGGTGGGCGTTACGTTAAAGTTGATATACAACGCGCTAAAGCAGCCCGTTATGGTTTAAATATTAGCGAAATTCAGCAGGTTGTTGCTACGGCCATTGGTGGTATGAATGTCACCAAAACTGTTGAAGGCTTAGAGCGCTATCCAGTGAGTTTACGTTACCCACAAGACTATCGTGATTCGCCTGAAACATTATCTTTGCTACCAATAGTGACACCAAATGGGCAAAGGATCTCATTAGGCGATGTTGCGAATGTGCTCGTTGAAGACGGCCCTCCGGGAATAAAGTCAGAAAATGCAAGATTAAATGGTTGGGCATTTGTAGACATTGAAGGTGTGGATGTTGGTAGTTACGTTGTTGATGCACAAAAGGTTGTTGAAGATAAGCTAAAACTTCCTGCTGGCTACTCAATTGCGTGGGCTGGTCAATATGAGTATATGCAACGTGCCAAAGCTAAATTGACTTATGTAGTGCCGTTAACCTTGTTCATTATTATTATTCTACTTTATCTGAACTTCAGAAATGTTATTGAAGTGGCAATGATCATGGGAACTCTACCTTTGGCTATGGTGGGTAGTATTTGGTTGATGTATATCCAAGGCTACAACTTCTCTGTCGCTGTAGGTGTTGGTTTTATCGCGCTAGCGGGGGTTGCTGTTGAGATAGGTGTGATTATGTTGGTTTATTTGAATCAGGCTTATCACGAAATGATTAATGATCATCAGTCAAAGGATATTTCAACAACGAAGGCTGATGTGCTTCAAGCGGTGTTACATGGTGCAGGCTTACGTGTACGTCCTGTCATGATGACCGCAGCAGCTATAATCGTTGGCTTATTGCCAATATTATATGGCACAGGTACTGGTTCTGAAGTGATGAGTCGTATTGCAGCACCTATGGTTGGTGGAATGCTAAGTGCGGTGATTTTAACTTTACTTGTTCTACCTGCATTATTTTATTTGTGGCGTTCGTCATCGATTAAAAATGTTTCGAGCAAGGCATAGAGCATGAAAACGTTGAAGGTTAGCCGGAAACTTCATCGGTGGTTGATGTTGTTTTTAGGCTTGCAGTTTTTGATTTGGTCGATATCAGGTGCCTATATGGTTATTTTTGATATTGACTATATTCATGGTGATAGTTTGGTGGTTAATCACCAAGCTAAAGTTAATGTGGATGAAATTACTTACCCATTATCTGCATTAGCTAAGCAATATCCTGACGCAAAAAACATTGCCGTAGAAGTTTTTATAGACCAAGCCGTTTATCGTTTTACAGAGCATGACGAAAAATATGTTGTAAATGCTAGTAATGGGGAGAAGATTTCTCCCTTAAACAAAGTCGTAGCTATTAGCGCTGCAAAACACTATTACAGTGGTGATGGTGCGGTCCTTGAGTCTGAATTGATTACAGAAAATCCACCGTTTGAATTAAGCCGTCGAGCATTACCTGCTTGGCGGGTTAACTTTGATGATTTTGGCAGTCCGTCGATATATGTTTCAGCTCAAACAGGAAAGCTTGTCAGTAAGCGACATGAATTTTGGCGAATCTTTGATTTGATGTTTAGTTTGCATGTCATGGATTACGAAGAAGAAGATCCAAGTAATAAACTACTTTTTTGGTTCACACTTTTTTCTATTTTTGCGGCAATTACTGGTGGTGTATTGAGTTACTTTGTTATTTTCAAAAACAGAGCAAAAAATACATTAGATAAAAGTATGGGAGTAGCTAGATAATGTTATTCCTTAAAAAGTTACATAAGTGGCTATCCTTGTTGGTTGGCCTACAACTACTAGTATGGTTAGGAACAGGCTTATATTTTAATTTGATGGATCATCAAAAGGCTTCAGGAAATCAATATAAACAAACTCCCGTTGTTGCCCAAGTTGATATTAATAGGTTAGTTGAACCACAGCTTGTCTTATCTCAATCAAAACAAGTCGTATCGTTAAAACAAATATCACTATTAGAGCACCCTTACTATTTGTTAACTCATAATAAAGGTTTATATAGCCATTTTGACAATGACTACTCTTTGGTTGATGCGTACACCGCTGAGCCAGTCGTTATTGATGAAACTATGGTTAGAAAACTGGCTCAGTCTTCCTACAATGGTAAAGGTGTGATTAAAAATGCAGTTAAATTATCACCTCCATATGAAGATATACCTCGTGAGCAAAATGAAGTGTGGCAAGTTAACTATGCTGATTATATTCAAACTAGCGTTTATATTGATGCTGGTTCTGGTCGAATAATTAAACACAGTAATGATGATAAACGGTTTGTTGATATTTTCTTTATGCTTCACTTTATGGATTATGGCACTGAAGGAAGCTTCAATAATGTTCAAATCATTTTATTTTCTCTTTTCACGCTTTTCTTTTCCTTAACTGGCTTTATTTGGACTATTGAGCTGCTCTTTAATGGTCAATACAAAGTTCGCTTTGGCAACAAAAGTCGAACTTTGGCGCTATTTGATAAAGATCTGGAGCCTATTGGGGAATTCGATTTAGCTACTAATACCAGCTTACTTGACGGTTTAATTGATCATGATATTGCTTTGTCATCAACCTGTGGCGGTGGCGGGACTTGTGGCCAATGTAAAGTACGTCTTGATAGCAGTGTTAAAGTCACTTCAGCAGAGCATGTACTTTTAACAAAGGAACAATTGCAACAAGGTTACAGATTGGCTTGTCAACATGATGCAACAGAAACAAAGAGGCTAACATTAATTGACGTTACTAAAGCCAAAAAATACCTTCTTGAATTAACGCATAGTGAGTTTATTAGTCCCTATATAAAAGAGTTGCGTTTTAAAGTGCTTGGTGGTGAGAAATTAAAATTCAAAGCAGGTGCTCATCTTCGTTTCTATATACCACCAGCTAAAGGAATATCTATACCAGCGCGTCTTCCTGACGCTTTCAAATACCATTGGCGTGATATTGAGTATTTTGAGTATGAGCATCAAGCTTGTAGTCGAAGCTATTCTCTAGCTAATGGTGATGGGCAGATTGAAGCTGGTACTAACGAGTTAAAGTTTACCGTCAAAATTCAAAATGCTCCAAATAAAAGTATATATCCCGGTGTAGGTTCTAGCTACATATGCAATTTGGGGCTAGGGCAAACAATAGAAGCGGCTGGTCCATTTGAAGATTTTCACGCTAAACCTTCAAGTAATAAAACAATGATGCTTATCGGAGCAGGCTCTGGAATGGCACCATTGAAATCATTGATTGAAGAGCAATTGTGCTTCTACCAAAAAGAAAGAAAGGAAACTAGAGGTATATATTTTTTCTATGGTGCTAGAACTGAGGAAGACTTGTTATATAAAGATGAGCTTTACAGGCTTTCTAGAAAATATCCAAACTTTTATTACTACCCTGTTTTGTCTAGGCCGCATAAGAACTGGTCAGGAGCAAAGGGGTATGTTCAAGATTTACTCACATCAAATATTAACAAAATTTGTCAAATTGATGGTGTTGAATTTTATCTATGCGGCCCACCGAATATGATGTCGGCAACGATAAATCTTTTGAAAACTAAGAATGTTGATGCAACTAATATTGCATTCGATGAATTTATATAAATTAACCTTAATCACTAACGTAGGAGAAAACCATGAAAACTAACTTTATTAAAACTGTAGGCAAAATCGCTTTGATATTAGTACCAGCAATTACTTTATCAATGAATGCATCCGCTCATGATCCGAAAATGCATGCAAAAAAAGCAGAAAAAGCTGATTGTAGCAAAATGGATCATAGCAAGATGGATATGAAAGACCCTGTTGCAGTTGCAATGATGAAAAAGTGTATGAAGCAATCAAAATCTTCAATGGAGAAAATGGATCACAGCAAAATGAAAGAAATGGATCACAGTAAAATGAAAGGAATGGATCACAGTAAAATGGAAAAAAAGGAAAATAAAAAAGCTAATAGTGATGATCACCAGAACCATTAATTAAATATTAAAAGTCACTTAATTGAAGCTCGTATTAAGTGACTTTTAAAGTAAGGAATTGTTATGAAAGCTCTTAAAATTCTATTGATATTATTGCTATTGGGAGGAGCTAGTGCAGCCACTGTCATGTATTCAGGGGTAGTGAATGTAGCCGCAGATGAACCTCACAGTGATATTGTTTATTGGCTTCTTGAAGAAACTAGGGAGGCATCCATAAAGAAATCGGCTCAACATATCAAAGTACCTGATTTGGAAAGTCCTGAGTTGTTGTTAATGGGAGGAGCAGATTATGAATATATGTGCTCAAGCTGTCATCTAAAACCTGGATTAGAAGAAAGTGATATGAGCATTGGGCTGTATCCTCAACCACCTAATTTAAGTATTTCGCATGAAACTCATCAACACGGTACTGATGAAGAGCTTGCAAGGCAGAATTTTTGGGTGATTAAACACGGCATAAAAGCTTCAGGGATGCCAGCTTGGGGTAAAACTCACAGTGATGAAAGAATATGGGCCATGGTTGCTTTTATTAAGCGGTTACCGACTTTAACGCCTGAGCAATATCAAGTACTAACAGCCATAGACTAATGAGGAAAGACAGAAACAAAATGAAAAAAAATTCGATAATGCTAACCACAGCTTCGTTAATGTTCTTAACCATGAGTAATGTTGTAACCGCTCATACAAGCGAAGGAAATAGTGCGAATAAACGTGATGAATTGCCTGTGCTAACTAGTAGTGCAGGTAAGGTTGTTATGCAATTTCATCAAGCTATACAGGCCAACGATAAGAGTAAAGCACGCGGATTTTTAGCTGATAATGTCATCATTTATGAAGGAGGTAGAGTTGAACGCTCAGCCGATGATTATGCAAACCACCACATGCTGGCTGACATGAAATATTTGGCTCAACTTGAAGTAGAAATACTTGAACATGAAGTAAGAGAGGTAGGACAGACAGCTTTTTCTATGTCTAGAACAAAGTTGACTGGAGAGTTTAAAGGAAAAGAAGTGAACAGTGAAGGCATGGAAAGTATGGTGCTTTTGAAAAAAGATGGGAAATGGAAAATAGCTCATATCCATTGGTCCCATTAATTTAAACATAATAATTCAGAGGTTAAAAATGAGAAAATTTATTGCAACTTTTATTGCACTTATCATCAGTATATCGGCTGTGGCTCATGATGATAGAGATCATAGTAATAAAGACAAAAAGGCGATTGTTGATGTGATTAAAAGCATCAAGTATGGCTGGGAAAATGGTGATGGATTGCCGTTTCGACGTAACTTTTTAGATTTTGAGGGGGCACGTTATATCGAAGGAGGAGGACAAAATGCAGGGTTAGATTCGCTAGTCGAGCATCACGTAGAGCCTGAAAAGGATGCTTTGGAATACTTAAAATTGAGTTTTAGTGAAATAGAAGTTCACTTTGAGGGCGAGGATAAATCTTTTGCGTGGGCAATTGCTGACACACGTATAAAGGGCAAAGTGAATAAAAGTGGCAAAACATTCGACAAAAAAGGATTTCAAACATTCTTATTTCGCAAAATAAATGGTAACTGGAAGGTTGTGCATACCCACTCGTCTAGTAGAGATAATAAGTGATAATTGTTTAAAACTACAAGGCATGATGACTGGTTGGTTTAAGCCTTTAAATGAATGGAATAGGACTTTTAAGTGAAAAAAATAGAGAAGAAAAAGTACTCAGATTTTTACGAGTTTAACGTCACTTTAGGTCCTATTGATAATTATCACACCTCTTTTTTTGAGTTGAGGTTCGGATTATGAGAATAGTTTACTTTGGCAATAATATGTTTTCTTCGTGCTTAAAATATTTAATTAAGGACGGCTTTGAAATTGAAAGAGTTTACATTAACTCGCCCGATTTTACATCTTCGGCTATATCAAAATTGTGCGAAACACATCAAATTCCCTTATTCAAAAATAAGCCTATGAGTGAAGAGCTTGAACATTTGATTTCTATGGGTGTAGAAATGTTCATAGTAGCTGAGTATCTGCATATATTACCTGAAACAGGTGTTAAATATGCGATTAACATACACCCATCAATGTTGCCAAAAGGCAGGGGGCCAACTCCACTGCCGTACTTATTAAAGTATCCAGAACATTCAGGCGTATCAATTCATAAATTAACTAATGTGTTAGATGGGGGGGATGTGATTCTTCAATCTGGTGTTCCCATTCAAAAGAATGAATCTATCACGACAGTAATGATAAAAATGCATATTGAAGCTGTCAATTTGATCAAGACCTTTCTTTCGGATGTCGAAGGTTATTATGAAAACGCTGTAGAGCAATCTGACTATTCATATTTTCCACGAATAGATCTAGGAGAGCGGATACTAGATTGGAAGCAACCAACATTAGACATTAACAGCAAACTTCGCAGTTTTGGTTTTTTAGGTTTAATTCTTAAATTAAATAACCTTTTTTGGAATGCCAAACATATAGAAGCCGTGGAGTGCGTTCATCTTTATGAAGCAGGAGAGGTTATATATGAAGATGAATATTTACTAGTTGTTAGTTCATATGACGGAATTGTTTGCGTCCACAAATATTCATTATCTTTGGTTACTTAAAGCTATTGGAACTGGATGTTGCAGCATGATTATTAAAATGAAACCGTTAAAGAAAGTTGCACTTACCGTTGTGGTGATCTGGACAATTATTGTTACAACGTTAACTGCAAACTTAATCATATCATCAAAAAAAAGTGCGGTTAAAAATGCTAAAGATGATGCTTTTTCTGCAATTGATCACATTGATGCGACCATAAAACTATTAATAAATGACTACCAAATTAACAATATGAGCTTATCAAGACAATTAGATTTAAAAGGACTTGAATCTAATAGTGGCGTCGTATCTATTGAACTTGGTATAGAGAAACCAAAAGTTTCTCTAGTCTTTGTACAAGAAAATTCAAATGTTAGTAACCAAAATACCTTTTTAGATGAATGGCAAAAAAAACTAGTCGGTGTCTTAATCGATAGAAACGAGACAACTTATTTTATTGATGAGAAAGGTCAAAGCTCTTTTTTAAGAGCTGTAGAGCCAAGAGCTGTAGATCAAGACTGTCAAATTTGCAGGCTAGTAGGACTTGAGAAAAAAGATGGTTACTTCGGAGGTGTTTTTGTTTCGGTGAATATGAGTCGATACCTTTCAGAAGCGTATTTACACGCATGGAGTATGATTCGAAGCATAGGAATAATTTGGGTATTACATATTTGGTTAACCACTTCCTGTGAAGATTTTGATTTCATACTACTCATTTTTAACTTTTCCTATAAAACAGCTCAAACAAACAATAAATTGAACGAACAGTGTTCGTTCGTTTTGATTAAATATGAAGCATTCATGTTGATTGCTTCTACAAATATTATAGTAGGTTTATTATTTTTCATAAGGAGGTGAATAAAATAAATTCAATAAAATCAAATTGGTACGTGGTACGTACTAACTCAAAATAAAAAAGCATAATTGCAATTTTATATAGGGGCATTGTTTGTTATTTAAAAATGAAATGTTTTTGGCTAACCAAAAAATAATAATAAAAAAAAGAGAAGAACGGCAAAATAAAGCTTACTTTGCTTTACAATAATCTTAATTCTACTGATAATTCCTTCTCTTAAGAAGTTTGATTTCAATTAAGGAAAAATAATGTCTCAAAGACAGCTTAGTTTAGAAGAAATAAAGGAACTGTTGATAGATCCATGGCACATATTAGTTGTCGATACGCTTTCAAACGAAATGGTTATTTGTACTTATGGAAAAGGAATATATGACATTGTTGAAGAGATCCGTGTTGACCATGAAATAGCCGGGCTATTAGTTAAACTTGAAGAAGAAAGCGTCATATTCTATGACTCATTGGATGATGAAGCACTTAAGCAAAAGGTGCCAACAGCACATTTTTTTGATATTTGGCGAGAAAGTGCTTACGGCCCTCAGCCTAATGAAGCAAAGCTTAAGGCCGTAGAACTTGGATTAGCTTAAACTTTTGAGGATGAGTAAACTCAAAAAGTATGGAAAATAATCCATTTTTAATGGATGGGAACAAATCCTATTTTAAATAAAAAGAAACTGCCCCCAGTTAACGAGGCTCTCCCATTAAAACTGAACTCTCAGAGACAATAATATTCTTAAACGAATTCTTAAGTACAGCAGGATTACCATTAATAGCTTCAGATATATCTGAAGAAGCGCTAAAGCAATTAGTAATTTCCAGTGAGACTAAGCTCAATTGGCGTGCTTACTTAAGTCATTATGATCATGAAGATAGTTTTCATTTAGCATTAAGGGTTGATAGTGGTGAAAATATTCCAGATGGTGCGGTTTTGGGAATTTACAACGTTAAAAATGGTGTCTTAAATATATATTTATTGGAATCTTTAGTTATCCAAGAGCAAGAGCACCCTTTAAGGGGGCGGCTCACAGCATTGATGATTGTTGCCGTTTCTTACTTCTTATCATATTTTGAAAATTCCCAAGGGATCTTACTATGTGAGCCTTCTCCAGATTTAGAGGATTATTATAAATCCTTTGGTTTTGAATATATAAGTGATGAAGAGATGTTTTCTTCAATTGAGCGGCTAAATGATATGCAAACAAGGTTAAATGAGGCTATTGGGTCCTAATTTGATTGAAATTTGACCTGAAATATACTAATATGAACTTAAGAATCCTCATTGGAGAGGTATGTTAAAATGAAAAAAGAAATCAAAAGATTAACGCCAAAACAAACAAAAGCATTATTACTTAAAAATGCTAAAAAGCTGATGTCTGGGCGTTACAGAACAGATAAGCCTGAGTTAATTGGTGAAAGAAAAAAAGAAGAGCTTGTAGCATAACATCACTTCTAATGAAGTAACGGCCTCCCATCCCTTTATTCACTTACTCAGATCAATTGTTAATTGAGATTAAGCCACTACGTTTCCATAGCAATATCTAGCTCTTCCAATGCGGAAACAATTTGATGTACAGTATTCCTATCAAACTCTGCACGGTCTACTTCTTCATGCGTGCCTTTATTTAAGTAGTGCCATTCACGTGATTCACCGTTTCTACCTGCTAATAGAAGGTGATTAAGGGGAGTGAGAACGGAATCTTTATTTTCATCTGAAAAACCACCTTGAGAAATCTTGGACTTGAGTTGATCAGAAAGGTTACGAAGTTCAATTGGAGCCTTTGCTGTACGTAATTTGATACTTAAATTACCATCACCATGCTTATGAACGTATTGCCATAATTTGCCTTTAGTAAGTGATTCTAAAGCTTGTCTAGATTTAGCTAGCGCATCCCTAATTTCCATTAGTTCAAGGTGATTACGAGCCGTAATTATATAATTTCTAGGTGAGCAGTTAAAATCAACTCTAATATGTTGTTCTTCAATTTTTGGTAAAAAAGAAAACGTATTAGACTCTTTTGCTTGTTTTACGGTTAAGAGGTTTTGAATATCTTTGAAAAATTCCTCACCGTGACAAGCAAGTATTATTTGCGAGCCTTTGAAAAAATCGTCCTCAAATAACGTCCTTCGAATAGACTCCCTATGTTCATCATCAATAGCATTAACAGGATCATCAAAAATCAGTAAAGGGCAGCGTTCTTTAATATTTTTTGCGAGTAATATCGCAAGGCCAATACATCGAATATGGCCTTCGCTCAATATATGCAATGCATCAAAATATTTGGTTGGTTCATTGGTGAATGAAACTTTAAGGCGTTGATTTTGGCTAAGTGGTAATTGAACTGAGGCTAGCAACTCGTGAGGTGAATCATTACGGTTAAATGAGTTATATAGTGAAACCACTAACTCACCTAGATCTGAAACTAACTTTTGAGGTAGTCCTTTTCTATATGCATTCAGTCTTGAAACAAAAGTTGAATAAGCAGAGCTAATAGTCATATTTTCTACCAGCGTTGCTTTTTCTAATTTAACCTCAGCAATAAGCTTCTCATTTTTTATAGCGAAGGTTGCAATGTCATTTTCCGCAGATTTGATTGCTTGCACGATTGTCTGACGCTGAGTTTGTAGCCTTATAATTTGATCTGCTAACCCTCTTAATCTAACAAGCTCTTGCTGCTTTACGACTCTTTGTTGAGAAAGCTGATCAATTGATAAATCGCTTTGTTCTAGTTGTTTCACTTGCGAATCTATATGTTGCCATGGTGTAAATCCATCAGCCATCTTTTCATGTAAGCTATTCCACCAGGCAATGTTTGCTTGCGTAGGTGTTGCAACAACGAAGCCATGAAGTGGGTTTTGGGAGAAACGAGCACAAGCAGAATTAACTATTTGTGATATGTTGATGATTGTTTGGTTAAAAATATTATTAAGCTGTTGGATTCGCTGTTGCAATGCACTTAGGTGTTGAAGTTTATTTAATTCATCACTTGCATTTGTATAAGGATTTATAGTGACTTGCTCAATAGGTGTCTTGCAAGCAGGGCAGTGGTCTGGGTCAGCTAACTGAAGCTGAACAACAGCTTCGTATAACTGTTGAAATGATATTTGTTGGCTAGCATTAACCAACTCTTGTTGTTTAACAGTTAATTCTGCTTGGCTAGTCGTAATGGTCTGAAGTAGTTCATTTAGTTTAACAATTGATAAACCACTTTTAGTAGCAACAGGCTGTAGAAGCTCTGTTTCAATTTGTTTGATCTTACCCAAATTATCAGCATCACCATTAATATCGGCAATCACTTGTCTCAATTTTAAACCAGGATTGTAATTCTTTGAGAACTCTATTTCTTCTGCAACAAGTAACTGTAATGCTGATTTGTTTTCTTTGAGTAGTAATTGACTTCCCGCTAAACTTTGTTGTTTTAACCTGAGTTGGTTAGCTTTGACACCTAATAAATCTATATATTTATCATCAATTTCAGGTGAAAAATTTCTTACAAATTCATTAAATGATTCTAAGCCAAATAATGTTGAAATCAGCTCTGTTTGTTTTGCTGGAGCATGGGCTGCGATGCGGGAAAAGCTATCGATACGATTTTTTTCAACGAAGCAAAATCGATAAAGCGCATCGTTTGGCTGAATAGGTACTTCTTCACCATGATTGTTTGTACCTAGAATAGTCGGCTTTACATAGCTATTAGTGTGGGCATTTTTAAGATAATCATCTTGATTTCTAAAGCGTTTGCTTTCTGCATCAGCAACATTGCCAAGTAGAGCGTGTTCTAATGCTTCACAAAAGCTTGATTTACCAGTGCCGTTGGGACCATAGATAAGTACAAGTAAACTATTAAGGTCAAATTCTTCTTTCTTAGCGAAGCCACGAAAAGGGCCTGTTATTAATTTAGTTATTTTATTAAATGAAAATGACTTTTCTATATCATTTTCTGTAGGTGCAGGTGCTTTTGTATTTATAGTTGACCAATTAGCTTGTGCTAACGGCACTATAGACTGAATACGTTGGCCTTGCCGAGTAGTCAGGGGGATTAGCGTATCTATATTCTCAAGGACTATATTGGCAATTTTTCTTACATTAACTGAACTGGCTTCATTGCCAAGTGTTTGCATAAATCGTAGATATTCGGCTCTGATCATAACTCACACCCTTATTAATTCATTTTAACTCGACTATTTGGCTTGTTGGGATATCATATTTAAGGTAATTAAATTTATTTAAACTATTGCTATCAGTGGCATTGAACCACAGGAAAGTAGCAATTGGTCCTCAGTATGAGGAGGGAAATAATTATTTTTTATTGGAATAATTAGTCAAAAACAGTATCTATCCGTGTGGATCTATTTCTATATCGGTTGCAGGAATTGAACAGCAAGTTAGTATTTCACCATCCCCTACATAGGCTAAAGGAGACATTTCATAATGAACTTCTCCTTTAATTAACTTACACCTACATGCGCCACAGAACCCATCTCTACAGTGGTAATGGGTTTCAATATTCTCTCTTTCTAATGAGTCTAAGATGTTTTTATCAGGTTCGAGAAACGAAATAACTCGTTCCTCGACCGTTATTTTCCATGACATTATAATTCGTAATCGTCAAACTCACCTGCTTCAACGTTAGAGTCAATCTGACCAACCAAATAGCTTGATATTTCTGCTTCTTGTGGGGCAACTTGTACGTTATCAGACGTTAAATATGAATTCATCCAAGGAAGAGGGTTGCTTTTAATATCGAATGGACTGTCTAAGCCAATAGCCATCATTCTTTGATGACTAATATACTCGATATATTCTTTGATAATTGCGGCATTCAAACCAATCATCGAACCGTCTTTAAATAAGTAATCGGCCCATTCTTTTTCTTGTTCAACTACATCCAAGAAAATTTGTCTACCTTGCTCTTCCAATTCAATGCAAATTTGTTTCATTTCAGGATCATCACCACCATTTTTCCATATATTTAACATATGCTGTGTACCCGTTAAATGAAGGGCTTCGTCCCTTGCAATAAGGCGAATTAGTTTACTGTTCCCCTCAAGCAAAGATCTCTCTGAAAACGCAAATGAACAAGCGAAACTAACGTAAAAACGAATAGCTTCTAAAGCATTAACCGAGCATACAGCAAGGTATAATTTTTCTTTTAATTTGCGTAAAGTAACATCATATTCAACACCTTCAGATATATGTTTACCTTCGCCATGTAAGTTATATAACTGTGAATATAAAATTAAATCATCAAAGTAAAGCGCAATACTTTCAGCACGTTTCAATATTGCAGGATTAATGATTATTTCATCAAATACTTCACCAGGGTGGGTGAATAAATTTCTTAAAATATGTGTATATGAACGAGAATGAATCGTCTCACTAAATGCCCATGTTTCTATCCATGTTTCAACTTCAGGTAAGGAAGCCAATGGTAGTAACACCGCATTAACTGAACGTGCGGCCATACTATCAAGTAAGATTTGATATTTAAGATTAGAGATGAAAATGTGCTTTTCGGCATCAGATAGACTTTGCCAATCACCGCGATCTTTTGATACATCAACTTCTTCTGGTCGCCAGAAGAAAGACAGTTGTTTCTCAATTAAGTTTTCGAATGCCACGTGTTTTTGAACATCATAACGTGATACATTCACAGGGTTGCCAAAGAACATCGGTTCTTTTAAAGCGTCATTATTTTTTTGATTAAAAGTAGTATATTTCATTTTTTATTTATTCCGGGATAAAGCCACATATTTATTTTTTTATGCTGCTATTTTAAGTTGTGTGGCATTTTTTGTGATTTTATGTGTGGTTCCACACAAGTTGAACACGTTGTTTGTGTTTGATTTAGCTTGATTAGTTTTTAAAATTTTGCTATTATGTGCGTATGTCTGACGGGATTTTAGCTTTATTATTTTCGCATTCCCTTCGAGTAGCTCACGTTCTGCAAAGGCAAACGAACAGGCAAAACTAACATAGAAACGAATAGCTTCAAGCGCATTTACAGAACAAACAGCAAGGTATAATCGTTCTTTAAGTTTACGCTGAGTAACTTCAATTGTTGTTTGTTCACCTTCAACTTCGACCTCATAACTTCCTTCGCCTTGAGATTGTAATAATTGCGTGGTTAAAATAACTTCATCAAAATACTTAGCAATAGACTGAGCACGTTTCAAAATGGCAGGGTTTACCATAATATCATCAAACACTTCACCAGGGTCGGTGAATAAGTTACGCAAAATATGCGTGTATGAACGAGAATGAATGGTTTCACTAAAAGCCCAAGTTTCTACCCAAGTCTCTACTTCAGGTAATGAAACTAATGGTAATAATACAGCGTTAACAGAGCGCGCTGCCATTGAATCTAAAAGTGTTTGATACTTTAAGTTGGAGATAAAAATGTGCTTCTCTGATGAAGTCAGACTTTGCCAATCAGCTCTGTCTTTCGATACATCGACTTCTTCTGGTCGCCAGAAAAACGATAACTGTTTTTCTATCAGCTTTTCGAACGCGACATAACGTTGTTGATCATAACGAGAGACATTAACGCTGTTTCCCATGAACATCGGTTCTTGCAATGCATTATTTGGCGCTTGGTTAAATGTGGTATACGACATTAAAATCTCCTTGTAATACCAGTTAGTCAGATCTGATATTACCGACTGAGCTATATCACTCAATTAATTATTTTTATTTAAAATATATGAAGCAATAATTTAGCTTGTATGAATAAAAAGCTAAATTATTGCTTGAATGTTTTACGACGCTAACGGCTTACAGTGTAAAATTTAGCCTGGGCTAGATTTTACAAGCTCCACCAGCGCAGCTATCATCTTCTACTTCAACCTGATCGTCTGCGCCATCACGAGTATTATGATAATACATTGTTTTAACCCCAAGTTTATAAGCAGTTAAAATGTCTTTTAATATCTGCTTAACGGGTACTTTTCCGCCGTCAAAGCGTGAGGGATCATAGTTAGTATTGGCTGAAATTGTTTGGTCTACAAATTTTTGCATGATACCTACTAACTCTAAATAGCCTTGGTTATCAGGCATATTCCACAGCAATTCGTAATTATCTTTTAGTTTGTCATATTCAGGTACTACTTGTTTCAAAATACCATCTTTACTCGCTTTAATACTAATTAAGCCTCTTGGTGGTTCAATACCATTAGTCGCATTAGATATTTGAGAAGATGTTTCAGAAGGCATTAATGCTGAAACCGTTGAGTTTCTTACACCGTATTCTTTAATGCTCGCTCTTAGTGCTTCCCAATCTAAATGAAGCGGCTCACCTGTAATGTTATCAATTTCTTTTTTATAGGTATCAATTGGAAGAATACCTTGTGATAGACGTGTTTCATTAAACTTAGGGCAGGCACCTTGCTCTTTAGCTAATAGATTACTAGCTTTTAATAAGTAATACTGAATAGCTTCAAACGTTTTATGCGTTAAGTTATTCGCACTACCGTTAGAATAGAATTTCCCATTTTTTGCTAAATAATAGGCGTAGTTAATAACACCAATACCTAAGGTTCGACGGCCCATCGTCGCGCTGTGTGCGGCTGGTACAGGGTAGTCTTGATAATCTAAAAGACTGTCTAATGCACGTACGGCAAGGTCTGCTAATCCTTCTAGTTCATCAATACTATCAATGGCACCTAAGTTAAAAGCAGATAACGTACATAACGCTATTTCACCATTTGGATCATTAACATCCGACATCGGTTTGGTTGGCAATGCGATTTCCAAACATAAATTACTTTGGCGTATAGGCGCTTGCAAAGGGTCGAATGGACTGTGTGTATTACAGTGATCAACATTTTGTAAGTAAATACGACCGGTACTCGCGCGCTCTTGAGCAAATAAAGTAAATAACTCAATGGCTTTAATGCGTTTTTTACGAATAGAGTCATCAGCTTCATACTGAGCGTAAAGTTGATCGAATTTATCTTGATCAGAAAAAAATGCGTCATACAAACCAGGGACATCACTCGGGCTGAACAAGGTAATAAAATCACCTTTTATTAAGCGTTGGTACATCAACTTATTAAATTGAACACCGTAGTCTAAATGTCTAACACGGTTTTCTTCTACACCGCGGTTATTTTTCAATACAAGTAGGCTTTCAACTTCTAAATGCCACAGCGGGTAAAATAATGTGGCAGCACCACCTCGAACCCCACCTTGAGAACAACTTTTAACGGCTGTTTGAAAGTGTTTATAAAAAGGTATACAGCCTGTATGGAAAGCTTCACCATTTCTAATAGTGCTACCTAAAGCTCTAATTCTACCTGCATTGACACCAATTCCAGCACGTTGTGATACATATTTTACAATCGCACTAGAGGTTGCGTTGATTGAATCAAGGCTGTCATCACATTCTATTAATACACATGATGAAAATTGACGAGTAGGGGTGCGAACACCAGCCATAATTGGTGTCGGCAACGAAATTTTAAACGTAGAAATTGCGTCATAAAACTTATGAATAAAGTTAAGTCGAGTCGCTTGTGGGTATTTTGCAAATAAACAGGCAGCAACGAGAATATAAAGAAACTGTGCACTTTCATAAATTTCGCCACTGACGCGATTTTGAACTAAATATTTGCCTTCAAGCTGCTTAACTGCAGCGTAACTAAAGTTAAGATCTCGGCTATGTTCTAAAAAGTTCTCCATTTCTTCAAATTCAGCTTCAGTATAATCAGCTAATAAATGTTGGTCATACTTACCTGTTTCAACCATGTTAACAACATGACTGTATAATTTAGGTGGCTCAAACTGGCCATAAGCTTTTTTACGTAAGTGGAAAACGGCTAAGCGGGCGGCTAAAAATTGATAATCAGGGCTCTCTTCTGAAATTAAGTCAGCGGCAGATTTTATGATAGTTTCATGAATGTCGGCTGTTTTAATTCCATCATAAAATTGAATATGCGATTTTAATTCAACTTGTGAAACAGAAACATTATCTAAGCCATCGGAAGCCCAAGCGATCACTTTGTGGATTTTTTCTAAATCGATTGGTTCTTTTTCGCCATTACGTTTTGTTACAAAGAGATTGTTATCCATGAAAGTCCTGAAAATCAATTGTTATTAGTATGTCCATATATAGTAATTTAACAGCCTGTTTATTCACTATATGTAGGGGTTTATTTAAAATACAATCACAAGATAATGGGGTTTTAAGGTTAATGCAAGTGCTAATCTGGCGGTGCTTTGTTGATAAATTATTCATAAATAAATTATGTTAGTGATAACTAACTGAGTAAGGCTATTTCATTTAGAGATATCTAAAAGGCAACGATTTTTTTGATTTTATTTCTTGCTATAAAATATTTTAATCAAAGTTTTAACTCCGTTATTACTTAATGTAATAACGGAATAAATATCCAAAAAAAACAATAGTTTAATATCTTGTTTAATGTTTAAACAACTTGATTATAAAATCAAATCGGCAATATTTGCCGGTGTTTGAGCGAGTATATTAGCTTGCCAATCTTTGCAATCATTACTGTCAGAAATGTATCCCCATTTGGCAACAATCGTTAGCATATTAGCAGCATTACCTGCTTCAATATCTCTGATTGCATCACCAACATATATGCAATTATTTGCTTGAACACCCATTTCATCACAAGCAAAGAGTAATGGCGCTGGGTGGGGTTTTCTCGTCGGTAAAGAGTCACCACCGATAACACTTTTACAGTGAGAAAAACAACTAAAGTGAGGTAATAGCTCCTGTGTTAAACCAATAGGTTTATTGGTTACTACTCCCCACGGGATATTTTGAGCGTTTAATAAAGTAAGTAAATCTTCTATCTTAGGGTATAAACAGGTGTGAATAGCTATGTTTTTTTGATAATAATCAAGAAATTCAATACGTAAGTCATCATAATTAAAGTTTTTAAGTTGGTCGCCAAATCCTAACTCTAATAATCCTTTAGCGCCATCTGATGCTATCGGACGGAAACGCTCTTTACTAACCGTCGGCAAATTATGCTGTGTTAAAACATGGTTTAAAGCAGCACCTAAATCATTTGCTGTATCAAGTAATGTGCCATCTAAATCAAATAATATCGCATCAAGTTGTTTAAGTTTCATCATGATAATTTTCTACAGCAAAGGATATAGTTAACGTCTAAACCAGGCGCAAGCTTATGATTTTCTGTGATTGGGTTGTAATGAATACCTGTAGCGTCAATGCATTTAAGCTCAAAATTTTCTGCCCATCCAATAAGAGTAGAGGGTTTGATAAAGTGCTCATGATCATGGGTACCATTTGGGACAAGTTTAAATATTTTTTCTGCGGCGACTATTGCTAATAAATAAGACTTAATAGTTTTATTTAAAGTAGAAAAAAAGACCAAACCACCAGGTTTTACCATTTGTGCACAGGCTTTAATGATTGATTCAGGATCTGGCACGTGTTCTAACATTTCCATACAAGTAACAATGTCATATGTTTGCGGCATTTTACGTGCTTGCTCTTCGGCTGTTATTTGTTGATAGCTAACGCGAGTATTAGATTCTAAAGCGTGTAGTTTTGCTATATTTAAAGGTTCTTCACCCATATCAATGCCAGTTACATCTGCGCCTAATTTAGCCAAGCTTTCAGATAAGATGCCACCACCACAACCGACATCAATGACAACTTTTTCAAAGAGGTCGCCCGCATGTTGAATAATAAATTGTTGTCTCAGCGGATTAATTTGATGCAAAGGTTTAAAATCACCAGTTTCATCCCACCACTGGGATGCTATTTGTTCAAATTTTGCAATTTCATTGGGGTTAACGTTAATGGATTCTGTTTGGGCTGAATGCGGCATAATAAATTCTAAAAGTTTAATAACAAATAACGATGCTTTTGATTCTAAACCAATCCCAAGGTCAAACAAAGCAGTATAGGTTATTTTATAGTGTGAATAATTGAATAAGTTAACTGAGGTTATATTAGCAACTAGAATAAGCAAGTTAAATAGTCAAAAGATTAGACCGATATTAAGAGAATACTTAGTATAAAATACTGAAAATAGTTGACTTGTTTAAAAAGTAAACTGTTAACGGGGTTTGTTTGAAAAGTGCTTTATTTATAATGGGTTGCTGATGTTTTTATCTTTTGATTTATGATAATTGTCCGTTTATTTTTATATTCTTGAATTCATCCCAAATAAAGCAATAGAAATTGCTATTTATTGTGTTAATATGCTGCGTTGATTAACAATAATAATTTAAGAGTTTTGCCTTTTAAAAGCGATACTCTAGGTAAGTTTTAAACACCTTTTTTGTAATTTTAAAACTTTTTATAAATCAAGGGATACCACCAATTTATGACCGACCTGGCCAAAAATGTAGCTCCAGTAAACATTGAAGATGAATTAAAAACCTCTTATTTAGATTATGCCATGAGTGTAATTGTAGGTCGTGCATTACCCGATGTACGAGATGGTTTGAAACCGGTACATCGACGCGTTTTATTTGCGATGAATGTATTAGGTAATGATTGGAATAAACCTTACAAAAAATCAGCCCGTGTGGTTGGTGATGTAATTGGTAAATATCACCCTCATGGTGATACCGCTGTATACGACACTATTGTACGTATGGCGCAGCCATTCTCATTGCGTTACATGTTAGTAGATGGTCAAGGTAACTTTGGCTCTGTTGATGGTGACTCTGCTGCTGCGATGCGTTATACCGAAATTAGAATGGCTAAAATTGCTCATTCTATTTTGGCTGATTTAGATAAAGAAACCGTGGATTATGTACCCAACTACGACGGTACTGAGTTTATTCCTGCGGTTATGCCAACAAGGATTCCTAACTTACTAGTTAATGGAACATCCGGTATTGCTGTTGGTATGGCGACAAATATACCTCCGCATAATCTAACTGAAGTTATTAACGCCTGTTTAGCACTTGTTGATAATGAAGACATTAGTGTTGAAGAAATATTACAGCATATTCCAGGACCAGATTTTCCTACTGCTGGTATTATCAGTGGTCGTGCAGGTATAGAAGAAGCTTATCGCACTGGTCGCGGTAAAATAAAAATTCGAGCCCGTGCTGAAATTGAATGTAATGACAGTACTGGTAAAGAAACAATTATTGTTCACGAATTACCTTATCAAGTGAACAAAGCTCGCTTAATTGAAAAAATGGCTGAGTTAGTAAAAGATAAACGTTTAGAAGGTATTTCTGCTTTACGTGATGAGTCTGATAAAGACGGCATGCGAATGGTCATTGAAGTAAAACGTGGCGAAGTAGGTGAAGTTGTTTTAAATAACCTTTACAAACTTACTCAAATGCAGGTTTCTTTTGGTTTAAATATGGTTGCTCTGGCAGATGGTCAACCTAAACTCTTTAATATTAAAGAGATGCTTGAAGCCTTTATACTGCATCGTCGTGAAGTCGTTACTCGCCGTACTATTTTCGAATTACGCAAAGCAAGAGAACGTGCTCATATATTAGAAGGGCTATCAATTGCTTTAGCTAATATCGATCCTATTATTGAATTGATTAAAGCATCGAATAACCGAAAAGAGTCTGAAGAAAAACTTGTTTCTCAAGGTTGGCAACTAGGTGATGTTGCTCAAATGTTGAGTGCTGCTGGTAATGATGCTGCTCGCCCAGAATGGTTAGAGCCTGAATACGGGATCCGTGATGGTCTGTATTACCTAACAGCAGAGCAGGCTAAAGCTATAGTCGATTTACAGTTGTATAAATTGTCTGGCATGGAACACAATAAGATTCTAAGTGAGTACAAAGGGTTATTAGAACTCATCGCTGAGTTAATGTATATTTTAGCGACTCCTGCACGTTTAATGGAAGTAATTTGTGAAGAACTCATTGCTATTCGTGATGAATTTGGTGATGAACGTAGAACAGAAATTACCAATGCTTCTCATGATTTATCGTTAGAAGATCTCATTTGTGAGGAAGATGTTGTTGTAACGCTTTCTCGTGAGGGCTATGTTAAATATCAAGTATTGAGCGATTATCAAGCTCAACGCCGTGGTGGTAAAGGTAAAGCGGCAACTAAGATGAAAGAAGAAGATTATATCGAGCGTTTATTAGTCGCTAATACTCACGATACAATTTTATGTTTCTCAAATCGCGGTAAACTTTACTGGTTAAAAGTATTCCAGTTGCCTCTCGCAAGTCGTACTGCTCGTGGCCGACCAATAGTGAATATATTACCATTAGAAAATGATGAGAGAATTACTGCTATTTTACCTGTGCGTGATTATGCTGATGATAAGTATATCGTTATGGCGACTGCGTCAGGTACAGTGAAGAAAACAGCATTAAATGCATACTCTAATCAAAGAGCAAACGGTATCATTGCCTTAAACTTGCGCGATGATGATACGTTAATTGGTGTTGATATTACTGATGGTAACAACGACATTATGTTGTTCTCTGATGCAGGTAAAGTTGTGCGCTTTAATGAGAAAGTACGCGACAGTGAAACCGGTGAAATAAAGCTTGACCCAGAAACTGGTGAGCAACGTTGGGCATTAAAACCAATTGGCCGAACAGGTACCGGTGTTCGTGGTATGAAGTTAGAAGGTGAGCAAAAAGTTGTTTCATTAATTGTACCTAGAAACGATGGACCTATACTCACTATCACTGAAAATGGTTTTGGTAAACGTACTGATTTAGTTGAATACCCAGCGAAGAGTAGAGCGACTAAAGGGGTAGTTTCAATCAAAGTCAGTGATCGAAATGGTAAAGTTGTCGGTGCAGTTCAAGTTGAAGATCAAGATGAAATGATGTTGATCACTGATAGCGGCACTTTAGTTCGAACTCGTGTTAATGAAGTGAGTGTTATTGGGCGTAATACCCAAGGTGTTCGAATCATTCGTACAGCGGAAGATGAACTAGTGGTTGCATTGCAACGCATTGATGAAGTTGAAGAAGATGAAATCGAAGGCGTTATTGATGGTGAAGTTGTTGAAGGCGAGTCATCGAGTACTGAAACAACAGAGCTAAACGAAAGCGAAGCGAATACATCTGAAGATGTTCAAGTGAATGACACAAATGAAGATGATAATAATTAGTTAACTCTGCTATTTGTGTTAAATGGGCGGCTTAACCGCCCATTTTTTTGTAAAAAATTAAGCTCAACCATTTAAATGGTTGATTAACAAACTGAACAATAATGTTGCGCTATTTTAGTGCATAAATGAGGATAATTAAGTTTTATGTCTGTTACCTATAATTTCTGTGCCGGTCCAGCGATGCTACCCACTGATGTAATGAAAAAAGCTCAACAAGAATTTATTGATTGGCATGAAACAGGTAGCTCTGTGATGGAACTTAGTCATCGCAGTAGTGAATTTGTTGCAGTAGCTAAGCAAGCAGAAGAAGATTTACGTGAATTACTAACTATTCCTGATAACTACCGAGTTCTTTTTTGCCATGGTGGAGGGAGAGGGCAGTTTTCTGCTGTGCCCCTTAACCTATTACCACAAGGCAAAAGTGCGGATTATATTGTTTCAGGCTCTTGGTCAAAAGCTGCTGCTAAAGAAGCGACCAATTTTGGTAACGTTAATGTTATTGAGGTTATGAATAAATCAGAAACGTTAACAACAATTGCTGCGCCTGATATTTGGCCTGTTAATCGTGATGCTGCATATGTGCATTACTGTCCAAATGAGACTGTTGATGGTATTGAATTAACTCAAATTCCAGAAACTAATGGTGTTCCTTTAGTTGCAGATATGTCATCTACGATACTGTCACATAAAATAGATGTTTCAAAGTTTGGTTTGATTTATGCGGGTGCGCAAAAAAATATTGGTCCGTCAGGCTTAACGATTGTTATCATTCGTGAAGATTTATTAGGTCAAGCTCAGATAAATACGCCATCTATTATGAACTATCAGTTAATCAGTGATAATGATTCAATGCATAACACACCGCCAACTTATGCATGGTATTTAGCCGGATTGGTTTTTCAATGGCTAAAATCGTTAGGTGGAGTAGAGGCAATTGCAGAAATAAATCAGCAGAAAGCTCAGTTGTTATACAACACCATTGATGAAAACCCATTTTATTACAACAATGTTGAAACTCAATATCGAAGTTTGATGAATGTTCCTTTTTGGCTTAAAGATGAACAACTCAATGAGCAATTTTTAGCTGCTGCCCAAGCGCATGGCTTAATGGCATTGAAAGGGCATCGAAGTGTTGGTGGTATGCGTGCAAGCATTTATAATGCAATGCCATTATCAGGTGTTCAAGCATTAGTGAAATTTATGGAAGAATTCGCTCAACAGCATGCATAAACTGTATCGCACTAGAAAGCTAAGTATGGCTCTAGTATAAGTATCGCTAATAGTTACTTAATTGTTATTTAATTAGTATTTAATTTTGAATAAGTTGGAAAAAAATGTCTGAAGTTAATAGTCCTCTTTCTTTTATTGCAGCGCCTAGCGGCTCTGTTTCTGGAGATATTACCGTACCAGGTGATAAATCTGTTTCTCATCGTTCTATAATGTTTGGTTCATTAGCCGAAGGAACGACCAACATCAAAGGCTTTTTACCCGGACAAGATTGCTTAGCCACCATGAATACATTTAAAGCTATGGGCATTGAAATTGAAGGCCCTGATGCAGAATATAATGTGACCGTTCATGGTAAAGGGCTTCATGGCTTAACGGCACCTAAAACATTATTAGATATTGGTAATTCAGGTACCTCTATACGTTTATTGTCTGGGATTTTAGCAGGCCAAACGTTTAGTTCTTCAATGGCTGGTGATGCTTCTTTAAATAAAAGACCGATGAACCGAGTGGTTAACCCATTGAAACTCATGGGTGCTAATATTAGTGCCAGTGATGACGGTACACCACCAGTAATTTGTCAAGGTAGAGATGAGAATACTCGGCTAAAGGCCATTGATTACGATCTACCCATGGCAAGTGCCCAAGTTAAATCATGCGTTTTGCTGGCGGGTATGTATGCTGAAGGTGTAACCACAGTTACAGAGCCAGGCATCACTCGTGATCATACTGAGCGTATGTTAACAGCATTTGGTTACCCAGTTACCGTTGAAGGCAATAAAATATCTATTGAAGGCGGCCATAAATTAACCGCTTGTGATATTCAAGTACCTGGTGATATCTCATCGGCGACCTTTTTTATGGTCGCAGGTCTTATTGCTAAAGAAGGTGAGCTAACTATTCGAAATGTTGGCATGAATCCTACGCGTGTTGGCTCGATAAACATTTTGAAACAAATGAATGGTGACCTGAGCGTTATTAACGAACGTATGGCTGGCGGTGAACCCGTCGCTGATATTGTTGTTAGAGCATCAAATCTTCAAGGTATCGATGTACAAGAACGTGATGTTCCCCTTGCAATTGATGAATTTCCTGCAATATTTATTGCTGCAGCTTGTGCTAACGGTACTACACGTTTACGCGGTGCTGAAGAGCTTCGCGTAAAAGAAAGTGATCGTATTCAAGCAATGGCAGATGGCTTAGCAGTACTAGATATTAACTGTACTGTTTTTGAAGATGGTATTGATATTGTTGGTGGGCAATTAACCTCAGGTACTGTTAATAGTCATGACGATCACCGAATCGCTATGTCTTTTGCTATTAGTTCTATACGTTCAACTGGCATCGTTAAAATTCTAGATTGTGATAATGTCGCTACGTCATTTCCTAATTTTGTGGCATTAGCTAATCAAGTGGGTTTGTCAGTGTCACAAGAGTAAATACCTTTAGTTGTTATACAGCACGATAGAAAATGAGATTAGGATTAATTCATGAATGATAAAATACCAGTAATTACCATTGACGGACCCAGTGGTGCAGGTAAAGGAACCGTTGCCCGAATTGTGGCAGAGCAGTTAGGATGGGAATTGCTTGATAGTGGAGCAATATATCGCGTGTTGGCGATTGCTACTCAACATCACGGAGTTGGTGTTGAAGAAGAAGAGCCTCTTATCCCCATGGCCGCACATTTAGATGTGCAATTTGCTATTAATACTAGCGGAGATAGTCAGGTTATTTTAGAAGGTGAAGACGTAACTTCTAGCATTCGTAGTGAAGAGGTTGGAGAGTTAGCGTCAAAGGTTGCTGCTTTTCCACGAGTACGAGAGGCACTGTTAAGGCGCCAACGTGCTTTTAAAGTTTCGCCTGGCCTAGTCGCTGACGGTAGAGACATGGGAACGGTAGTTTTTAAAGACGCACCTGTTAAAGTATTTTTAACCGCTAGCGCTGAAGAAAGAGCAGAGCGAAGATTTAATCAGTTGAAAGCGAAAGGCTTTGATGTTAAAATCGGGCGCCTTTTGGATGACATACGTCTGAGGGACGAGCGAGATCAAAACCGCAAGGTGGCGCCGTTAGTGCCTGCAGAAGGAGCGTTAATTGTTGATTCTACTGACCTTTCTATTAAAGAAGTGGTCAATAAAATACTGTCATTCTCTAATCAAGAGTTAATGAAAGTTTAAACAATAATTCGCGTAATGAGTAAATACAATTTTAACCAATAGCCTACTGTAAGGATACACTGGGCATACATTTAATTACCCCATGAAACATGTAAGTTGAGTGGATTAATAGCTGAGTTTATTACAAGTTATGACTGAAAATTTTGCAGAACTTTTTGAAGAAAGTTTAAAAGAAATCGAAACACGCCCTGGTTCAATTATCAAGGGTACAATCGTAGCCGTAAACAAAGACAATGTCATTGTTGATGCGGGCTTAAAATCTGAAAGCGTTATCTCAATTGACCAATTTAAAAGCACTTCTGGTGAAGTAGAAGTTGTTGTTGGCGATCAAATTGACGTAGCTTTAGACGCGACAGATGATGGTTTCGGTGAAACAATTCTTTCTCGTGAAAAAGCAAAACGCCACGAAGCATGGCAAGTGCTTGAAAAAGCATACGAAGAAAAAGAAACTGTTATCGGTGTTATTAACGGTAAAGTTAAAGGTGGTTTCACTGTTGAAGTTAGCAACATCCGTGCTTTCTTACCAGGTTCATTAGTTGATGTACGTCCAGTACGTGACACAGCTCACCTTGAAGGTAAAGACCTAGAATTTAAAGTTATTAAGCTTGATCAAAAGCGTAATAACGTTGTTGTTTCTCGTCGTGCTGTTATCGAAACTGAAAGCAGTGCAGAGCGTGATGAATTACTTGAATCATTAGCTGAAGGCCAAGAAGTTAAAGGTATCGTTAAGAACCTTACCGACTACGGTGCATTCGTTGATTTAGGTGGTATTGACGGTTTATTACATATCACAGATATGGCTTGGAAACGTGTTAAGCACCCAAGTGAAATCGTAAATGTTGGCGATGAAATTCAAGTTAAAGTATTGAAATTCGACCGTGAGCGTACTCGTGTATCTCTAGGTATGAAGCAGTTAGGCGAAGATCCATGGGTAGCAATTGCTAACCGTTACCCAGAAGGTTCTAAACTTTCTGGTCGTGTAACTAACTTAACTGATTACGGTTGTTTTGTTGAAATTCAAGAAGGCGTTGAAGGTTTAGTTCACGTTTCTGAAATGGATTGGACTAACAAAAACATCCACCCATCTAAAGTTGTTAACTTAGGTGACACAGTTGAAGTACTAGTGTTAGAAATTGACGAAGAACGTCGTCGTATTTCTTTAGGCCTTAAACAGTGTATTGCTAATCCTTGGGAAGAGTTTGCTAAGAACTTTAACAAAGGTGATAAAGTATCAGGTAAGATCAAATCAATTACTGACTTCGGTATCTTTATCGGTCTTGACGGTGGTATTGATGGTCTTGTTCACTTATCAGATATTGCATGGGCTGGCGGTGAAGAAGCTGTTCGTGATTACAAGAAAGGTGATGAAATCACTGCTGTTGTATTACAAGTTGACCCTGAGCGTGAGCGTATTTCTCTTGGTGTTAAACAAGCAGAAGACGACCCGTTCAACATGTATCTGACAACTAGCAAAAAAGGTGCTATTGTTACTGGTAAGGTACTAGAAGTAGACGCAAAAGGTGCTACAATTGAATTAGCAGAAGGCGTTGAAGGTTACTTACGTGTAGCTGATATCTCAGTTGACCGTGTTGAAGATGCAAGTACTGAAGTTTCTGTTGGTGACAGCATTGAAGCTAAGTTTGTTGGTGTAGATCGTAAGAACCGCACTATCAGCTTATCAATCAAAGCGAAAGATCAAGCAGACGAACGTCAAGCAATGGATAACCTAAACCAAGTTGAAGAAACTGGTTTAAGTGCTATGGCTGCAGCGTTTAAAAACGCTAAAAACTAATTTAGCAGGAATAGAGTGAGGAGATAACTAAGTGGTTTCTCCTTTTAATATTTATCTCAATGGGTATTAAGTTCATTTAATACTCTACGAGGCACACTGGGAGGTCAAATGACCAAGTCAGAACTCATTGAAAAATTAGCAGAAAAGTTAGATCACTTATCAGCTAAAGATGTAGAGCATGCTATAAAAGAAATTCTCGAAATGATGGCGCAATCCTTGTCAAAAGGAGAGCGTATTGAAATTAGAGGATTTGGTAGTTTTTCATTACATTTTCGAGCGCCTCGGGTAGGTAGAAACCCTAAAACTGGCGAAGCTGTAGAGCTTGCTGGTAAATATGTACCTCATTTTAAACCTGGTAAAGAGTTACGCGAAAGAGTAAATCTTTCCGCTGCATAATATTTATTTCTTTAATAAGAAATACATAGAAACGCTTACAAACGGCATGCTAATTAATTAGCGTGCCGTTTTTTTATGCTATGTGTATGTCAGGAGTGTAAATTAAATAACATAAGTTACGCTGATATACGCGACACGTTGCGTTCATCGCTGTAGAATAGCACTATTGATTTTGATGGTTTATTTGCAGTTAGATATTTTTTATATTTACTTTAGTGTAAGGAGATTAGTTTGCGATTTTACTTATTGTTACTCGTGGTGATATTTTTGCTCGCTATTGCGTTTATTTTCGGTAGTCAAAACCCACAAACTGTTTCTCTAAATTATTTAATTGCTCGCTCTGAGATCTCAGTTGCCCAAGCCGTTAGTATTTTTACTACCTTAGGTATTGTTATTGGCGTTTTAATTACGGTAATGTGGCGATTTTTTCGTGCTGTTAAGTCAAAGAAGTCACTGAAAAGAAAAAGCACACACCTATCAACAACATCAACAAACTTAAACAAGGTTTCCTCTTAATATTATGCAAGAACTTTTATTTTTACTTTTACCTGTAGCGATGGCATATGGCTGGTTTATGGGGCGTAATAGTATTAAGCAAAACAATCAAACCGAAAAACAAGATCTCTCGATTAAATACTCAACGGGTTTGAATTATTTACTGTCGAACCAACAAGATAAAGCGATAGATTATTTACTCGATGCATTGAAGGTCGAAGATGATACCGTTGAAGCACATTTTGCTATGGCTAATCTTTTTAGACGCCGTGGGGAACTTGATAGAGCACTAAAGGTGCATGAACACCTTGTTAGACAAGGGCATTTACCTACTAAAGATAAACATCAGGCAATCTTTGAATTAGGTAAAGATTTTTTAAGTGCAGGGTTATACGATCGCGCTGAAACAATGTTTAACAAACTGCTTAAATCAAAAACATACGGTTTAAAGTCTATTAGTAACTTATTACAAATATATCAATCGACCAAAGACTGGCAGCTAGGTATTGATCTTAAAAAACAGATAATAAAAGCTAATGATAAAAAGTCATTACACACCTTAGCCAACTTTTATTGTGAATTGGCAACCGTTGCCTTAAAAAAAGATGAATTCATTGAAGTTATCGAATTACTTGAACAAGCACTTCAATTAGATCCAGATTCTTGTCGTGCTAACTGGTTGATGGCTAAAATATATGAAAATCACCAACAATATGAACAAGCATGTCAATGTTATCAATCAATATACCAACAAGATAAAGAGTTTTTTCCTGATGTAATTGAAAGCATGCATAACTGCTATAAAAAACTTGGTACTGAACAAGACTTTTTTGTTTTTATTCGTAAAGTGTATGAGGAAACTGGTAGTACAACTGCTTTATTGAAATATTTAGAGCATATCGAAAGCAAGCATGGCACAAATAAAGCCGTTGAATTTATTCTTTCAGCATTAAAGCGTCGACCAACGATTAAAGGTTTTAAGCATTTTGTGAAAATGCAAATGGCAGGCTCAGGTAAAGAAAGTAATGCTGAAAGCCTAGATGTAATTAAAGAGTTGGTGACGGCTTATTTAAACATGAAACCAAAATACAGTTGTAGAACCTGTGGTTTTAATAGCAGTACTCATTACTGGTCGTGTCCATCGTGCCATGATTGGGAGCAATTAAAGCCTCTTAAAGGCCTTGAGGGCGAATAACCGTTTAACGTCGCCATTAAATCAATTTCTCTGTGCTCATTGATATTTATTCTCCTTGAGCTTTAGTAGTTTAATTTAGACGTGAACAGTTATTAATGAATATTATTATAAAATATTAAATTGAATAGAATAGACGTAAGGAATGTTTGATGAGTGATGCAAAAGTTGTAGTTGCTTTAGATTTTGATAAAAAAGCTGATGCTTTATCATTTGTAGATAAAGTTTCACCGACTGATTGTCGATTAAAAGTAGGTAAGGAAATGTTTACCTATTTTGGACCTGATTTTGTCAAACAATTAACAGGTAAGGGGTTTGATGTTTTTCTTGATCTGAAGTTTCATGATATTCCTAATACCGTGGCAAAAGCCGTTACTGCGGCCGCTGATTTAGGTGTTTGGATGGTGAATGTTCATGCCAGTGGTGGTAGTGAAATGATGACAAAAGCACAAGCGGCTTTGCAACATTTTGGGCCAAACGCACCTATGTTAACTGCGGTTACCGTGTTAACGAGTATGTCTGAAAGCGACTTGCTGGGTATTGGTATTACCCGTACTCCTGCAGAACAAGTCGTACATTTAGCGACTTTGGCGCAAAAGTGCGGTCTAGATGGCGTGGTATGTTCTGCATGGGAAGCGCAAAGTTTAAAATCACAGCTGGGTGAATCGTTTAAATTAATCACACCAGGTATTCGACCCGCAGGCTCTGCAAGTGATGATCAAAAAAGGATCATGACGCCAGAACAAGCAATTAATGCAGGTGTTGACTACCTTGTTATCGGCAGACCTATCACTCAAGCGACTAACCCGCAAAATGTATTGAATGAGATTAATTTATCAATTCGTTAATTTATGGCTCAAAGAATGTTTCAATTTTTACAGTGTATTAGTTTGAAATGAATTAGTTGCGCTATAAAAAATTTCAAATTCATTCTTTGACAAAGTTGAAACTAACGACTAAAACTAAAGTAAGTCACAAGAACTTGTTGACTTACTTTAGTTTTTTTATGGACGTTATACTACAAGGAATTATTTATGAAATTGTTTTCATCTTTGGTGTTAATCACCGCTGTTACGTTATGCCCTCCAACTGTTCTAGCAAAAGAGCCTATAAAGACAGAAAAAGCCAGCCAGCAATTAATACAAAATATTGATATTAATCGTGCAAGCATTGAAGAGTTAAGCGCGTTAAAAGGTATTGGCAGTAAAAAAGCTCAGGCAATAGTTGAGTATCGTAAAATTAATGGAAATTTTGCTAGCTTAGACGAGCTGTTAAACGTCAAAGGCATAGGCGAAAAAGTATTAAGTGATAATAAAGCTAGATTAAAAATTTAAGGAGCATAAAAAGTTAAAGCCAGCGATGCTGGCTTTTTAAACATATAAACAATGCGTTAAAATTTCTTTGTCCCAATTAATCGTGATAATAATACACCGACGAATAATAGACTATAGACAGCGAAAACAAGAATCATCATTTGTGGCATAGTAAAGTCTAAAAACTGCCAGTTAATATCTCCACAATCTCCAGTTGCTTCAAACAACCACGGAAGCCATTCATGAAGTGGTAGCCAAGAAGGAAAATTCGGTACATATTCACAAGTATAAAAGAGTGAATCACTCGATTGTATTTCAACATGTTCTACAGCAATTAATAGCCCCCAAATAGCGCCAGTGCCCCAGGAAATATAAGCTAAGATTCTTGCCCATATTGAAGAATGTCCTATAGCACCAATGACGCCTCCAATAAAAATCCCCCAAATAGCAACACGCTGATATATACACATAATGCAAGGGGCAAGTCCCATGTAGTATTGAAAATACAATGCGCACAAC
This sequence comes from Colwellia sp. SU-HH01217, assembly GCF_057543495.1. Taxonomy (NCBI): domain Bacteria; kingdom Pseudomonadati; phylum Pseudomonadota; class Gammaproteobacteria; order Alteromonadales; family Colwelliaceae; genus Colwellia; species Colwellia sp. SU-HH01217. The sequence goes on along the minus strand of NZ_BAAJLX010000008.1, from coordinate 82,376 downwards.
TCAAGTGCGAATGCACTAAGCGCAAGTAAAATCCAAGGGCGTGGAGTTGTTGTTAGTTCACTTAAAAATTTCAAATTTAATTCCTAATTATTAACACCTAAAAATTACTTAACTTAATAGCTAAAACACTCAGTCAGTAATATCAAAAATATAACATTATCAATGTTATTTAATAAGTTATTATCTTACAGTAAATTTTATTTAGCCAAAGTATTTTGCTTCAAAATGTTAATAGGATATTAAATACTTATTTAATTACTCTTATCACTTTTTATAAGCTTGTACCAAGTTGTTCTTCTGGTACAATCAGTTATCTTTGTATTCTCACTTTAGGAAAAATGACAATAAATGGTTATTAAAGCCCAAAGCCCAGCAGGGTTTGCTGAACAATATATCGTTGAATCGATTTGGAACGGTGGTTTTCCTCCAGGGTCTATTCTTCCTGCTGAACGAGAATTATCTGAGCTCATTGGCGTAACAAGAACTACACTAAGAGAAGTTCTACAACGTTTAGCCCGTGATGGTTGGTTAACGATAAAGCATGGTAAACCAACTAAAGTTAATAATTTTTGGGATACCTCTAGCTTAAACATTTTAGAGACTCTAGCTCAACTTGATCAAGATGGTATTCCTGATTTGGTTGATAATTTACTTTCTGCTCGTACTAATATTAGCGCAATATATATTCGAGGTGCGATTAAAAATAATCCAGAAAAAACCATAGAATCGTTAAAGGCCTACCTCGACGTGGAGGATACTGGTGAAGCATTTGCAGCATTTGATTATCAATTAAATAAAAAGCTTGTTGTCGCTTCTGGTAATTCAATCTATTTATTAATACTTAATGGATTTAGAGGATTGTATTCTCGTATTGGTCGTTTATATTTTGCCCATCCTAAGGGGCGAGAAATATCTAGAACTTACTATCAAAAGTTAATAGAACTTGCACAAGAAGATAGATTTGATGAGGCTGTATTTGCAGTTAGAAAGTATGGTGTTGAATCAGGTAAACTTTGGGCAGATCTTAAAGAAGAAGTGCTTAAAGAGCTAGCTGAATAAACAATACAAATAACAATAAACAGCTAAAACGCCTTAAAGAATATTCTTTAAGGCGTTTTTTTTTGACAAGCCAATTAATTAACCTGATGTGAGTTCGGTTTAACAAATATTTCTCTAACAGCTATTTTTCCTTACTTCTTCGTTAAATTTCTTGCAATAGGCCTGCTATTGACGCGAAATTTGCCTTGAATTAAGAAAAACTATCAAGCTAGAGTAAAATAATTATTTATCTATTTTTTAAACTGTTAACCATCTCTTAAACCGAGTTCAAGTTAATTACTGTACTAGCACAGATTCTTTGACAAGTTGGTGAGAAAAGCTTCGGATAATTAATTATGTTTACTTGAATTTTTTGCTGATATAGAGCAAATTATAGTTTTACTCTTAGGATCACGTTTCATGAAATTTTCATCATTAAAATTTACGGCTATTCCTTTATTTAGTTCACTCCTTTTTACTGCTACACCTGTAACTTTAGCTCAAGACGCTCCTTTTGCTATCGCTATACATGGCGGGGCAGGTACTATCGAAAAAAGCCGCTTTACCCCTGAAAAAGAGCAAGCTTATCGTGACAAATTAAAAGAAGCGGTTGAAGCAGGTTATCAGGTTTTATCAAAAGGTGGTGAAAGTCTTGACGCAGTGATAACAGCAGTAACAATACTCGAGCAGTCTCCATTTTTTAATGCAGGTAAAGGGGCCGTTTATACACATGATGAAAAGCACGAGTTAGATGCCTCCATCATGGATGGTAAAACCCGTCAAGCGGGTGCTGTCTCAGGCATTAAGCATATTGAAAGCCCCATTGCTTTAGCACGTTTAATTATGGATAAATCTGTACATGTTATGCTAAGTGGCGTAGGTGCTGAAGAATTTGCTCAAAGCCAAGGTATGTCATTAATTGATAATCGTTTATTCAATACCTCTAGTCGACTGGATTCATTAAAAAAGGCAAAAGCAAAAATGACAAAGGCCAGTGTTGATGGAGTTCCTTTCACAATTGCTCATAATAATTTACCAACCGAATTTAAAGTAGGGACTGTAGGTGCTGTTGCATTAGATAAAAATGGCAATATTAGTGCGGGTACATCAACAGGGGGCATGACCAATAAGCGCTTCGGACGAATTGGAGATGCGCCTATCATTGGTGCCGGCACATTTGCCGAAAATGAATCGTGTGCTGTTTCTGCTACTGGTCACGGTGAATATTTCATTCGTTATAATGTCGCTGCTGATATTTGTGCAAGAGTAAAATACCAAGGAAAGTCTATAGAAAAAGCCGGAAATGAAGTCATACATGACGTACTGTTACCTGTTGGTGGTACTGGTGGTGTTATTATTATCGACACTAAAGGCAATATAAGCTTACCTTTTAATACAAAAGGAATGTACCGAGCATCTAAATCTAGCCCGGAAGCAACCTATGTTGGTATTTTTAAAGATGATTAGGAGTCATAAAGGTTCCTCAAATTTAATTACTGGCTATTACAGAGAATCATAAATGTTTGCTAATTTATTTAAATCGACACCTGTGATCGAAACGAGTAGTCAAAATTGGATTTTTGATACATTTTCTTGGGCATTAGAGAATTTTGAATTAACGATGTTTAAAGAAGAAACTCGTTTAATTTTACCTACAAATGAGTTTTACCCTGGAAATGTCAGTAGTGTTCACGAAATGGCACAAAGTGTTTTTGATAAAACTCTTGAATATGCAGGGTTGCAACACTGGCCAATTGTTTTGGTTGCTCCGCATGAGTTTAGTCAACAAACTTTACCTAAGCTTGATTTTGCTAATACTACTAGGGGAAAAGCGGTTAAATTTAATACCCACCTAGATGCAGAGCAGTCAATTAAAGTTAGTTATAATCCAAACCAAATCAACCAACCCCAAGATTTAATTGCGTCATTTGCTCAAGCATTTTCTATGATTATGATTGTGCAAAGCGGTAAGGCACCACCAGGTGGCACTGAATTTATATCCCAAGCGGTTGATTTAGTTGCTTGTTTTATGGGCTTTGGTGTTATGTTTAGTAATACTGCATATCAATTTAAAGGAGGTTGTGGTTCGTGCTTTAATCCTTATGCCAATCGTAATGTTGCTTTATCAGAGAATGACATGGTTTATTGCTTAGCGCTTTTTACCGTGTTAAAAGAATTGCCCATTAAAACAGTATTACCTCATTTAAAATCTCATTTAAGAGGGGTGTTTAAAAAGGCTTATAAAGAGCATTTATTAAACAAAGAAGAAAGCCTTAAACCTTTGCTTTTATCGCTTAATATGAAATAAATACATTTTTTAACTAATTATTAAAAATAATACAGCTAACACCATGAAATATTAAGCATTCGAGTCTACGCTAAGAGAAGAAGATAACGTTTCATTTTTTTAATGGCACAATAAGAACAATTAAAGGATCGGATATGGAATCACTATTTGTTAAAGACTATATGAATCAATACCCTGTAACATTTACACCTGAGATGGTTGTCGAAGAAGCGTCATTACGTTTTTTGAAAACTAAACAAATCGGCGGACCTGTTATAGATGAGAAAAAGGCATTAATTGGTTTCCTATCTGAAAGTGATATATTAGCTAAAATGTTAGGCTCAATTTATCATAACGAACACACAACAGATGTTGCTAGTTTAATGAATAAAGATGTACTTGCAGTAAAGCCCTACGATAGTGTTATTGAATTAGCACAGAGCATGTTGGGCAATAAACCTAAAGTGTATCCTGTAGTTGATGATAATGGTTATTTACTTGGTACTATTTGCCGAAATGATGTACTAAAAGCAATTGACCAACATATGAAAGTGAGTTTTCAGGCTGCTTAGTCATATTAAACAATAAGTCTGTAGATCAATTCGGTTGTTTTAAAGAGGTGTTGGTTTTATCACACCTCTTTTTTTGTGTATCATAGATTGAGCATACTGTAATTCAACCTATTTACTGATAATATAACGGCTTATATTTCTCTAAAATTTATATTGTTAATGCCTTCTAGTCGTTCTGAAAAATCAATGGTTAATGCACAGCCTAACAGCCAGTCTTTATTCAATTTACTTAGCGAAGTAAAATTATCGGATAAACCTCGTTTAAAAAAGCGCTTGTTGAATGTAAAAAAAATTCACCAAGAAGATAAAAAAAATAAAGCACTTCAACAAATAGCGAACGCTATTACTCAATCCATTGAAAATAAAGTGGCAAAGCTCAATAGTGTACCTGCGATAAATTATCCAGAGTCTTTACCCGTATCTCAAAACCTTGATCGAATTAGTCAAGCAATTCAAGATAATCAAGTGGTTATTATTGCAGGCGAGACAGGCTCAGGTAAAACAACACAAATTCCTAAAATTTGCTTAGAACTAGGTCGTGGTATTGAAGGCTTGATAGGTCACACTCAGCCTAGGCGTATTGCCGCTAGAACCGTTGCAACACGAATCGCCGAAGAGTTAAATACAAAGTTAGGGGATTTTGTCGGCTATAAAGTACGATTTAATGATCAAGTGAGTCACCAAAGTTATATCAAGTTAATGACAGATGGTATTTTGTTAGCAGAGATGCAAACAGATCGACTACTGCGACAATACGATACCATCATTATTGATGAAGCACATGAGCGTAGTTTAAATATTGATTTTATTCTGGGGTATATCAAACAAATTTTACCTAAACGTCCTGATCTTAAAGTGATAATCACCTCTGCAACAATTGATACCGACCGCTTTTCTCAACATTTTGGCAATGCGCCGGTTATCGAGGTTTCAGGAAGAACCTTTCCTGTAGAAGTATTGTATAGACCGCTGCTCAATGAAAGTAATAATAGCCAAGCTAACGGAGAAGAGCAAAATACCCAACGGGATGATCTTGATGTTATTTCGGGTATTTTACATGCAGTCGATGAGTTAAGTGAGATTAGCTACGGTGACATTCTTATCTTTTTAAATGGTGAGCGAGAAATTCGTGACACTGCAGCAGCATTAGAAAAAGCTAATTTACGACATACACACATTTTACCACTTTATGCTCGTTTGACTGTGCAAGAGCAGAATAAAATTTTTCAACCACATAGTGGGCGTAATATTGTTTTAGCCACTAATGTGGCAGAAACGAGTTTAACGGTGCCTGGCATTAAGTACGTTATTGATCCCGGCACAGCACGTATTTCTCGCTATAGTTATCGTACTAAAGTTCAACGTTTACCCATTGAGGCAATTTCTCAAGCAAGTGCTAATCAAAGATCCGGACGTTGTGGGCGTGTATCAGCAGGCGTTTGTATCAGGCTTTATTCAGAAGATGACTTTACTAATCGTCCAGCATTTACCGATCCAGAAATTTTAAGAACTAATTTAGCAACGGTAATTTTGCAGATGTTGTCATTAGATTTAGGCGATGTCAGTCAATTTCCTTTTGTACAGCCACCTGATAGCCGAAATATTAATGATGGCATAAAGCTTTTAGAAGAGTTGGCCGCTATTGAGCAGCCGAGAAAAGGTAGTCAAAACAGCACAAATAAAAAACTTACTAAAGCAGGGCGCCTACTGGCTAAATTTCCAATAGATCCTCGCTTGTCAAAAATGGTATTAAGTGCAATCGATCTTGGCTGTATCGAACAAGTGTTAGTTATTGTCAGTGGTTTAAGCATTCAAGATCCACGTGAAAGACCTCACGAAAAGCAACAGGCCGCTGATGAAAAGCACAACAGATTTAAGGATAAACAGTCAGACTTTGTTAGTTTATTAAGGCTTTGGCATTACATTAATGAACAGCAAAAAACGTTAACAAATAATCAATTTAGGCGGCTATGCAAAAAAGAGTTTTTGTCTTATATACGTTTAAGAGAATGGCAAGATGTTGTCCTTCAATTAAAACAAACACTCAAAGAGCAAAATATCCCATTAACGAGTATCACACTAAACTTTGCTCCCCTTGATGAATCAAATGCACAGCCAAAGCAGTCCAAACAACAAGAACAACAAGCTGATGCTGTTCATCAAGCCTTGTTATCTGGCTTGTTAAGTCATTTAGGGCAACAAGATGAAAATCGAGAATTTAAAGGGGCTAGAGGTAGCAAGTTTTATATTTTTCCAGGTTCTGCTTTAGCTAAAAAACCACCTAAATGGCTAATGGCTGCTGAGCTTGTTGAAACCAGTCGTTTATTTGGCCGTATGGTCGCTAAAATAGATCCCCTGTGGTTAGAGCCACTAGCTCAGCATTTGGTTAAGCGTAGTTATAGCGAACCACACTGGGAGAAAAAGCAAGGTGCGGTTATCGCGTTTGAACAAGTGAGCCTTTACGGTTTAATCATTGTCGGTAAAAGAAAAGTTAACTTTAACCAAATAGAGCCACATACCTGTCGTGATATTTTTATTCGAGAAGCATTAGTTAATGGCGATTGTGTTATTAATGAAAAGTTTTTTAAACACAATAATAGCCTTGTTGCTGACATTGAAACGTTAGAAAAAAAAGCACGTCGAAAAGATTTTCTTATTGAAGAACAACACCTTGTTGACTTTTATGATGAAAAAATCCCTGAAAATGTTACTTGTTTGTCAAGCTTCTTAGCTTGGTGGAAAGTGACAAAACGAAGCCAAGGAAAGCTACTTAACTTCACTGAAGAGTTTTTGCTCAATGATACTTCACAAGCGTTATGTGAAAAAGAATACCCTAATACCTGGCAACAAGGCTCTTTAACCCTTCCTTTAGAGTACCATTTTGCTCCGGGGGATATTGATGATGGCATTAGTGTGATTATTCCTGTTGGTATTTTAAATCAAGTTCAAAACCAAGGGTTTGATTGGCTAATTCCTGCTTTACGTTTTGATTTGTTAGTGGCATTAATTAAAAGTTTGCCTAAAACTTTGCGTCGTAATTTTGTGCCTGCACCAAATTATGCAAGCGCTTGTTTAGATACCATGGTTGAATTTGATGGTAGCATTCATCAAGCATTTGAAAAGCAGTTACTGAGAATGACAGGCGTAAGACTTCCTGATGATGTTTGGCAAGCCAGTGAGTTACCTGTTCATTTAACGATGAATTTTAAAATTCTAAATGAAAAAAATAAATTAGTAAGACAAGGGCGAGACTTAGAACAATTAAAAGCTGACTTACAAGGTAAAGTAAAAGCGTCTATTCAAAAAGTAGCAGAGAAGGGGATTGAAAAAACAAATTTGTCAGACTGGGATTTTGGCGAATTACCTACAGGGTATGAGAAAAAGGTGGCTAACATTACGGTTAAAGCATTTCCTGCTTTAGTCGACAAAAAGCAAAGTGTTGCCATCGAACTATTTGAACATGCTGAGCAGGCTGAACAAGCTATGATAAATGGAGTTTGTCGGTTAATTTTACTTAATATCCCTTCACCAATAAAGTACTTACAAGAAAAGCTACCGAATAAAGCAAAACTCGGTTTATATTTTAATCCTTTTGGTACTATCGCCGACTTACTTCAAGACTGTATTCAAGCAGGATGTCAGTATTTAATCGAGCAACAAGGAAAAGTAGCGCGAAATAACAATGAATTTAAAGCAACTAAAGATTATGTTAGAGCAGAGCTCGCTGAATGCGTATTAGCCGCAGCAATTAAAGTTGAAAAAGCCCTAAGCCTTAGTCACGATATTCGTAAGAAATTAAAAGGAAAGGTTGCGCTTAATGTTATTCAGTCGAATGGTGATATTAAAGAGCAACTTAATGGTCTAATTTTTAAAGGGTTTGTGAGTCAATCGGGCATTGGCAAGTTAGACGATATTATTCGTTATTTACATGCCATACTAAGGCGGCTAGAGAAATTATCTATTGATGCTAACCAAGATAGGCTGAAACTTATCGAGGTGACTAAAGTTGAGGAGCAACTTAACAATTTAGTGGCTAAGCAGCGACAAGATATTCCTTTACCTAACAATATTGTTGATACTCGATGGATGTTAGAAGAGTTAAGGGTCTCCTTGTTTGCTCAAAATTTAGGAACAGCGTATCCTATTTCTGTGAAGCGGATAGTTAATCACCTTAAAACACTTTAACAGGTAATAAAGTTTTATATATTGATTTAGTTCACAATAGCTAAACAGGTATTTGACACAACGAGCTAGTCTCAGTATAAATGTCTAAAAAGTAATCTTTAAATAAATGGAGTAGTAATGGTTAATTTTGATGATAAGCGTAATTTTTATCGCATGATGTTAAATACCGAAGTAACCGTAACAATTATTGATGATGAAACTAATTGTGATCTAACGGCCACGTGTCGTGATTTAAGCGCGACAGGGATGGCAATAGAAATGAGTCACCCTATCGCACTTGATACCCATGTCCGCGTTAAAGTCGCTTCGGCTAATAATAGTATTCAGTCTTTAGATGCTTGTGGAAAAGTTGTTCGAGTCGATGAAGAAAGTCCTGAATGTTATTTAATCGGCATAACAATTGAAGAGATTGATTAAACAACCACTTAAAGAATAAACAAAAGGTGTAAGAGTGTTAACTTTTACACCTTGTGCTTTATTTTATTCTACCTGACAAACTAGCCCTTTGAGGTAGTAACCTTCAGGATAATTCGAAGCGACGGGATGATCACCTGCTTGATGTAATCGCTCAACATAATGTGCATTTTTTCTTGCATCTAAAGCAGCATCAGCAACGACCTTTTGAAATAAAGTCTCCTCCATTAAACCCGAACAAGAAAAAGTTAATAGTATCCCGTTTGGCTTTAATAGCTGCATCGCTAGCATATTGATATCTTTATAGCCTCGACAAGCGCCTGTTAGCTGGGCTTTAGACTCAACAAATTTTGGTGGATCTAAAATTATCATATCAAAAGTGCGCTTCTCATCCCGATATCGACGAAGCAATTTAAAGACATCATCTTTAATAAAAGAGACATTTTTGTCAGTCAAGTTATTTAATGCCAGATTTCGTTGAGCAGTATCAAGGGCTGATTGTGAAACATCGACATTAATCACTTCTTTGGCATCGTTAGCAGCACAATGCAGTGAAAAAGTACCCGTGTAAGAGAAGCAATTTAATACTGTTTTATCCTTAGCGTAACGTCCAGCGGCTAACCGAGAATCGCGTTGATCTAAATAAAATCCCGTTTTATGGCCTTTAGCGACATCAACATAAATTTTAATACCATGTTCTTCAATAACACACTCTGTACTTTCTTGTGGCTCTGTTAGCCAACCTGTTACTGGCTCTAAACCTTCCTTTTTTCTAACATCAACATCTGAACGTTCGTAAATATGACAATCAGGGTACAACTGTTGTAAACAACTGACTAAAGTATATCTTTGGAAGTCAGCACCAGCACTAAGTAGTTGACAAACAATGATATTGTCATATTTATCAATGGTTATACCGGGTAAACCGTCAGATTCGCCAGCGATGAGACGATAACCCGTCAGTTTTCCTTGCTGGATAAACCAATCACGTCTTTTTTGTGCGCTTTTAAGTTTATTTAAGAAAAAATCATGATCGATTTCTTCATGTTGATTAAAACTCCAAATGCGGACTCTAATTTGTGATTCGGGTGAATAGGCGCCTTTAGCCAACCAATTTTCTTTAGAATCAAAAATATCTACGGTATCGCCTAAAAGCGGTTTACCCTTAATTTTATTGACCGCACGAGAAAATACCCACGGGTGTTTGCGCTTTAATGACTTTTCTCTTCCGACATTTAAATAAATTCTTGCTGACATGTGCCTATACTTAAGAATGGGAGCAATTTGCGCAGAGTGTAGACAAAGGATGATCTTGGCGCAATGTCTATCGTTATTATTTTCCATTTTAATCGAGTATTCACAAAATTAAGGAGCAAAAATCATGAATGTAAGTTATATCGCACATGTCAGTGGAAAAGTTCAAGGGGTATTTTTCAGGGCGTCAAGCCAACAAGTTGCTATTGACATTGGTTTAAGTGGTTATGCTCGAAATTTAGCAGATGGAGATGTTGAAGTGCTAATGTGTGGGGAGCAAAGTCAGGTTGATCAAATGCTTAAATGGCTAGAACACGGACCACCTCAAGCAGAAGTCTCCCAATTACAAAAAAAACAGGTAGAATATCAGCCTCATAATTTTTTTTCGATTAGCTAGGCTCTTCAATATTTAAACATGAGGAGCTGTTAATTAATGAAAGCCAAAATAGGTTAGGTTTTGAAATATATTTCTGTAGATTCGAATAAGCAATTAGTTTTTGCCCAGCAACCACATCCAGTTATCGATGAGGATGAATGTTTAATTAAGGTGGTGGCTGTTGGAGTTAATCGAGCTGATTTATTACAAAGGGATGGCAAATATCCCGCACCAGCAGGAGAGTCCTCAATTTTAGGTTTAGAAGTCTGTGGGGATATAGTTGAGTGTGGTCGCCATGTTAATGGTTGGAAAGTTGGTGATAAAGTATTTGCTTTAGTCGCTGGTGGCGGTTACGCAGAATTTGTAAAGGTCAAAGCCACTCAGTTAATTAAATTACCTCAAAATTTAACATACCAGCAAGGTGCAGCGACTGCTGAGGTTTTTTTAACGGCTTACCAAAGTTTGTTTACTATTGCTAAATTAACCGCTGGCGATAAGGTGTTAATACATGCGGGGGCAAGCGGTGTTGGTAGTGCAGCTATTCAATTGGCTAAGGCTAAAAAATGTCAGGTGGTGGTGACTGTCGGCAGTGAAGTAAAAGCTAAAGCCTGTTTAGCGCTAGGGGCTGATCATGTGGTTAATTATCATGAAGAAGATTTTGTCCAATGGGCAAAAGTTCATGTGAAAAATGGGTTTGATGTCATTGTTGATGTGGTTGGTGGGGATTATGTAAATAAAAACATTCAAGTTGCTGCGTTGGATGGTCGTATTGTTATTTTATCAATGTTAGGGGGGCGTTATTCTGAACCAGTTGATATCGCAAAGCTGTTGATGAAGCGCTTAACCGTGACTGCTTCGACGCTACGTAATCGAGATGAACATTATAAAGCGAAGTTAGTTAATGATTTTTCAACCGATTTCTATCCGTTATTAATCAATGGAGAAATAAAGCCAGTTATAGATTCTATAATTCCATGGCAAAGTGCGGATACCGCACACCAAAAAATGGCGAATAATGAGAATATTGGCAAATTTATTTTAGAAATACTTAGCACACGTTAACTATCAAGCTGACTTGTTCTGTGAATTACTTTCCTAAAACCAAATCATAGAGTAAGTGTATTGTTATAACCTTAGATAAACCCTCTATTAAGATAAGTTATTATCATTGAAGATAAAAGGATGTTAAATTGCTTAGGTTATTTTTTAATGTACATCGCATATAGACTATGCCACTGGCAGACCCAAGGTTAATAAAGCCATGATAAAACAAAGTGCTACCCAGGGTACTTCTGAACTTTCGACTCGTAAAAATATTAAAACTCAGTTGTTAGAGGTTGCTGTTTCTATCAGTATTAATGATATTAGTCATGCGGTTATGATGGTTTCACCTTCACACTTAAAAGACTTTGCGTTGGGTTTTGCATTAAGTGAAGGGTTAGTACACTCACTAAATGAAGTGTTAAATATTACGCTTTTTGAACATGAATGTGGTTGGCAAGTCGATTTACAAGTGCTGGCGCGTGCCCAACATAGATTAAAGCAAAGACGCCGTACGATGGCCGGACCTAGTGGTTGCGGCCTATGTGGACTTGACTCTATTGAAGCGGCAATGTTACTGCCTAACACGCTTGGAAATAAAACTGTTAATCAAGTCACTTCACAACCTTCTGAAGCTATCATTATAAAAGCAAAAGATTCCCTGCCACTTATTTTAAAACAATCAGGGGGGATAAGAGGTAATCATTGCGCTGCTTATTTTGACTTATCCGCTAATTTAATTGCGTTTAGAGAAGATGTTGGTCGTCATTCAGCCTTGGATAAATTACTAGGTTGTTTATCTAAGAATGATGATTCCACAAAAGAGGGCTTTGTATTACTCACCAGTCGATGCAGTCACGATTTAATCGCAAAAATGGCTCATTTCCCATTAACTACATTAGTTACGTTGGCTCAACCCACTGACTTAGCTGTGCAATCTGCAATTAAAACATCCCTTGTGCTTTTTTGTTTTCAACATGGCCAGTTAAAACGTTTTGCTTAAAAAAGAGAATATAAATGTCTAAATTAGATCAAGATAAATCCGTTTACACTCCTGCTGCTGGTGGATGGGGCGCATTAAAAAGTTCAGCAAAACATTTAATTAAAAGTGAAAATGCCATCAAAAGCGTCAAAGCTTTGCTAAACGCAAATCAACCTGGAGGTTTTGATTGCCCCGGTTGTGCTTGGGGAGATTCAGCAACTGCAGGTAAAGTGGATTTTTGTGAGAATGGTGTAAAAGCTATTGCTTGGGAGGCAACCAGTAAACGTGTTGATACTTCCTTTTTCAAACAGTACTCCATAGAGCAACTTAAAACTTGGGATGATCACAGCCTAGAAAAAAGTGGTCGATTAACTGAGCCGATGTTTTATGACGGTGAACATGATCATTATCAGCCCATTAGTTGGGATAATGCCTTTAAAGTAATTGCGGAGAATTTACAAAGTTTGCTTACTCCCAATGAAGCTTTACTTTATACCTCGGGCAGAGCAAGTAATGAAGTGGCTTTTTTATACCAACTGTTTGGCAGAGCTTTTGGTACCAATAATTTTCCAGATTGTTCTAATATGTGCCACGAAGCATCCGGCATAGGAATGACTAAGAGTTTGGGGACAGGAAAAGGCACTGTAACGATGGAAGATTTTGAGCAAGCGGATGCGATATTCGTTTTTGGTCAAAACCCCGGTACCAATCATCCCAGAATGCTCGGCACGTTGAGAAAAGCGAGTAAACGCGGCGCAAAAATTGTTTCTATTAATAATTTAAAAGAACGTGGCTTACAAAAATTTTCTGATCCACAAAGCCCAAAAGAAATGATTTTTATGACCGGCACTAATATTAGCCAATATTACTTCACCCCTAGATTAGGTGGTGATATGGCATTATTACGTGGTATAGCAAAAAGTTTGTTTGAACGATTCCAGTCAGATAACTCAGTACTAGATACAGAGTTTATTAATAAACATTGTCATGGATTTGAAGCTTATCAGCAAAGTGTTGAAGCAATTCCTTGGGATAAAATCACTTCACAATGTAGCTTAACAAGAGCAGATATAGAACAAATAACAACTATTTACGCAAATTCCGATAAGGTGATTTTTACCTGGGCAATGGGCATTACTCAACATGGTCATTCTGTTGCTACAGTAAGAGAGTTAGTTAATGTGTTAATGTTACGAGGCAATATTGGCAAAAAAGGAGCGGGCGCTTGCCCAGTGCGGGGCCATTCCAATGTTCAAGGTAACCGAACCGTGGGTATTAACGAAAAGCCGCCCAAGGCATTTCTTGATTCTCTTGATAATCAATATTCCTTTAAATCCCCAACAGAGCCAGGTTTTAACACTGTTGAATCAATACATGCGATGTTATCCGATAGGGCAAAAGTCTTTATTGCACTCGGGGGGAATTTTGCGGCAGCAACACCAGATACGCATCGTACTTATAAAGCATTAGAGCGTTGTGAGTTAACCGTACAAATTAGTACTAAACTTAATCGTAGCCATGTAATGACAGGGAAGAAGGCGTTAATTTTGCCATGTTTAGGTCGTACTGAAATCGATCGTCAAGATAGTGGTGAACAATGTATTACTGTTGAAGACTCAATGAGTATGGTACATAGCTCACGGGGTCAAAACGAACCCGCATCCGATAACCTTCGTTCAGAAACTGCCATTATTGCTGGAATAGCTATGGCAACATTAGGGAATAAGCAGGTCAATTGGCATGAGTTAAAAAATGACTACTCGTTAATTCGTGATCATATTGAAGCCGTTATTCCTGAGTTTTTCGACTATAACTTACGAATAAAAGCAGGACGAGGATTTTATCTACAAAATCCCGCTGCACAGAGAAAGTGGCATACAACAGATGAAAAAGCTTACTTTTCAGCTGTCGCATTGCCTGAAAGATTAATACACGAAAAAGTTAATAATCCTACCAATAAACCTATACTTACATTACAGACGCTGCGATCGCATGATCAATACAATACTAGTATATATGGTATGGACGATCGTTATCGTGGTGTATATGGTGAACGTAAAGTGATATTTCTCAACGGCGACGATATAAAAAAACTTGGTTTAATAGAGGGCGATTCTGTCAAAATCTCTACCATTTCAAATGATAAAGTTGAGCGTAGTGTCACTGCTTTTAAAGTTATGGAATACACTATTCCTAAAGGTTGCGCTGCGGCATATTATCCTGAAACTAATCCACTGGTGCCACTTGAAAGCGTTGCGGATGATTGCGGTACACCAACGTATAAATCGATCCCAATTACATTGGAAAAAATATAACAACTGTTGATAATAGTTAGTACAGTGTGCTCTGTTTCGGTTCACTACATAATTTTAATAAACTATGACACCAAAAAGACATTGTAAGTGTTAATGCGGTTATCGCTGCCTTTTATGGACAAAAAATTAATTTTGGTACTCCAAACGAGAAAACATCGGTGGTTCTGGCAACCATGGTAAAGAAGTCAATAAAATATATTATTGACTTCTTTTGTTTGGATGAACTACAAGCTTATGTTATTCATCTGTTTCACCAACATAATTAAAGCGTTTAATCTTTTTCCCTTCACGTTCAATAATTTCATCGAACATAGCTAATGGCCGTACCCAAACGTCTCTTTTTCCATGTTCATTATCGTAAAGTGGCAAATAGACCACCATCCATTGTTCAGTCTCGCTATGTTTAGCCAAGTGAAGGACTTGGTAAAATTGCCCTTTAAAATGCTGATACTTTCCAATTTTTAACATAAAAAATCACTATAATGGTTGTTTAATATACTAGTATTGCCTTTATTACTCGTATGGTAAGGGATCTGTAATATTGTTGTCAGCAAAAGCTTCTAGTCTTTCTTGGCAAGCGCCACATTTACCACAAGCTTTTTCTCTGCCGTTATAACAGGTCCACGTTGTACTGTAATCAAGGCCCATTGATATGCCATCGGTTAAAATTGCCGTTTTATTCACATTTAAATAAGGGCTGAATATCTCAACTGGCTCATAGTTAGCAATTTGACAAACGTCGTTCATTTTCATAACAAACTCAGGTCGACAGTCCGGATAAATGGCATGATCGCCAGAATGAGCACCATAGTAAACTTGGCTTGCTTGTACAGATACAGCATAGCCAACAGCTAAAGACAGTAAAATCATATTTCGGTTAGGGACAATGGTAGACTTCATGTTTTCAGCTTCATAATGTCCTTCAGGAATATCAATGTTATCGGTAAGCGAAGAGCCAGCTAATAATTGATTAATTGCAGATATATCTATCACCTTATGAGGGATATTTAAGCTTTTACATACTTGGCTTGCATACTCAAGTTCTTTAACATGACGTTGTCCATAATCGAAGGATAACGCGTAAACGTCTTTGCCATCTTTTAAAGCACGATTTAGTACTGTGAAAGAATCCATCCCACCAGAATAAATAACAACAACTTTATTGCTCATTTGTTTGCTCTCTTGAGTTATAATTGAAAACTGGCGCATTTTACTTGAATTTAAATCAAATAACCAACAAGCATGATAGTAAATTATGAAGAGGAAAAGGGTGTGGAAGAGATGACGGCTACCGTTTATAAAATTAATGAATTATTTGAAACTATTCAAGGTGAGGGGTCATTCACTGGTCAGCCATCTATTTTTATTCGTTTGCAAGGCTGTCCTGTTGCTTGCTCTTGGTGCGATACTAAACATACTTGGGAGATTAACCTTGATCAACAAGTATCGGCTAGTGATATGCTAAACAAAGCACAAGAATCAGAAACTTGGGCCTCTTTAACGGTTCAGCAGATACTATCGATAATTACTGAAAAGGGTTACCAAGCTAAACATGTTGTCATTACAGGTGGAGAGCCTTGTATGGTCGACTTAACTCCACTTTGTCAAGGATTTGAGCAACAAGGTTATAGCTGCCAAGTAGAAACCTCAGGTACTTTTGAAGTGCAAGTAACTCCTTTATGCTGGGTGACTGTATCACCGAAAGTTAACATGAAAGGCGGATATAAAATTTTACCGTCGGCTATGCGAAGAGCGAATGAGATTAAACACCCTATAGCAACGGAACAACATATTGACGACTTAAAAGCATTGTTAGTTGAACATAACATCACAGATACGCAAGTGTATTTACAACCGATTAGTCAAAAAGCGCGTGCAACGGAGTTGGCGATAGCAACCTGTATCGCTAATAACTGGCGCTTATCAGTACAAGTTCACAAATATTTAGGTATTGAATAACTTTATTTATGTTCAAGTATGATTAATTTCTAGGTAGAATCCGGTGATTGTTAATTCGACAATGGTAGTTGTATAACAACACCCACACCGTTATCTCGATTAACTGCACAAATATTTCCCTGATGAAATTCAGTAATTAATCGAGCGATATATAAACCTAGTCCAAGATGAGGTTGCTCTTGTTGATGTGAACTTCTTACAGAGACCATAGAATCAAACAATTGATCTTGCATATGTTCAGGTAAAAGAGGGCCATTGTTGTCAACACTGATCAACACTGCTGTTTTTTCTTGCTTAATGGTTACTGTAACTTTTTTATCTAGGCTAAACTCCACTGCATTAGAAATCACTTTATCTAACAATTGCGCGATATGCTCAGGCGAGCCTAATATCATTAATGGTGGTTTATTTTGAAGTTGCTCAGTTGTGTAGTTAATCTGATAATTAGGATAAATTTGTTGATACCCCAAAATACAGCCATTGAGCACCTTTGTTAGTTCAAACAATTGCTTGTCAGTAGTATGTAACATTTGTTCTATACGGGTGGCTTCACTCATATTTGTTAATATCAGGTTTAAACGGTTAATACCACTTTGTGCGCGTTCAATGGTCGTTTTAGATAAGTTATCTTGTTCACTGGAAACATCATTGGTTTGCATTGATAAAATTTCGAGTGAAGTACGTACCACAGCAATAGGAGTTCTTAACTCGTGTGACAACCTCGAAGACATATTTTCTAAATAATGATTATACTGGCTCAATCGATTGACTGCTGTTGAAAAACTGCGAGATAGATCACCTATTTCATCATTTGTAGTAGCAGGTGTTAATACTTGTGTTATTCGGCCATGATCGTCAATGGCTCGTTCTGCTTGGTTGCGCAATGTTCTAATTCTTGACGTTATTCTTGAAGCAAATAAGAAAAAACTTAACGCGCCGATAACCATAATGGTTAATATCGCACTAAATAATTTTTCTAGGGCGCGGTTTCTCAGAGTACGAATACCATTGGTATTTTCTTCAACAATTACTGCACCGTTGACTTTATTATTAATAAAAATAGGGGTGGCGGCAGATAAAATAACAGCCTGCTTATCCTTTGTTAAACGCCATTGAGATTTAGCCGTACCCTCGAGAGCACTAGAGATATGTTCGCCACTTAAATGACTGGCATCGTATAGTTGATCGATAAAGTTATCAGAGGGACGGGTTAAAATTTTATAATATAACGGTAATAACCATTGCTGTTCAGCTTGTTGCCACCATGAATTTTCATCGCTTGAAGAACGTGATAATGGATTAGTATGCCATACTCCGCTAGCTTTTTTAATGTCACCAGCACTCGCTAATACTCTATGATGTTGATCTACTACCCAAACACTCGAATGTGTATAGCGCATTCCTTTTACTATTCGTTCAATTTCAGGCGAGGGGACAAGTATCGTACCTAAAGTATCAACACTTCGAGGATCGGCTGAGCCTATACTAGAAGTAATCGCACCATTTGTTACATCCACGTCATGCACGGCAAATGCGATATTATCGCCGACTTTAGATAAAGGAATTCGAAGTTCGATATTATAGCCCTGAGGGGTTTCTAACCAGTGTCCTTGAATAAAAGGCGCGGGTTGTGGGATGTTGTTTTCTAGTTCGGTAATGCGATAGGCGTCAATCCAACCTGCTTTTTTATTACTAATTAAAAAGCGGTTAAAATGCCCGTCAGGTTGAATATAAGCAAGCTCTAAATGATCATTTTGACTAATGCTTCGACTGTTATTTGCTCGATATATTAGTTGATTATCAACCACTTCAAAAAAAAGGTAGAGGTATTTGTCGTATTTTCCTAATGCAGTTGTGTAATGTAAACTTAATTGCTCAACTGATTGTTTTGGTAAATCAGCCGAAATAATTTGATTATCAACGCCATAATAATGCGCGTATTTCGTAAAGTTAGGCCAATCTTGAAATAACCCATCTAGTTGAACTGCTTGTTTCAAAGGAAAGCCGTATAAATCTTTCCCTTTTTCAACACTGGGTAAAAAACTTGCTTGGTTATTAAATAAGTTAGGCCTTTCATGCAAAGCTGTAGCCAATGCCCGAGCTGTACCAACAATGGTTTGTTCTTGACCATACCTTAAGTATTTTTCCATTTCCCAAACATATTGGTAGCCAAACCAAGGAATGGTAAATAAAAAACCAGTAAATAAAAATAGTTTGCTTCTTAAGCCAAAACGAAATGAAAATTTAGCCATATTGGTGTTAATTTACCCTAGTCGTTAAATATGTTTCGTTCCAGCGATAGCCCATACCATAAACTGTTTCAATGCAGTCAAAAGGTTGTTCTATTAATAAAAATTTTTTTCGAATGCGTTTTATATGAGACGTAATTGTTGAGTCATCAACGTAAATTTTAGAGTCTTGCATTAATTGTTGACGATTTTTTACGTGCCCAGGATGTTTGGCGAGTGCGTAAACCATCCAAAATTCCGTCACGGTTAATTCTACTGTTTTATTATGCCAAGCGATTGTCATGCGTTGGCTATCAATACACAGAGGCCCTGATATAAGTAAATGATCGTCTTGTTGAGGTTGTTTTAATGCATCTTCACGACGAAATAATGCGGATATTCGAGCACTTAAATGAGGCAGGCTTATATCTTTTGTTAAATAGTCGTCAGCACCAATTCGCAACCCAGAAACAGTATCAAAATCGTTATCACGGGCGGTCAAGAAAATAATGGGCAGAGTTTTAGAAATGTTGCGTAACCATTGGCATAAAGTAAAACCTCCATCGTATTCTTGTTCTAGCCCAATATCTAAAATAACGAGGTGGGGTAAACGTAATGAAAAAGCGTTTGTTGCTGTTTCACGGTTGGCATAAGTTTGCACCTGGTAGCCTTGGCTTCTGAATAATTGGGCATAATTTTCTCTTATAGCTTCTTCATCTTCAACAATGGCAATTCTTTTACTCATTACTTTCTCTGTGACTTGGTGACTTATCCGAATGGCAAAACTATATCGAATATTTTGTCTAAATGCGCTGTTTTATTGAAATTGCCATATTGTTGCCACAATTGCTCGCTGCTTTGCCTTAATTGATGCGCTTTAGTGCCTGTTTTGTTGTGTTTAATAGCACTCAAGCAAAGCAAATACCGTTATTTAACTTAACTTTACAAAGGTGATTATTATGAAAGCAACTCAACAAACTCAAACAAGTACCAACACAACTTTACTAGCGAATAAACGTTATTCATTTAATAAAACGTTAATAGCAACAACACTCGTTTCATCATTGTTATGTACTTCAGTTATGGCGAGTGACATTAAGTCGACTCCAGCAAGCGCACAAATGATTAAGCAAGAACAGCACGAAGCAGCAGAGCTTAATCAAGAAATAGGAATAGGAACCGGTTTTGTTGTTGGTGCTATTGCAGGTGGGCCAATCGGCGCAATCGTTGCTGCATTTGCAGGTAACTTTATCGCAGAGCATATTAATGCTAATGATAATATTGATGCACTAGAACTTGCATTAACCAAAGAGCAGGAAAACCACCAACAAGCATTACATGCTAACCAACAGTTATTTGAACAAAAACTTCAATTAAGTGAACAAGAATATCAAGCAGAGTTACTGTCTTTAGAGCAGAACTATCAAACGAGTGGACAATTACAGGCTGAAAATTTATTAATGAGCTTACAGTTTTCTACAGGATCAACTGAAATAGCCCCACACTACCAAGAGCAAATCGCTGTTTTAGCCGATTTACTCAATAAAACACCAAGTATGTCAGTAGACTTGTCAGGCTACACCGATTTATTGGGTGAAGAAGCCTTAAATCAAAAGCTGTCTTTAGCTAGAGTGCAAAAAGTTAAAGACTTATTAATGGCTCAAGGTGTAGAAGATAACCGAATTATTACCGCAGCTTATGGAGAGGCTCAACCAATGGTAGCTAATGCACAACAAGAAAGCAGTTTTTATGATCGCCGTGTTGTTATGAAATTACATAATCAAGTAAATCAAACCGCTAAAAATCAATAAGGAGGTGAATCACCTATAAAATATGCCCACCATTTAAGCGCTAACACTTTATCTAAACTGTTCAAACATGAAAGAGCAAGATAAGGAAAGTTACTCCCAATAACTTAAATGTGTTTAAAATGTTATAAATAAAACAAAGTAAAGATAAGCCGAGAATACTTCTCGGCTTCTTTTATATTGTTATTCTATTACCCGCTCAAAAGGGGGAAGCGAGTCGAGTAATTGCTTGCCGTAACGTTTAGTAACCAACCGTTTATCCATAATAGTAATAACTCCTTCATCTTTTTCATTTCTTAAGAGCCGCCCAGTGGCTTGTACCAATTTTTTTGAAGTCTCTGGCACAGAAAGTGTCATAAATGGATTGCCACCTTTAGCTGTAACATATTCTGCTTGTGCTTGTTCAACAGGGGAGCTAGGGACTGAAAAAGGAAGTTTAGTGATAATAACGTTAGTTAAGTATTTACCAGGTAAATCAAGCCCTTCAGAAAAGCTTTGTGTGCCAAAAACAATACTATCTTTATCAAGGTCACAATTCTTTTTATGAGTATCAATAATATGTTGGCGAGAGTGTTCACCTTGAACTTGTAAGTTTAATTTGTGTGTTTTACGTAAAGCATCTGCAACTTTTTCCATTTGCCAATAAGATGAAAACAATACTAAAGTCGCTTTGCCTTGCTCAATATAGCGTGGCAATTTTTCAATTAATTCTTCAGTAAATTGTGGTGCGCTTGGCTCGTCTTGCATTTTGGCGATAACGAGTTGGGCATTATTTTTATAATCAAATGGAGAGGTTACCTGTTGATATTGACTGCCATCATTACTTTTTAAGCCACTTTGAAATCTAAAGTGATCAAAAGAATTAAGTGCAAGTATAGTGGCTGAACATAAAACTGCACCTTCACATTTACTCCACAACATATCTTCTAAGGTAAAGCCAACTTCAATAGGGGATGCGCTAATCAAATAATCTTGACGTTTACCGCGAGTAACTTCTAACCAACGTGCCATAGGTGCGCCTTTGTCACTGTCAGTTTTGGCATACATAGTCCAAAGTGCTGTTAAGTTTTCTAGACGCTGAATTAAAAACCCAGCTTCAGCGAGTAAAGGTTCAGCCAAGTACATTTGAGTATCGCCATCTTTAACGGATTCAATTAGAAAATTATAGAGTTTGTTAATATGACTGAGTGATTTTTTACCTAACTCACTCATATCTTCAGCCCAATTTTTTAAACTTGTGGGTATTAATCCATTTTCAAATCGGTATATTTGTTCTTCATCTTTTTTGGATTGTGTATTGGCATATTGGGTTTTACTTTGTTCTGCGCCATAGGGAAAATATTGTGTTTTATTGGCTTCAATAAAAGCGATAACTTTTTGCATTTCAACTAGAAGATCTTGGCAATCATCACCAAGTTTTAACGAGGGAGAAATCGCTTTTTGAGACTTGATCAGCTTTGCCATTTTATCACCGGTTTCACCGAGTTTATTTAGCCAATCTACAGCACCTTTTATGCTAATACTCGCACTGGAATGGTCACGCGTTACCTTTGGTAGGTGATGTGCTTCATCAATAATATAAAAAGTATCCTCTGGTGCAGGCAGTATTCTACCGCCTCCTAGCTCTAAGTCAGCCAATAGTAAACTGTGATTAACCACCAAAACATTTGCATCTAACATGGTTTCTCTAGCTTTGTGAAATGGGCAGTGGTTATGTTCGGATAAATGCTTTAAACAACTGTGTTTATCGCTTTGAACTTGTTGCCAGATATGATTGGGTAAATGCTCGTGCCACGAATCTATATCACCTAGCCAACTCCCTTGTGTGAGTGCTGTATGCATCGCATTTAACGTGCGAATATCACTTGCTTTAGGCTTTTCTGCAAAGGTAAAACCAGCTTGAGCGGGCTCATCACTTTTACTACTTGAAACGACTTGGCTAAGTTTTTGACGACAAACATATCGTTGTCGACCTTTAGCTAAGGTATAGGTAAAATTAAGCCCTGAGTGTTCTTTTAAAAACGGAAGATCTTTATCAACTAATTGTTCTTGTAAGGCTACAGTTGCTGTTGAAATACAGACTTTTTTATCCCGTGAGAGCGCAAGTGGAATGGCTCCTAGTGAATAGGCTAACGATTTACCTGTGCCAGTGCCTGCTTCAATTGTAATTATTTTACGATCTTTGGAATATTCACCTGCTAAGGTCTTAGCAATCTCAGCAATAAGAAAGGTTTGTTGTGATCTTGGATTAAAATTTATTAAATTCTCACCAATGGCTTTATAAGCACCTCGGATGATTTGCTTTATGTTATCGCTTAGCATTAAGACTATAGTCTCTAAGGAGTTGGTATGACTTATTTCGCTATGGTTACATTAATATCTGTCTATGTCTACAAATACTGTATACACTACTGTATAAGAATTTGGTTTAAGAAGTAATAATTACATGCAACACAAGCTGATAAATGTAACTAATACCAGCAATCCAACCAGTGGCTTTCTGTTAACGAAACAATCACAAGATATAAGTTCAGGCATTAGAGTGACTTTATGGCTTAAAACAAGCCAGGGAGCGGTAAAGCTTGAAGTGAATAATGAGTTAGCTGTTTTTTTTATAGAACAAAGCCAAGCCCAAGAGGCGAAGCAAATTTTACTCTCTAGAAATGTCAAATTAGAAAAAAGCGAATCCTTATCTTTAAAAACGTTTAACCAACAAAAAGTACATGGTTTTTATTTTAGATACATGCGTGATTTTTATGCGGCAAGAGAGTGTTTAAAGTTAAGTGGTATTAAATGCTATGAAGATGACATTCGAGTTGACGAACGTTATTTAATGGAGCGTTTTATTACCGCTGGTATCTACTTTATTGGTGATGATAAAACGTTATTACATCAAAAATACTTATCAATAACGAATACAAAATGTAAAGCATTAACCGTTGATATTGCCTTATCCATGATTTCAGTTGATATTGAATGCTCTATCAAAGGTGAACTTTATTCCATCGGTTTTTACAGCGATAAACACCAAGAAGTGCTAATGATTGGTGATGCTCATCGCCAACCTCCTTCAACGAAAAACACTGAATATATTACTTGGGTAGCAGACGAGAAACAGCTGCTTAACACATTTGTTGCTTGGTTTGAAACGCATGATATCGATATTATTATTGGTTGGAATGTTATTAATTTTGATATGGCATTGTTACAAAAACGTTGTGACAAATACGGCATAAAATTAGCTTTAGGTCGGGATGGTAGCTCGCCTTTTTGGCGAAAAAATAAAAATACTGAGCAACAATACATCGAAATTGCAGGTCGAGTTGTGCTCGATGGTATTGATTTACTTAAAACTGCAACCTACAGCTTTTCTAGTTTTTCACTTGATAATGTAGCTAATACATTATTAGGACTGGGTAAAAAAGTCGACGATGTTGATAATAGGGTTGAAGAAATAACCGATAACTTTTTACACCATAAAGAGAACTTAGCGGCCTATAACCTAGAAGATTGTCGTTTAGTCTGGCTAATTTTTGAAAAAACACAATTACTTGAATTTGCCATGTTAAGAGCACAATTAACGGGATTGTCGATTGATCGTGTTGGTGGCTCGGTGGCCGCTTTCACTAATTTATATTTACCCAAGTTACATAGAAGTGGTTATATTGCGCCTAACATGGGCGATGGAGAATCAGGATTAATCTCTCCTGGTGGTTATGTCATGGATTCGGTACCAGGACTTTATGATAATGTCTTAGTACTCGATTTTAAGAGCTTGTATCCAAGTATAATTAGAACATTTAAAATTGATCCTATGGGGTTAATTGAAGGATTGTTAACCGCTGATGATACGGCGCGTATCGCTGGATTTGATCAAGCTTATTTTTCAAGAGAACACCATTTTTTACCTACTATAATTGAAAGTTTATGGCGAGAGCGTGATAAAGCTAAAGCAGAAAACAATGCCGCTTTATCTCAAGCGATAAAAATAATTATGAACAGTTTTTATGGCATTTTAGGTTCGACAGGCTGTCGATTTTATGATCCCCGTTTAGCTGGCTCTATTACTAAACGAAGCCATGAACTTCTAAAAACGACTCAAACTTGGATTGAAAACCAAGGGTATCAAGTTATCTATGGCGATACCGATTCTATATTTGTGCATGTGGGAGCAGAGAAATCAGATCAAGCATGTCGCGAACTTGGCCGCTCATTAGAACAGTTAATTAATACAAAATGGCAACAAGAATTAACACAAAGGTTTAATATTGAAAGTCAGTTGGAAATTGAATTTGAGACCCATTTTAAACGTTTTTTAATGCCTAAAGTTAGAGGAGGGAGCCTTGAGAATGGTGAATCTGTTGGTACTAAAAAACGTTATGCAGGCATCGTTATTAAAGATGAAAAACGGTCGCTTGTCTTTAAAGGGCTTGAAACGGTTAGGAGCGATTGGACGCAATTAAGTAAAGATTTTCAACAAGAGCTTTATAGGCGTATTTTTAATGAAGAGCCTATTGAACACTACATTTTATCTATTGTGTCTAAAACGTTAAACGGAGAGTTTGATGAGCGACTTATTTACCGGAAGCGTATTAGGCGGCAATTAAAAGATTACATTAAAAATGTACCGCCTCATGTTAAAGCAGCACGTATTGCTGATGAAATGAATGCTTCTTTAAATAAGCCACTGAAATATCAAAATAAAAGTTGGGTAGAGTATTTAATTACCGTTAATGGGCCTCAACCTAAAGAATATTTAACGTCAGCATTGGATTATGACTTTTATGTGGACAGGCAGCTTAAAACGGTTGCTAATGACATTTTACCCTTTATCGGTACAAGCTTTGAGAAAATTGTCGATAAACAGTTAGATTTATTCTAGTGATAAAGGTGTAATAAGTCATTTTAGGATTTAGACACGGATTTTACTATACCGTCTACAACGTAAACATATTCAGTTTTAATAAAGGTGCCTTGAATAGAAAGGTAAACAAATTTCTTTTTAGTATTGTTCCATGTAACGACTGTATTAATTTGTGAGTATTGATATTTTGTTTGCATCAGGCATTCTTCACTCATACCTACACGAGCTTCATCATTCGCGGCAACCCTACGGTATTTCCCACAAATTTTGGCCAGAGACTGCACTTTTTCTTCAAATTTCTTTTGCCATTCAGCTGTAGATAAACAACCAGTGGCTAGCGGAATAAGGGTAAATAATATGATTAAATTCAATATTTTCATTAATACGACAAACTTCATTTATAGGTATTAACGATTTCCCTTTTCGTTAACTTATTGGTTAAGCAACCGACTCATTAAAACCGATCATTCAATTCTTGTTTACATTAGCTACTGTAACTTAACGCTAATTACATCGGCTGAGTTTATATTGTGTAACTAAGTACTTTAACATAATTGCAATGTAAGTGGCTTGAGAGTATACCTAAAATCAATTTATCAGGCTAGAATTGAGCAAGTAATTTTAATCAATTATTGTATTTAATGGTAATTAAGCGTCGAAGGTATTACAGGTTTTAGGATTGAAAGCCGACTAACAGCCGGCTTTTTAGATCGGGTGACTTCCATGTCTGAATATCTTCAGTGTAATCTCTTTATTTTTAATGTCTGTTAGTGCTTTGTATTTGTTTGTTATCAAATTGTACTTAGTAGTGCTTTAAGGGAGTCTTTGGGGTTATATAACTATTGCTGAATGAATATATGAAATAGCTAAATAAAGGGTGCATCCAAATTAATTTAAGGTTATAAATAGTTATAGATGGCTAGATGCCTATTTTATTATTCAAAAGTGATGAGTTATGACTAAAAAAGACACAAAAATTGTAACCGCAGGTCGCAAAGCGCAATGGACAAATGGTGTTGTTAATCCAGCTGTTGTTCGAGCTTCAACGGTAGTTTTTGATACCGTTAAAGACATGAATCAGGCATTGGTTAATAAACA
Organism: Colwellia sp. SU-HH01217; assembly: GCF_057543495.1. Classification (NCBI taxonomy): domain Bacteria; kingdom Pseudomonadati; phylum Pseudomonadota; class Gammaproteobacteria; order Alteromonadales; family Colwelliaceae; genus Colwellia; species Colwellia sp. SU-HH01217. Next base: position 55,955 of record NZ_BAAJLX010000008.1, on the reverse strand, counting down.
TAATAATTCGATGGTTTATGGCAGAAGAGGCACAACAACAGCTTTTGCTTTTAGTGACGCAATGGTTGAACTAGAAGGGGGGGCAGGTTGTGCTTTATATCCTTCTGGCACAGCTGCTATTACCAATGCGATTTTATCATTTGTAAAAACGGGCGATCATATTTTAATGTTAGATAGCGCCTATGAGCCAACCCGTGATTATTGCGATAACATATTAGCCAATTTAGGTATTGAGACCACTTATTATGATCCAATGATCGGTGCGGGAATTGAAGCATTGATCCAACCTAACACGCGTATTGTTTTCTTAGAGTCGCCGGGTTCTATTACTATGGAAGTACAAGATGTGCCAGCCATAGCAAAGGTCGCTCATCAACACGATTGTATTGTTATGCTAGACAATACATGGGGAGCAGGGATTAACTTTGACCCCTATCAATATGGCGTTGATGTTTCAGTGCAAGCGGCGACTAAATACATAGTCGGGCATTCAGATGTAATGTTAGGAACGGCAACGGCGACTGAAAAGTACTGGCCACAATTAAGAGATAACAGCTATTTAATGGGGCAATGCACGTCACCAGACGATTTATACTTAGCTTTGCGTGGTGTCCGTACTATGGGCGTAAGGTTAAAGCAGCATCAGCAAAGTGCCATAAAAGTTGCCAAATGGCTGGACACTCGTCCAGAGGTTGAAACAATTCTTCATCCAGCTTTTGACTCTTGCCCTGGTCATGAATTTTTTAAACGTGATTTCACCGGTTCAAATGGATTATTTTCTTTTGTGTTAAACAAAGGTAATAAAGCGGCACTCAATGCATTACTCGATGGCATGTCTCATTTTAAAATGGGCTATTCATGGGGAGGATTTGAAAGTTTAATCTTAGGGATTTCTAATGTTCAATCACTTCGCAGCGTAACTACGTGGCAATATGATTACCCATTAATACGATTACATATTGGTCTTGAAGATGTTGATGATTTAATTGAGGATTTAGAGAAAGGGTTTGACCGCTTTAATCAAGTTTTAGCTAACAACTAAGTGTTAGCTAAAATAAATAATCCATCTTTGTAGAGATGGATTATTTAATATCGTTAAGGTTAATATAAAAGTTAATTTAACCTTCTCGTTAACGCTAATAAACCAATTGCTAGTATTGCTAATGTGCCAGGCTCAGGTACTTGAAAGGTTTCAGTAGTAATATCAAGTGCTATTTGAAAAGTATTGGTTGCCCCTTCTACTGTTGTTAAACCGATACAACCTGCAGCTGCTAATGCTGCTGCACAAGCACTATCTTCGAGTACATCTAAACCAGTAATAAATAACCGTGCATTGTAATTATTACCATCGTAAGCAAAGTTTTGATTTAACGTTTGGTTGATGGGGTTAAAGCCAGCACCAACGACATCAAGTACAAAAATATCATTACAAGGTGTAGGGGATCCTGCTACAGCACAGGGCGCTGAATTAGTTGTTTCGATAAAAAGAATATTAAATATTAGGTTTGGTGGAGCAAAACCTGCTCCAGGTACTGGTAGTTTTGGTGTTAAGAATATTCTATCACTTAGCGTAGCGCTAGTTAAGCCTGCTCCAGCTGCAATGGGGTTGTTGATATGAGTAAAACTAACCGTGTCAACTGACGCGCCATCGGTTTGCAAACTTCCTGTGACGTTTCCGTTGGTGGCTCCACCAACATCAATAGAGCTAGGTCCGCTTCCGCCACTCCCCCAAGAAAGTGTACTCGGTGCAGTCCAGTATCCGTTGTCATTCGACCCTGTTACGCTACCACCAGTAAAACTGGTAAAACCTGAATCTATTTCAAAGTCCCAATCAGTAACAAGTGCTGCTTTGGCTGGCAGTGTGGCAAGTGCGAATATACATAGTATGGACGTTATTTTTCTAAACGATTTCATAGTAAATCTCCTTTTTTAATTCAATTAAATTAAAAAAACGAGGTACATCAATCTCCTTATTTTTCTCATAGAAATAAAGCATATTAAATGCCAAATCGTTAGTTGTTGTTTTTTCGACCAATTTAAATTTGTTTTTTTTTTATTGTAAAAAATACTGACAATTGCGCTAGTTTCATCTAACCGTTAATAGAATATTTATAAATATCCTATTAACGGTTAGATGAACGATGACTTTTTCTTTTAAAATTCGAATTTATATTATAGAGTTTGCCAAATAGCGTTTTGTTCGTAGTATTGAAATACCGATCATAATTTTACTTATTGCTGTTTCTCTTTAAATTGGTGAAATAAATGATTACCTTTACTAACTGTATCGACCTCTTGTAATAATCATAACAATTCACAATTTAATGGATATTACAGAAATTAAAGGAGAGTGTTCTTCAATTTTTATATTACACTTTTGCAATCATCATAATAAATCAGAGGTGCTAAAGTTTTGCCTAAATCATTGTTATCATTTGTTAAATAAACTGATGGAATTATTTTTCAGTGCCTAATCTTAGTTTTGAAACTGTATCTGAAACAGTTCTTAAAGATGTTATTGACGACCTTTGTTTAAGAGGTTTATATACAGACGCATTAACAGAGGCAGAAAATGTTTGGGGTCCTATTCATAGGTGGAATAGCTACGATCAAATCATTATAGCCATTCGTTTGTATATGAACCTAGGTGGCGATAGGTATTCAGACTTTCTATTGTTAAAGCTTTGGAGAAAGCAAAAGCAAAATCCTAACTTATTAAATAAAGTGCTTTTTTATAAGCTTAATAAGCTAGGTCCTATATTAGCTGAAGAGTTTTTAACTCAACATGAGTCAACTATTATAGAAGAGCCACAACTTAAATCTGATTTACTAGGTTTTAAATCAATACTCCAGAAAATATTTAAGAATTACTCTGTAGCAGATAAACTCATTGATCAAGCTATTACGATAAACCCAGATGACAATTGGCTAACGTATTTAAAAATTCAATTGTTAAACGATCAAAATGAACTAATTCTCTCAAAAGAACTGGCAGAACAGCATTTTTCAAACTTTCCATCTCCTGATAATTTACGTGTTTTATCGGAGCTTTTTACACAGTTTTACGGCGTTAAAGCATCGATCACACTGTATGAGAAACACGCTAACAAATACCAGTCCGCTAACGTTTGGTTAGAATATGCTCAATTGCTAGCTAGCGTCCATGATTGGGCAAAGTGTGAGTATGCAATTGAAAGATTTGAAGAATTAAGGATTGTCAAAGATAAAGGAGATGAAAAATTTCTTTTATCTTGGAAAGGGCAAATTGCGATACATAATCAAGAGATAGATAAAGGAATTGCGCTTTTATCTAAAAGTAATAGCTTTTACTGGAAAACGGTAACTGAAAACCTTACCAATGCTAAGGGAAAATTAGAAAGGAAGGTGTTAGATGTACCTTTTTTACGTCAAGAGCATATGACTTGTGCCCCTACAACGTTAGCTGCGTTATGCCGGTACTGGGGGAAAAACTTCAATTCAACTCAAATAGCCGATGAAATTTGCTTTGATGGTACACCTGATACTAAAGAGCGTGAATGGTTAAGAGGTAATAATTTTTATTATCAGGAATTCGAATTGGCAAGTGATTTAGCTTATGCCTTAATTGATAAAAACATTCCTTTTGCTCTTGTCACTACCAGTGGTTTTTCAGCGCATCTTCAAGCAGTTATCGGTTATAATAAACAAATTGGCACCTTGTATGTTATGGACCCATCTCACTCTATAATGCAAGAAATGCTCACCAAAGAAACCATTAAAAGTGAAGCATTTAGTGGTGCTCGTTGTATTGCTTTTGTCCCAAAAGAACAGTCTGACTTATTAGCTGAATTCAACTTTCCTGCTGCAAGTCTTTATCCCTTATGGGATAACTATAGCTGTGCAAAGCAGCAAAGTGACTTTGTTGCTGCTAGAAGTGCGTTAACACAACTTAAACAAATAGATCCAAACCACCGAATTACGCTTCGGGTAGAGCGAGATTTTGCAATTTGGAATAGTGATACTTATAAAACTCTCGAGCTTAATAATAAATTGTTAGAAAGATTTCCCAATGAAACTGTATTACTTAATTCAAAATATTATTGTTTAAGAGATTTGGGTAGGCGTGAAGAGGGGCTAGCTCTATTAAATGATTATTTAAATTTTCATACGAACTTAGATTTGTTGGGAACACTATTTAGTGAAATTTATGACTCTAATGAACATAAAATATTAACACAGCATGTATTAATACAATTAAAAACATTTGGGGGTTACTCAGCTAACGCACATTGGTTGTTAGCTAATTATTACTGGTCGCAGCAAGTCTTCTCTATTGCAACCGAACATTATCTTTATGCCTATTGTTTAGATGAAACAAACAGTCAATATATTGAAAGTTTCTTCAATGCGTCTCGTTATTTAAATAAAGAACAAGAAGCTATAGCGTTTCTTATTGATCGCTTTAACAAATATAAAGTCCGATCTGCCTTACCTGCGATATCGTTATATAAAGCTTATGAATTACTCGATCAAGAACATGTAGGAATAGACTATTTAATTAAAGCATTGGAGCTTCATACAAGCGATAAAGTACTTATAAGTTATCTGTCTAGAAAACTTATCGATAACGGTTTAATTGAACAATTTACTGATATTGAAAAACAGATTGAAAATCATCTCGATAAAAGTGACTTTGAAGAACTTATTGCACGTAAAAATGAACAGATAGGCGATCTTGAATCTGCATTATTATACTTTCATCGAGTTTTTAGCAAAAACCCATTTATATATAAATATGCCAATGGTTATTTTAGACTGTTATTAAAAAGAGGGGATAATTGCCAAGTTAATGATATTTTAGAATCATTATTTCAACAACACCCATCGAATACACGAGTACTCGATTATATTGCCGATTGGCATAGTGATCCTGTTTTTCAAGAACAGGTCTTAATTCAATTTGTTGAATTAAGACCTGATTATGGTGTTATAAGAAGGCAGTTAATCGACGTAAGATTGCGTCTGGGTAAAAATGAAGAAGCATTAGTCCAAGCTCAAGAAACTTATAAAAATATCGTTGGCGAACACATAAATCAAAGTTATTTAGCTAAGTGCCATTTAAAATTAGGTAATCTTAAAGAAGCTATTATTCATTCTAAGCAAGTACTAAAAGTTGCTGTTGATAATGATTTAGCTTTTTCTACTTTAATGGAAGCAAGTATAAGCCGACTTGAAAAAGAGCTTTCGTTAGACTTTGTTTTCTCACAAATTCAAACGCAAATTACTTTTGGAGACTCTGCTTGGAATTATTGGTTTGAGGCTAAATCAATTTTAAGCCAAGACAAGCTTAAAGATTTTATCGATTATCTATTAACCCAGCAAAATCATCTGTGGTATACCTATAGCCTAAGCGCTAATTACTTTAAGCAATATGGTGATTTAACCAAAGCGAAAGAGTTATTGCTCGAGGGACAAAGCAAGTTTCCTTTAACACCACAAATTTATAATGATTTAGGGCAATTATACGAATTAGAAGGTGACATAACACAATCGATACAAGCGTATAGTCAAGCACTTGTGATGAATCCATCTTGGGCCAATGTGACAAGGAGGTTGAGTGATGTCCTTGAGAAAAATGGTGATATTGAAGAGGCAACAAACGTTTTAAGTAATGGGATTAAACATAACCCTAACGATGGTGTTTTACATGGTTATTTAGCCGATTTATTAATAAAACAAGGGCAAAACGAGAAAGCCATAGAGCCACTTAAATATGCGGTCATGAATAATACCAATTATCGATGGGCTTGGAACCAATTGATTAATATCGCAAACGAACAAGGCCAAACCAATTTACCATATAAAATTGCGATAAAACTTGTACAGCAAAGCCCGTATCTTCCTCATGTGTGGCGAGACCTTGCTTATGTAACGGATGATAAAACTGAAAAATTTGAGTTACTTGATAAAGCGATTCAATGTGACAAATATTACGCACCTGTTTATTTTGATAAAGCACAATATTTTGTCCACAAGGGCGAATATAAAAAAGCTCTAGGTGTACTTGATAATACCCCATGGAAAGAAGAACTGCCCGTTGAGCTTACCATTCAAAAGGTCGACTTATTAGTGGCTATTGGCCAAAATAATTTAGCGGCAAAGTATTTAAAACAGGTGTTATTTAGCGTCCATGGTCATGCTTATTTATGGAAAAAACTATTTGATCTCTTAGAATTAGGAGAAAATAAACAAGAGTATTTAGAATGTTGTTACAAAAGCGTAGAGCAAAATAGGTATGATGCTGAAATTCTATGCTACGTTGGTGAGAATATTCTCAAACATGGCAGTGATAACGAAAAAGAAACGGCGCAAAACTTTCTCAAAGAAGCTTTTAAGTTATCGCCTAACGATCAATATATTGTCCTGACCTATGTTGATAATTTAATTGAAACCAAAGATTTTTCAGCCGCTCTGTCAGCATTAAAAGTTTTTGAAGCTAATAAAGTTGTCAATTACGCAAAAGCGCGAGAGGTTAATGTATTATGCCAGCTTGGTAGGGCCGAAGAAGCACTTATTGTTTACCAAGAAGTTATTCTAAATAAAGAATCTGATTACTGGTGTCTAAATCAATCTTTCAACGCACTTAACACTTGCTATACTTTTGATGAGTTGGCTAAATTGTTTTTTAGTAAAATAAATGACTTAACCAGAGAGCAGGCATACTTTTATACGGATAAATGTCTCAATATAACCAATAAAATAAAATACCAACAAGTTTTAAATGATATTAAAAGTTACTCAAATAGTGCTGCTTGGGAAGGCGGTTTTTTAGCGCTCCTGGAGTACTGGAATGACAATAAAATGTCACCGTCAGTTAATATCGTGAACACCTATTTTAAACGGATCATTAAAAGTCCTATATTAATATCAAAGCTTGCCAACGGTTATATAAATGCCAAACTTTATCTTAATACGATTAAATTATTTGAGCATGTTCAGGATATAGAAGAACTTCCTGCCAATGCTTTTTATCATTACCGATTAGCTCTGCAAATGCTTGGCCGTTGGGAAGAAGCAACAAGCATTATTCGTCAAGGCGTTAAACAGCAGCCAGACAGCACAGTTCATAATATGCGAATTTGGTACGCTTACGAATTACATCGAACAAATAAAAACCTAACGTATGAAGATATTGAAGTTATTAATTACGAAGCACTTGATAACACAGAACAATATGTTTATTCGATGTTGATAGTTGTATTAGCTTTAGATAACCAAGTTTTTGAAAGTAAACAGGAAATTTTAGTCCCTTTACTTAAAAAGTGCCAAAAAGATTATCAAAGCGCTCACGTAAAAAAATTAGCGCTAAAAGTGCGAAATTCACTCATCGTGTTATTAAATGAGTCGATAGATACAAGCCAGTTTTTTAATAAATTAAAATTAAAGTGGTGGATAAGGAAGAACGTGTAAGCTAAGTCTTATACCAATCTTAATAACTCTGTGGTCATTTAGACTGATTATAATAACTAACGACAGCGTGATTAAAATGAAATTGATTTTATTTATTGAAATTTCAACTAACAGTAAATTAGAGAAAAACTAACTTGGATACATCTCTGCTTTGAGTAGAAGAGGGAATTAATAATAAGTTTGTAAGCGGTTAAATTGTAGAAAGTAATGAGAAGAAAATAGATTGGTTGCGGGAGCCAGATTTGAACTGACGACCTTCGGGTTATGAGCCCGACGAGCTACCAGGCTGCTCCATCCCGCGTCCGAATGACTTAGATAACTCGAAGAAAGCCAATATTTATTTTAATTCTAATATTAAAGAATTGGTTGCGGGAGCCAGATTTGAACTGACGACCTTCGGGTTATGAGCCCGACGAGCTACCAGGCTGCTCCATCCCGCGTCCGAATGACTTAGATAATTCTAAGAAAGCCAATATTTGTTTTAATTCTAATATTAAGGAATTGGTTGCGGGAGCCAGATTTGAACTGACGACCTTCGGGTTATGAGCCCGACGAGCTACCAGGCTGCTCCATCCCGCGTCCGAATGACTTAGATAACTCTAAGAAAGCCAATATTTATTTTAATTCTAATATTAAAGAATTGGTTGCGGGAGCCAGATTTGAACTGACGACCTTCGGGTTATGAGCCCGACGAGCTACCAGGCTGCTCCATCCCGCGTCCGAATGGTTTAAGAAAATCTTAAACAAGCCACAATAGTTTGTATTCATATTGTAAGAATTATTATCAAAGCACATGACCTTGAAAACGAGGCGTATAATAAGGATACCACTGTAAGATTGCAACCTGTTTTAGTAATTAATTTCTCAATCGCTCAAATGTTCAGCTAAACGATTCAATTACATACTTTTTGATGGATTATTTATCGCGTTTTAGTTTTTTCGCACCGTATCGCTAACTATTAGTCGTCATTTATTAGTTAACTGTTTAAGTGAGCGGTGTCTTTGTTTATAATCGCGCTCACTATTTCTACTATCTTTTGCAGATAATATAGAATCGATTATTTTTCGGAAACTCACATGTATCAATTTTTAGCGTTAACATCACCTGGCATAGAAGTTCTCCTTGCTGACGAAATCAGAGATCTTGGTGGTGACCAAGTGACTCAAAAACCAGAAGGTGTTTATTTTACTGCCTCTCTTGCTAAAGGCTACGCAATTTCATTATGGACTCGCATGGCAACAAGGGTGATGTTAAAGCTAGGCGAAGGGGAAGCGAATAATAAGGATCAATTATATAAAAGTGCAAGTTCTATCAATTGGGCTGAACACTTTTCCCCATTTTCAACCTTTGCCATTGATTTTGTTGGTGTCAGTGAAGAAATCCGTAATACCCAATTTGGCGGTTTAACAGTAAAAGATGCAGTCGTCGATCACTTTACCGAACAAGGGATAGATAGACCTTCTGTAGACAAGTCATCGCCTGATATCCGTTTTCAAGCTCGCTTGTTACGTCAACAAGTGGTTATTTATCTTGATTTTTCTGGTCGCGGCTTATTTCAACGTGGTTATCGGAAAAACTCTGGTGCCGCCCCTTTAAAGGAAAATTTAGCTGCAGCAATTATACAGCGTTCAGGTTGGTTAAAAGACACCAGTAAACCTTTACTTGATCCTATGTGTGGTTCAGGGACTATTTTAATAGAAGCCGTTTCTATGGCGGCAAAACAAGCGCCAGGTATTGAAAGAGACTCTTGGGGTTTTGCTCATTGGTTAAAGCATGATGAAGTATGCTGGCAAGAGCAATTTCATAGTGCCAAAGTGCAATCTCGAAAGGGGTTAAACGAACTCACAAAAGTTAAAGTTTTTGGTAATGATATTGACAGTCGAGTCATTAATACTGCTCAACAAAATACTCGCAATGCTCAGCTACAGCAGTTTATTGAATACTCTTGCAAAGACATTAACACCTTAGATAATAATTTTGGTAAATCAGGCACGATATTATTTAACCCTCCTTATGGTGAACGGATTGGTGAGTTACCTGAACTTGTGGAAAATTTTGTTGTGTTTGGACAAACCCTTAAATCACAATTTTTAAATTGGCGTTTAGCTATCTTAACCGCGAATGTTGATATGTTAGCCATGTTGAAACTCTCTAGTTTTAAACGTTATAAGTTTAAAAATGGCCCCTTAGATTGTCAGTTTGCTTTATATGAAGTCAATGATAAACAGTTAGCCAAGGATGCAGTAAACCCTAATACTGATTTTGGTTTACAACAAGATTCAGATTTTGCTAACCGCTTAGCGAAAAACATTAAAAAATTAATAGGTTGGTTAAAGTCTGAACAAATCGAGTGTTATCGTTTATACGATGCTGATATTCCTGAATATAATGTCGCAGTAGATATTTATGGTGACTATGTTGTGGTGCATGAGTACGCCGCACCATCGAGTATAGATACCGATAAAGCTGCAAAACGCTTACAAGAAGTTATTTATTGGGTGCCTAAAGTGCTCAATATTGCCACGGACAAATTAGTTTTAAAAACTAGACAAAAACAAAAAGGCAGTAATCAATACCAAAAAGTTGATAAATCGCAACAATCGATTGTCGTAAGAGAATACGGTGCGCAGTTAAAAGTTAACTTATGGGATTACCTTGATACAGGCTTGTTTTTAGATCACCGTAAAACACGTCAAATAGTGGCGAAAAAGGCAAAAAATAAATCACTGTTAAATATGTTCGCTTATACAGGCTCAGTTTCTTTACAAGCTGCTTTGCATGGCGCAACCTCTGTTACTACTGTAGATATGTCGAATACATATCTAAACTGGGCACAAGATAACTTTACGTTAAATAAACTGGTTAGTCATAAATATCAATTTGTCCAAGCCGATTGTTTACAATGGTTAAAGGACTTTGATGCCAGTAAAAACACACCTTTTGATATCGTTTTTATCGATCCTCCCACGTTTTCTAACTCAAAGCGTATGGAAGATAGCTTTGATGTGCAACGTGATCATGTTGCATTAATAACTGATGCATTAAATGCTTTAGCGGAGAAGGGTGAGATAATTTTCACCAATAATAAACGTAATTTCAAAATGGATATGGAAGCTATGAATAAGTTAGGTTTAAAAGTAAAAGCAATGTCTGAACAAACCCGAGATAAAGATTTTGCGCGCAACAAACATATTCATAATAGTTGGTCTTTGGTTAGATCTTAACGTATAGCTCACTCAATGGATAATATTAATGAAAGTACATTTTAATTTATACAGTAGCGAAGGGTGTCATTTGTGCGAACTTGCTTTAGCAATTTGTCAATTGTTAATTCCAGATGAACAGCTTCAAATTATTGATATTGTTGAAGATGACAAGCTAGTAGAATTATATGGTGTCCACATTCCTGTGCTTGAATGCGTTAACGAAAGTGAAGAAAACACCCAATTATTTTGGCCATTTACTGCTGAACAAGTAAGCCAGCTAATAAACTAAACACGCAATATTTAATTGAAAAAGTTACCAACAGTTCAAGCTATTTTAAACGTTTGAACAATAAAAGAAGTTAATTATATTTATGGAATTATTAAGAATTACCAATGCAGAACTTGCTTTTGGTGAAGATAAAATTTTAAACAAAGCTGAATTAAGTGTGCAAACAGGTGAGCGTATTTGTTTAGTTGGCCGAAACGGTGCGGGCAAGTCTACTTTAATGAAAATATTAATGGATAGACAAACCTTAGATGATGGTCAAATTTTAAAATCTAGTACAATGCAAATGGCGATGCTAGAGCAAGATCCACCAGAATCTTCTGAAATGAGCGTTTTTGATTATGTTGCTGAAGGTGTTAAAGAAAATGCTGATTTAATACGTCGCTATCACGCCATTATTCATGATGTCACTCAAAATCCATCAGAAACAAACCTTAATAAACTGAGCAAGGTTCAAGAGCAACTCGAACAAGCCAATGCATGGCAAGATGAACAGCGGATTGAGCAAGTAATGAGTACATTATCATTAAATGCAGAAGCGAAAATTTCAGATTTATCCGGTGGATGGTTAAGAAAATTGGCTTTAGCTAAAGCATTAGTCACACAACCTGACATTTTGCTGCTTGATGAACCGACCAACCATTTAGATATTGAAAGTGTCTTGTGGCTTGAAAAATTTCTAAAAGATTTTGCTGGTACGATAATATTTATTAGCCATGACAGGGCATTTATCCGCGGGTTATCAACACGTATCCTTGATTTAGATAGAGGCCAGCTAAAAAGCTATCCTGGTGATTACGACTTATACATTGAACAAAAAGCACACGATTTACAGGTAGAAGAGCAACAAAACGCACTATTTGATAAACGCTTGGCAGAAGAAGAGGTTTGGATCCGTCAAGGTATTAAAGCTAGAAGAACCCGTAATGAAGGTCGAGTAAGAGCACTTGAAAAACTTCGTTTAGAGCGAAAAGCACGACGAGAAGTAAGAAATCAAAGTACGATGAAGATCACCCAAGGGGATCGCTCAGGAAAATTAGTCTTTGAAGCAGAAGATTTATCTATTGCTTTCGATGGTAGAACCATCATCGAAAAACTTAATTTATTGATTACTCGTAATGATCGCTTAGCACTTATTGGTGGTAACGGCACAGGTAAATCAACGCTAATCAAATTAATAATGGAAAAGTTAAAACCTACCAGTGGGAAAATGCGCTCAGGGGTTAATCTTGATATAGCCTATTTTGATCAGCACAGAGAAGCACTAGATCTTAATCAAACCGTTCAAGAGATAGTAGGTGAGGGGAAACAAGAGGTCATTGTTAATGGTAAGCCACGTCATGTACTTGGCTATCTTCAAGATTTTCTGTTTAGCCCTAAAAGAGCACGTACACCAGTAAGAGCTTTATCCGGTGGTGAGAAAAACCGACTATTGTTAGCCCGACTGTTTTTGCGACCAAGCAATTTACTTATTCTCGATGAACCGACTAACGATTTGGATATTGAAACTTTAGAGTTACTTGAAGAAGTTGTTGCAAATTATGCTGGAACCGTTATTTTAGTTAGCCATGATCGAGACTTCGTTAATAATTGTATTAATACCTGCCTGTACTTTGATGGAACAGGTCAAATTAATCAAATAGTTGGCGGTTATGATGATGTTGATAGTTATCTAGCGCAAAAAGCGCAACAACGTAAAGCACTTGAAGACGGTGCCCTTGAAAAAGCGAAAAAAGAAAAGCAACAAGTTCAATTGTCAAACAATACAGTTACTCAAAAGAAAAAGTTAACATTTAAAGAAACTAAAGAGCTAGAAACACTGCCAGATGAAATAGACGCACTGGAAACGTTAATAGAGTCACTACAAGATCAAGTTAATCAAGGTGATTTTTTCAGCCAAGATGAACAAGTAACTAAAAAAATATTGAACCAGCTACAAGAAAGTGAGTCAAAGCTCGAAGTCACCTACGCAAGGTGGCAAGAATTAGATGAGCGGTAAAATCATTACAACATTTAAAAATACGCAGTGTTAGTGGTAAGTTATCAAAATATCACTAACACCATTAATACCAAGTATTACGCAATAAAGAGTTAAGAAGTTAATGAATAGATTTGTAAAATCGATGTTGGCACTCTCAGTAACCAGTGCTATGACCATGTCTATGGTAAACGCCGCAACATATAAAGTAATTGATAAAGGGGTTGCTAGCGTTAAGTATACTTATGCACAACATGCCAATAATGCAGGTGATATGGTACTGTCTGGCACCAATGTATATAATTTCCCTGTTCAATTTCAATATCTTACTGAAAATGATTTTATCAGTATTGTTAACTATGCTTTTGTTAATCAGTTGGTTGAGCACGAGTTAGAACCAATTGAAGATTATGATGCACTTGTTGCTGGGAACCCAACACCCAATGATTTAGCATGGACGGTATTGTGGTTAACAACTAAGAATGGCAATTACCTTTATCAAGAAGTTGAAGGTACTGTGGTGATGTTAAACTCTGGTGATACAAGTGAAGAGATCCCAATTTTTGACGTACCTTTTGCTGGTGAAGATAGCCCAACTCGATCAACTTACGATGTAGTGAAAGGTATAACTGGTAGTAGCTGGATATACGGCACGGCTTCATCTCCTTATCTTCCTCAAGAATTCGTCAACAGTAATGGTGACACTGTTACCTATTGGGGGAGTGACTTTTCTAGCCGAGGGTTTTATTCCCCAGACAGAGGAGCAAGTGTCTACTCAATTATCCCACCGAGTGAACAAAACTCAGATCCTACTAAAAACTATGGGGGAGTTTCAGGTATTTTAGATGCAAGCGAAACACAAATTGTGGTTGGCTTTATGAGTACAGAAATGAACCCAAATATTCAAGAAAACCTTGAGTCTGAAACAGATTCGAATGGGTGTAATAACCCTGATGTTCTTGATGATGTTCCTAAAAACATTTGTGCGCAAACATACCGCGATGACGGTAATACGAGTGCATATCAAGTGAGAGCGTTTCAAGCGACCATTAGTGCAAGCGGCGAAACATTAACTGAAAATTTAGGTTTATTGGTGACTCCTCACGAAGATGACCCACGTTCTTATGAAAGTTATGCCCAAGCGGTTAACGATGAAGGGGTTGTGGTTGGTTATTCTCATGGTTGGGTAGATGAAAAAGAAACTGATCCATCAACCAATCAAGGAAGAAGTTTGTACGCTGTGTTATTTAAAGATGGCAAAGTCACTTCTTTTGCTAAAGATCATAATACTGATTTTGACTCACGTGCGTATGATATTAACAATGCAGGTATAGCAACAGGTCATGTCACCAAAGCCATTAATGGTAAGTTACGTACTAAGTTCTATTATATTGATACTACAAATCCTGATGAAATGGAGATGGTATTCCCGACAGACTTTTTCGACAGTTCATCAAGTACCGCAAGAGCAATTAATGAAAGTGGCTTTATTGTTGGTGAAGGTGAGGTAGAAACTCACACTGATAATTCGTCAAACCCACGAAGAACTCACGCTTTTATTTATGATATTAATAACGATGTTTTTACGGATGTTAATGACTTATTAACCTGTGCGAATCCATACAGCATTATCGAAGCCAGAGACATTAACGAAGATAATGTTATTTCAGCTTCAGCTATATATAAAGTGCAACGTCGTGATGCTACAGGGGAGTTAATGGTTGATGATAAAGGTGATCCATTAATGGAAGATGTGGTACGTGCTGTAACTCTTGAGCCTATGCCTGATGATGGTGTGGTTTGTACACCTGAAGAAGAAGGTAAGGTTGTTCGTCAAGGTGCAAGTCTTGGATGGTTGTCATTATTCACTTTATTTGTTTTAGGCGTTAGCAGACGTTTTAGAAAACGTAATTGATATGCTTAATTTTGGCGTTGCCAAGTTTTATTCATGACAACCTTATTTAGGACGGGTCATTGTTAGGAAACTAAAAAAGTACGCTATGCGTACTTTCTTTTTATTTAAATTTATCGCTTGATCAATACCTTAATTATTTCGGCTTATTTTGTTATTGCAATAACGTAATCTGTTGTCTATTTGTTAGTAGTGCAAGTTGATAACAATGGGTTGTTAACTTGTTATTTTGACCGAACAAATGGAGACAATAGCAATGATGAAGAGGCAAAAAAGAGATCGTCAAGATAGGGCGCACTCAAAAGGTTATCGAGCTGGAATTTCAGGACGTTCAAAAGATCACTGTCCATATCAAAATTTAGAAATAAAATCAGAATGGTTAGGGGGATGGCGAGAGGCCATTGAAGATAGGCAGCAAGGCTTAATTAAATAAGAAAACTTAATAATTGTATTATTAACAAATAAATATAAGCTCGATACCTTAAGTGTACCGAGCTTTTTTTATAAGATTAAAAGCTAGATGTATCAGTAAATAAACCTACTTTTAAATCAGTCGCTGTATAAATAACACGACCATCTACAGATACTGTACCATCGGCAATACCCATGAAAAGCTTACGCTTAATCACACGTTTAAAAGTAATATTGTAAGTCACTTTTTTAGCTGTAGGTAATATTTGTCCTGAAAATTTCACTTCGCCTACGCCAAGTGCACGCCCACGACCTGGACCACCAGACCATGCTAAATAAAAGCCGACTAATTGCCACATGGCATCTAAACCTAAACAACCTGGCATTACCGGATCACCTTTAAAGTGACAGTCAAAAAACCATAGATCGGGAGTAATATCTAATTCTGCAATGACTTCGCCTTTACCAAATTCACCACCGTTTTCATTGATAGTCAAAATTCGGTCCATCATCAACATGTTGTCAGAAGGAAGCTGGCTATTGCCAGGGCCGAACATTTCACCTGTGCCTGCTTTGATAAGATCTTCTTTTGTGTACGCGTTCTTTTGTTCCATTATGGGTTCCAAAAAGTTATTGCTGTAAGCTTAATTACCATTAGCCGATTCCCAATAAATAAGATTATCAGCTAATAAGAAAAATTTAAGAAGGCTACTTTAGCGAACACTTGTACACTAAACAACTCCGAACAGTTAAAAACTCATACTTTTATTGATATATATAGCTGAATATAGGTTTTTATTGCTATTATTTTGGTTATGCGTAACCATATTAGTTAACAGTAACTACTATTTGAGGAAATATTGATGACAGAGAAAAAAGTAGCAATGACCAATGCAGAAAAACAAAAAAAATACCGAGAACGCCAAAAAGAACGAGGTATGAAAGAAATGCGCGGTTATTTATCTGAAGAGGCATTAGTATGTTACAAGTTAATAGCCGAGCAAACTCAATGGTCTGACAGTGTTATTTTAAGTAATGCCGTTAGGTTAACTTACGCGGCCTATAAAAATGGTCAAATTGGTTTGCTTAATTCATGGTTAAATGACAATAAATATTAATTCGTTAAGTTTTTAATTCGATTGTTTTAAAACACAATCCACTATATTCTAGCGTTTGATTAGCCTGATGCTAATAACACTTATTTATTTGCGCTTAGTTATTATTTTCCAATGCAGATGTATTTTTCCAAAATTTAAGGTGATATTTCATTGATAAATGTTCTTTTAGTTGATGATCATGAATTAGTTCGTACTGGTATTCGTAAAATACTTGATGAAGTTAAGGGCATGAAAGTCATTGGCGAAGCAAAAACCGGTGAAGATGCGGTTAAGTTTTGTCGCCAATGCGAACCTGATATTGTGCTAATGGATATGAACATGCCGGGTATAGGTGGCTTAGAAGCCACTAAAAAAATTATTAGATATTCTCCAGACATTAAAGTTATTGTATTAACTGTCCATAGCGAAGATCCTTTCCCTACAAAAGTAATGCAAATGGGCGCGTCTGGCTATTTAACTAAAGGTACAGGCCCTGACGAAATGGTTAATGCTATTCGCGCAGTTAATAGTGGTCAACGTTACTTACCAGCAGATATCGCTCAACAAATGGCGCTTAATCAGTTTAAGTCTGCTGAAGATAACCCTTTTAACGATTTGTCAGAACGTGAACTGCAAATTATGTTAATGATCACTCGGGGTGAAAAAGTACCAGATATTTCGGTGCAACTTAATTTAAGCACTAAAACTATTAATAGCTATCGATATCGTATGTTTGAAAAACTTCATGTGGGAAATGACGTCGAATTAACTCACCTAGCTATTCGACATGGTATGTTAAATACAGAAAAATTATAAATTAATGCGTAGAGACTTTGTCTATGCATTATCTCAAAATATGAGTGCTTCCATTGGCTGAACAAGAAAAACCATTATCTCCAGTATCAACCCCTTCTTTTGATCACCAAGCTTTTCTTCAATCGGTTACTCACCATCCTGGTGTTTATCGAATGTTTGATCACAAGCAAACTGTTATTTATGTTGGTAAAGCAAAAGATCTTAAAAAGCGTTTAACAAGTTACTTTAGAAAAGATGTATCGAGTGTTAAAACGAAAGCGTTAGTTAAACAAATTACCGCAATTGATGTCACCGTAACGCATACAGAAGGTGAAGCATTAATTTTAGAAAATAATTATATAAAGCGTTATCAACCTAAATATAATATTTTATTACGAGATGATAAGTCATACCCATATTTATTGATTACCGATCATCGTCATCCTAAATTAGGCTTGCATCGAGGTGGTAAAAAAATCAAAGGGGAGTATTTTGGCCCTTATCCTTCGGTTGGTGCTGTTTGGGAAAGCCTTCGTTTAATGCAGAAACTGTTTCCATTACGCCAATGTGAAGATAGTTATTATCGTGCTCGAAGTCGTCCTTGTTTACAGCATCAATTGGGCCGCTGTTCAGCACCTTGTGTCGATAAAATTACAGTAGACGATTATCAAGAACAAGTTAAATTAGCTAAATTATTTTTAAGAGGTAAAAGCTCAAACGTTATCGATGTACTTGTTAACAATATGGAGCAGGCAAGCAAAACTTTGGATTTTGAAAAAGCCGCGAAATATCGTGATCAAATTTCAACCTTGCGTAAGGTGCAGCAACAACAATTTGTTAGTGGCTTAGCTTCTGAAATGGACGTTGTTGGTTTTTACCGTTTTAAATCTCAAGTTTGTATTCATTTATTGTTTATTCGTGATCATAAGATATTAGGCAGTAAAAGTTATTTTCCAAGTATCCCAAGTGAAACCAGTAACAGCGATTTGATTGAAGCTTTTATTGGCCAACATTATTTGGTTGACGATACATTACATGGTGCAATTCCTAAAGAAATAGTCATTCAAGAAAACTTTGAGCAATTAAATTCACAAGCTGCCTTATTAACAAAACAAGCAGAGCATGAGGTAAAAATATCCGTTAATGTTCGCACAGAACGAGCACAATATTTAAAATTAGCTTGCACAAACGCTGAAACAGCATTGGTGTCTCGTAATAGTCATAAAGAATCTATGCAAGCAAGATTTGTTGCACTTAATGAGGTTTTTGAACTGTCTAACGGCATTAATCGTATTGAATGCTTTGATATAAGTCATACCATGGGACAACAAACTATTGCTTCTAATGTGGTCTTTAATCAAGAAGGTCCGTTAAAAAGTGATTATCGCCGTTACAATGTTCACGGAATAACCCCTGGCGATGATTATGCTGCCATGGATTTTGCTTTAAACAAACGCTACGGCAAGTTAGGTAAAGATAGTAATGTAGAGGCAGATGATAAATTACCTGATATTGTTTTTATTGATGGGGGGAAAGGTCAATTAGCTAAAGCTGAAACATTCTTTGCTGAATTAAATTTATCTCGAACACCTTTATTAGTTGGTGTAGCGAAAGGGGAGTCGAGAAAGCCTGGACTGGAAACCTTAATATTAGGAGGTAGCCATCAATTAATTTCATTACCAGGTACTTCTCCGGCATTGCATTTAGTTCAGCATATCCGTGATGAGTCTCATCGCTTTGCTATTACAGGCCATCGAGCTAAGCGACAAAAAGCGAGTAAAAAATCAACACTTGAATCTATACCTGGAATTGGTGCAAAAAAAAGACAAGCATTATTAAAGTATTTAGGTGGGTTACAAGAAGTACAACAGGCTGATCGCGCAACCTTAGAAAAAGTTCCTGGTATTAATAAAGTGTTGGCAGAAGTTATTTATGATGCATTACACGATAATTGAGCATGACAACTAACAATGAACCTGTGTAAAATGTCTTAAAAAGGTTAGGCACTTTATTCTGGGTTCATTGATAATAAAAAGAATTAATGAATATACCTTAACCATCACTAAAAATAGTAGTTAATCACCTATGTGGACAATTCCAAATCAAATTACCTTATTTCGGATTATTTTAATCCCAATCTTTATCATTGTTTTTTACTTACCTGTTTCTTGGAATCACTTTGGTGCATTTTTAGTTTTCTGGTTAGCCTCCGTTAGTGATGCCCTCGATGGTTACCTCGCGCGTAAACTTAATCAATCTTCTTCTTTTGGGGCTTTTATAGACCCCGTGGCTGATAAATTAATGGTAGTAGCCGCATTAATTATTATTGTACAAGATTATCAGGTGTGGTGGATTTCAATTCCTGCGGTATTAATGATTGCTCGAGAAATTTTCATTAGTGCCTTACGAGAATTTATGTCTTCTAGAGGCAAAAGAAATGAAATTGCCGTTTCTGATATGGGAAAATATAAAACTTTTGCACAAATGTTGTCTTTACAAGGTTTAATTTGGCACCCTGATTATGATATTCCTTTAATTTTGTTTGATTTGCCTTATGAAATTTTAATGGGACTGGCATATATTTTATTTTTTGTTGCAACAATCCTCACTATTTGGTCGATGTTATCTTATTTTAAAGTCGCATGGCCTGAACTTAAGGTTGAAAAATAAGCAAAAAAAGCCTTTGTCAGCTAAAAAATAAGCAAATTAGATGCTTTTTAAGCAGTCAAAATAAAATTGATATTTAAGTGTTGACTCCCAAGTATATCAATGTAAAATGCGTTTCCAGTTGGCAGGGAGTCAACGCAATAAAGCGGCTGTAGCTCAGTTGGTAGAGCATCACGTTGCCAACGTGAATGTCACGAGTTCGAGTCTCGTTAGCCGCTCCATTTTTTTAGTCTATGATTTATCATAGGCAATAATAAAATGAACGGCGGGTTGGCAGAGTGGCTATGCAGCGGATTGCAAATCCGTGGACCTCGGTTCGACTCCGGGACCCGCCTCCATAATTTATTTTGTGGATGTAAATGGACTTAGTTTCAAGACTAAGAAGTAGGAAACCAATTTCTACTATAAAAAATAATTATCCGATGCCCGGGTGGTGGAATTGGTAGACACAAGGGATTTAAAATCCCTCGCTCATAGAGCGTGACGGTTCAAGTCCGTCTCCGGGTACCACTTATATTTATAACGTTATAAGTTGGATAATGAATGTATGTTGGCACATACAGGTAAATAAAATTTGTATTAAGTTAAAATGAAGCGGCTGTAGCTCAGCTGGTAGAGCATCACGTTGCCAACGTGAATGTCACGAGTTCGAGTCTCGTTAGCCGCTCCAATCTTTACTTTTTATTAATTTAGTTATAACTCTACGAAGCGGCTGTAGCTCAGCTGGTAGAGCATCACGTTGCCAACGTGAATGTCACGAGTTCGAGTCTCGTTAGCCGCTCCATTTTTATTATTTGAAATAATAAAATCAGTAGGTACCAAGCCTACTATAAAAATACTTATCCGATGCCCGGGTGGTGGAATTGGTAGACACAAGGGATTTAAAATCCCTCGCTCATAGAGCGTGACGGTTCAAGTCCGTCTCCGGGTACCATCTTTAATTTTTATTGATATTTAGCATTTTTATAAAGATTAACGTATTCGTAAAAATTCATAAAAATCCCTTACCAACTCAAATTTATTGATACTTCTTATTTACATGTAAATAAGCCTATTCCAAATAGCCAATCGCTCGTTTAAATTGAGTATTATTTTTTCAGGTATTATTTCACTGATATTAGAACAAATTTTTCATATTCATTTACTTTCAACAATCTATTTATCTTTCTGTTTTATCAATATATTTTTTTAATAAATTTATTCTATTGGTTAAAGTTTTACCTAAAGCGACTCACATTGCTCACAGTGAAATTGCAATGCCTTACAAAGGTATGATAAAAGTGCTTATCGTCATCATTAATTCAGAATAAATATATTTTAGCTTTTTATCTGTGGTTAATTAATGTGCAGTTCTAGCTAGGTTTACATTAATAAAAGTAAAAATACTGTTACTTATGATTAATTCCGAAATAAATTCTGTTTAAACGGAATATTTAGTAGGACATTCAGTAATTATTGGATTAAGATGCGCAAATAAATTTCATTGTAATTAACTCAAAATAGTAACCATTACTATTTAATTATTATTAGGGCAAGCACATGCTTTTTACTGGTTCGTTTATTACCGATTGCACAATCCGTCAAAAAATTCGTGAATTTTATCGTATTGATGAAAATATAGCCGTAGATCATATTCTACCTTTAGCTGAAGTTAATGTGAGTGCCAGAAGTAGGGCTTGGGAAAGAGCTCGTAAAATGGTACTGCAAATTCGCCAAGACCAATCAGGTAATGGTGCAATTGATGCTTTATTACAAGAGTATTCTTTGTCGAGTGAAGAGGGTGTTGTATTAATGTGCTTGGCAGAGGCACTTTTACGTGTACCAGATAAGCATACTCAAGACGCATTAATTCGTGACAAAATATCTCAAGGTCAATGGAGTAGCCATTTAGGTAGTAGTGAATCATTATTTGTAAATGCATCGTCTTGGGGATTACTGATCACTGGCTCTATGGTGAAATATAGTGATAGACGTGCAAAAGACAGCTTTGGTTTATTGAAGAAAACTATTGGTCGTTTAGGCGAACCAGTTATTCGTAAATCGATGAACTATGCCATGAAAATTATGGGCAAACAGTTTGTTATGGGCGAAACAATTGTTGCAGCAACAGAACGTGCGGCAACCAAAGAACAACAAGGTTATGTATACTCTTACGATATGTTAGGTGAGGGCGCGCGAACTATGCGTGATGCCGAGCGTTATTTAAAAGCATATCAAGATGCAATAGAAACTATTGGTAAGGTATCATTAGCCTCAGGTAAAAATAATCCGCGTAAAGTGCCGGGTATTTCAGTAAAGCTTTCAGCGATTCACCCACGTTATGAATTTAGCCACAAAGATCGTGTTATGGCTGAAATTGTACCGAAACTTAAAGCACTGTGTTTACAAGCTAAAAAATATAACATCGGTTTAACCGTTGATGCAGAAGAGTCTGAGCGTTTAGATATCTCTTTGGATATTATTGAAGCGGTATTTAGTGATAAAGATTTAGGAGACTGGGACGGTTTTGGCATCGCCTTACAAGCGTATCAAAAACGAGCTATTTTTGTTGTTGATTGGTTGCGTGATTTAACAGTACGTGTTGATCGTAAAATGATGATCCGCCTAGTAAAAGGTGCTTACTGGGACAGTGAAATTAAAAATGCCCAAAAAGATGGCCATCAGCATTTCCCAGTCTTTACCCGTAAATCGTCAACGGATGTTTCATACCATGCTTGTGCCAATAAGTTATTAGAATACCGAGACACGATTTATCCGCAATTTGCGACACATAATGCCTATACTGCAGCGACAATTGTTGAATTAGCTGGTGATGATAAAGAAGGGTTTGAATTCCAGTGTTTACATGGCATGGGAGATTCTTTATATGATCAAATTGTGGCAGGTGAAGGCATTCAATGTCGTATCTATGCACCTGTTGGTCAGCATGAAGATTTATTAGCTTATTTAGTACGCCGCTTATTAGAAAATGGCGCTAACTCATCTTTTGTAAATGCTATTGTTGATGAGTCTCAACCTGTAGAATCACTGTTAGAAGATCCCGTTGAAAAAACTCAGCGCTTAAAAGACAAATACAATAATCAAATCATTAAACCTATCGCTTTATATCATGACGCTAAAGGGGAAGGACGCGATAACTCTAAAGGACTTGATTTAACAGACATTAATGTGATCACGCCATTAAAAGAATCACTCGATAATTGGTTTACGGAGCATCAATGTAATGTTAATGACATTCCAGCAGATGCAAGTGCGGTTAAAAACCCGGCAAATCATAGTGAAATAATCGGTTTCCATCATCACCATGATAATGACCAAATGCTGACGATGATCGAGTCCGCGCAAAATGCTTTTGCTTCTTGGTCTGCTACGCCTGTATCTGAGCGTGCTGCTCTATTATGTCGTGTTTCGGATATATTAGAGCGCCATACTGATGAGTTAATTGCTATTTGTATTAAAGAAGCAGGTAAAATTGCTCAAGATGGTATTGATGAAGTAAGAGAAGCGGTAGATTTCTGTCGTTATTATGCACAAAAAGCGATTGATCTTGAAGCAGATGAACGTTTGGAAGCTCGTGGCGTTGTTTTATGTATCAGCCCATGGAATTTCCCATTAGCAATATTTTTAGGACAGATAGCTGCTGCGATATCTACAGGTAATACAGTAATTGCAAAGCCTGCTGAACAGACAAGTTTAATTGCCTTGCGCACCATTGAATTAATGAAGTCTGTAGGTTTACCTGAAGGGGTTGTACAAGTTGTTATCGCTCGTGGCTCACAAGTTGGTAGCGTTATTATCCCTGACGAGCGGATTCAAACGGTGATGTTTACAGGTTCAACAGAAACAGGCACTGTAATCTCGCAAACCTTGGCGGAACGTGGCGGTGACCAAGTACCATTAATTGCTGAAACCGGCGGCCAAAATTGCATGATTGTTGACTCGACTGCTTTACCAGAGCAAGTAGTTGACGACGTTATTTCTTCAGGTTTTCAGTCTGCTGGTCAACGTTGTTCAGCACTGCGAGTATTATTTTTACAAGAAGATATCGCTGATAGCGTAATTACTATGCTTAAAGGCGCATTAGCAGAGTTGCACGTAGGTAATCCTGAAAATTTAAGTACGGATATTGGACCGGTTATCGATCAAAAGGCACTTGATGCACTTAATGCTCATAGTGAATATATGCAAGATAACGGTAAGTTGTTATATCAATGTGAAATTGCCTCAGATGTATTAACCAATGAGCAATTCTTTTTTGCGCCACGGTTGTATGAAATTGCTGATATTAGCGTATTGAAAAAAGAAGTATTCGGTCCGTGTGTTCATGTTGTTCGTTTTAAAGGTAGTGATATTGAAAACGTTATCGACGAAATTAACGGTACAGGCTTTGGTTTAACTATGGGTATTCATACTCGTATTGAACAGCGTGCGTTTGATTTAGCAAAATTATCACGCGCAGGTAATATTTACATCAACCGAAATATGATTGGTGCTATTGTTGGTGTACAACCTTTTGGCGGTCGAGGACTTTCTGGCACAGGACCTAAAGCAGGTGGTCCAAATTATTTAAGTCGTTTAGTTAAGGAAAAAGCGACACCAGATGCCGAACAATTTAATTTACTTCCCTCACAAGTAGAAGCCTTAGATGGTGGTGAGCAAGTTGAGATTGAAGCCACTCTGTTTATGAACAGAGCCAATGCGGCAGAAAAAGATTGGCGCTTAACTGAGCTAAACACACGTATTTCTAGCGTACGTCAACTATTAGCCAAAATTGCACATGTCGATATTGTTGATGATTTAGCTGACGATTTAAATCGAACGTTAACCTCAGCTCGTTCACAATTAATTAGTATTGAAAAACGTTTGAAAAAACCGACATTTTTGCCGGGTCCAACGGGTGAGTCAAATGTTCTGTATTTAGAAAATCGCGGTACTATTATTTGTTTTGCGGATAAAAATGTATCTTTTCACTTCTGGTTACTCTCTATTGTAACGGCTTTAGCAACGGGAAATACGGTCATTACTGTTGTTTCAGATCTGTTTTATGAAGAAGCAATTGCCTTTAGAGATAAGTTTTTAACCACTGGACAAGATGAAAACGTGTTTCAAGTGGCTCGCTTGTGCCACTTATCAACGATGTTAGTTCATCCATCTTTGTCGGGTATTGTTGTTGATAGTTTATGTGATCGTAAACACTTCTTCAGCGAAAAACTGGCAGAGCGTCAAGGCGCAATACTACCTGTCATTAGTTCAGAGTATATGGATAATTTAATTCAACGTTTATTAACGGAAAAAACCATTAGTGTGGATACCACAGCCTCAGGTGGTAATACTTCATTAATGACATTAGTGGAAGAAGATTAACGACCATTAAAGAAGTTTTAATTACTTAATATGTGATAAAACAGGGCATTTAATGCCCTGTTTTTTTTGCTAACTAATAATTATTGGTACTTGGTTGTAACCGCCTACCGGTGCAACTTCTCTTTGAAATGCTTGTTCATCTGAACAATGTATTGACTGAACATTTGCAAGTAATGCCTTTAACGCAATTCTTAATTCCCAAGTTGCGAGCAACCGTCCGGGGCATACATGTTTTCCAATACCATAAACAAGGTTATTAGAGGCATTATTGTCAGGATCAAACTTGTCTTGCTCGAACACCGTTTCGTCTCGGTTAGCAGAGGTCCAATTTAGTTTAACTGTTTCACCACTTGGGATGTTATGTCCAGCGATGTTTACTGGACAAGTGGTAATGCGCCGATTATTAACAAAGGGATCGTCAAGGCGTAAGATCTCATTAATGATTGCATCTATTTCATCGTTTCCAGCTGTTCGTAGTTTGACTGTTATGTCTGGATTATTTGCTAGAAAGGCTACAATTACCCCAACACACAATGCTATCGAGCCTAAATCTCCTCCTGTCCAATTACGTAAAATAGAAATTAATTCAGCTTCACAAATTAGTCGGCCATTGATTTTCTCTCGGCAAAGCTGACTCGTTACATCATCACTTCCTTGATAAGTTTGTTTTCGTCTAGGCTCAATAACGCTACGGATAATATTATCAAATTGTTCAGCCACATTTGCCATTAATGCTTTATCACCAGAACGAGTTGCGGCGTGATTTTCCTTCATCCAAACTAAGAGCTCTGGTTCTAATGTTTTGGGCCAGCCTAACCATGCGCACTGAGCACGAACAGCGAATACTGCGCCAATATCGGTTACTGCATCAAGCGTCTTATTTTTAGGTAATCCTTGCATTAATTCTTCGGCTGTTTCTTCAAAGGCAATAATATAGGGGAGTAAAGCATCATGTGTTAAATACCGATCAATAATTTCCCTAAATTGACTATGCTCCTCACCGTCTAATCCATTAGGTATTTGTAAGTAACGAGAAACATTACTAGAAAAGCTATAGTGATCAAGGGCAGCGATAACAACATCAGCGTGCTTAAGTAACACCCATTCATTGGCAATATTTTTAACGATGGCATGTTTGTGCCTTAATTGATCCGTGTATTCGCGTAAGTCTTGGTTTTTGGGGCAAATATCATCTGGTATTAAGTCTGTCATGTTTTATTCCTTTATCATTAAAAGAGTATTTATATAAACAAGTTAAATAAACTAAATACTATAAATGTATCAACTATAGTTAATTTGAAGATGATTAAAACATAATAGAAAAAAATCAACTGTGATCTGTCGCAAGTAACGATTAAATGTTTATCAAATTTATGATAATAATTTATTTACATTGGTGAATATATAACCTATTTTAAAATTGTATATAAGTACAAAAGTGAACAGTTTTATTGTAAATCTCTAAATATAGGTTAATGTATTTATTGGAATATATTTTTATGGACTTAATTACTAAGTTTAATTAACAGTCTGTCACCACCAACCACATTTTTAAAACAAGGATGATTTATGGGCTACTTTTTTAATAAAGCTGTTGTCGATAATACTTGCTCAGTTCAACAACAAAAAGAGAACAATTCCTACCATATATTTGAGAGTTTAAAGCAAACAGAAGCATTTATTGAGTTTACCCCTGAAGGCATTATTTTAGACGCCAATGATAACTTTTTAACTACCGTAGGATATACCCTCGAGGAAATTAAAGGTAAGCATCATAGAATTTTTTGTGATGAAAAATACAGTAAATCGAGTGAATATCATCAATTTTGGCAGCAGTTAGCATCTGGACAATCGGTTAGTGATCGTTTTTTCCGTATAAAAAAGGATGGCAGCCCACTTTGGCTTGAGGCTAGTTATAACGTAGTTAGAAACGATGACGGCGATATACATTCTGTGGTAAAAATTGCCACGGATATTACTGATTTCATTGAAAAATCTAACATTCAAAGTGGTATTTTAAAGGCGCTAGATCGTTCAACTGCAATTATTTCTTTTGAATTAGACGGCACTATTATTGAAGCTAATGATAACTTTTTAAGTACTACAGGCTATCGTTTAAGTGAAATTCAGGGAGGCCATCATAAAATGTTTTGCTCGCCTGAGTTGGTAGCAAGTCTTGAATATAAACAACTGTGGCTTAAGTTAAATCATGGTGACTTTGTACAAGGCTTGTTTGAACGAAGAGATGCTCATGGTAATGTATTATGGTTAGAAGCGAGTTATAACCCTATTGTTGATATTAATGGTGAGTTAATTCGTATAGTCAAATTTGCCACGGATGTTACAGAGCGTATCTCTGATATTAAAAATGCATCGGAAGCTGTTCACTCTACTGTCACTGAAACTGAGCAAGTATCCGAGCAAGGCAAAGAAGTGCTAGCACAAAGCGTTTCAATTATGGATGAAATTAGCCAAAATGTTGAAATAGTAGCAAAAGATATTTCAGCGATAAATGAGCAATCCGTTAAAATAAGTAATATGGTTAATACTATTTCTGCCATTGCCGATCAAACTAATTTATTAGCATTAAATGCTGCAATAGAAGCTGCCAGAGCAGGTGAACAAGGCAGGGGGTTTGCAGTTGTAGCTGATGAAGTAAGGCAATTAGCAGCTAGAACCAGTGCTTCTACCTCTGAAATTACGGAAGTCGTTAAAAATAATGCGGCTTTATCTAGCGCACTTTCTAAAAATATTGTTGAAACACAACAAAAGTCACAAACAGGTACAGAACATATTTCACATGTCGATGGGATCTTTTTAGAAATTAATCAAGGAATGAAAGGGGTTGGCAGTGCTGTAGATAGGCTTAAATAAAGGCATATAATTTTAATGACTGAACCCGACAAGTATTAAATTTTTACTGTGCTAATTGATATTAATCGTTAAACTAACCCTATTACACTTTTTTATTAAAGATTACCTATGCCAGAAGAAACTATATTTTCTAAGATTATTAGACAAGAAATTCCCACTCAGTTGTTATTTCAAGATGATTTAGTCACTGCTTTTCGTGATATTAGTCCACAAGCTAATAGCCATATTTTAATTATTCCTAATAAATTAATACCTACTATTAATGATGTTACCCAAAATGATGAACTTTCCCTTGGGCGCATGTTCACCGTAGCTAAAAAATTAGCGAAAGAAGAAGGGATTGATGAAAGTGGATATCGATTAATAATGAATTGCAATAAAGATGGTGGACAAGAAGTTTATCATATTCATATGCATTTAGTCGGAGGAGAACCTTTAGGCCCTATGTTAGCTAAGAACTAGCATAATAGGGCTAAATCGACGATTTCTTTTGTACATTGGTTTACTTGTTGCTAGAATTTGCCGCGAACCAAGGGGTGTGAATTTTTTTATCTAAGGATAGAAATAATAACTCACTGAGATGCTTAGCAAACCCTTTGAACCTGAACCGGATAATACCGGCGTAGGGATGGTGAAAAGCGTAAACTAGCCTCCGTGTGCCGGATCCCTAATTATTTTCAATTTTGAAATATAGAGATCTAGATGAATTTTGTAAAAAGCCCCTTATCATTTGCTATTGCCTCTGCCTTAATTTTGTATTCAGCACATAGTGTTGCCGAAGAAGTTAATGAACAAGAAAACGAAACTGATTATGAAGTGATCGTTGTTTCCAGTGACTTTCGTCAACAAAATTTGCAAAAAATCCCCAGTTCTTTATCTGTATTAAATGCTGATGATATCAAAGAGCGAAATGCGCAAAACTTAGAAGAAATTATTGCAGTCACCCCAAATGTTAATTTTGCAGGTGGTACACAAAGAGCGCGTTACTATCAAATACGCGGTATTGGTGAACGTAGTCAATTTCAGGAGCCGATCAACCCCTCTGTTGGTTTAGTGATTGACGATATCGACTTTACCGGGATTGGCAGTATCGCTTCCACTTTTGATGTTGCACAAACCGAAGTTTACCGTGGTCCACAAGGGACACGATTTGGCGCGAATGCCATGGCGGGATTAATAAATATTACCACGAATGCTCCTACTGATGAATTTGAAAGTTCATTGCGATTAACTGCAGGAAATTACGGCAGTATAGGCGGTGGTATTGTTTTATCTGGACCTGCCAATGATGCTATTAACTACCGTGTCGCTATTGAACAATACCAAAGTGATGGTTTTATCGAAAATAGTTATTTAGGAAAAGATGATACCAATAATCGTGATGAATTAACGATGCGCGGTAAGTTGGCAATTCAAGCTAGTGATAACTTAACCATTGATCTTGCCTTAACACATTTCAACTTTGACAGTGGTTACGACGCCTTTTCGTTAGATAACACACGTGAAACACTTTCAGATCAACCAGGTTTTGATCGTCAAGAAACGACAGCTTTTAGTAGTAAATTTACTTACGATGCGTTTAATCAATTCGAGTTAATCGGAATTATCAGCTACGCCGATTCTGATTTAGCTTACGGCTATGATGAAGATTGGAGCAATGAAACGCTTTGTCAGATAAATGATTGCCCTTACGGGGATTATTCATCTACTGATTACTATTACCGAGATCGTGAAACTGTAACAGGTGAAGCGCGTTTAGTTTCAAAAGCTAATCATAATATTTTCAACAATACTACCGCCTGGACAGTTGGCTTATACGCCAAACAAGATAATGAATCTTTATTACGACAGTATACTTATTTTACAAATGATTTTTCATCTGACTTTGACACTAATACTTACGCAGCCTATGCCCAATTTGACAGCCAGTTAACCACTAAACTGAGCTTAATTTCGGGTGTTAGGGTTGAACAACGTGAAGCCGATTATTTAAATTCTGAACAGTTAAGTTTCGACCCGACAGATACTATGGTTGGCGGAAAGCTTGTATTGTCTTATCAATTGAATAACGATAATTTATTTTACGCGTCTATCAACCGCGGTTATAAAACAGGAGGCGTTAATACTGATGGCAGTTTGCCTGATCATTTACGTGAATTTGAACCGGAATTTGTTATTAATTATGAAGTCGGCTATAAAGTTAACTTATTAAATAACAAAGCCTATTTACGCACGGCTGTTTTTTACATGAACCGCGAAGATGTTCAAGTTAAAACATCTTCAACCAATGTCCGCCCTGATGGTAGTGCTGAGTTTATTGACTATTTAGGCAATGCTGCCAAAGGTGTTAATAAAGGCGTTGAAATTGATGGTGCTTGGAATATTACAGATAATATTGAATTGTATGGCGCATTAGGCTTACTTAATACTGAGTTTACCGATTTTATCAATGCTGAAGGTGATAACTTATCAGGACGAGAACAAGCGCATGCGCCAAACTATCAATTTAATTTAGGCGTTAACTATTATGTTACAGAGCAATGGTTAGTTAATTTAAGTATTGACGGCAAAGATGAATTTTATTTCTCTGATAGCCATAATCAAAAATCTGACTCAGTTACTTTAGCTAATGCTTCAGTTAGTTATATGCAATCAAACTGGCAAATTAGAGTGTGGGCACGTAATTTATTAGATGAAGATTATACTAATCGCGGCTTTTATTTTGGTAATGATCCCCGTGATGGTTATACAGCTAAAGGTTATCAGCAATATGCAGAGCCTATGGTCATTGGTGCAACTCTAGATTATCAGTTCTAGTTTTCTAGTAAACATAAGTGCGAGCTTGTTTTAAAACGTACAGATGTCATTAATTGCATAGCCACAAGGAGGTGGCAACACAACCCAAATTATTCACTAGGGATTAGTTAACGTATTGAATAGGTGAAATATTCGCATGAAAATATCAATTGAAATAAGTTTATACCCTTTAGCGCACGAGAAGTTTAAAACTGAAATCTGGGCTTTTATTAAAAGATTACGATCTGTTAATGGGCTACAGGTGGTCACAAATGGCATGAGCACTCAAGTATTTGGCGATTATGATCTAGCCACCAATCATGTAATGGCTGAAATTAAACAAGTTCATCAAAGTTTAAACGCTGCGGTTTTTGTGTGTAAATTTATTGGTGGCGACCGCAGTGAAGTGCAAAATGAAGAAGATTGTATAAAAGAAGAAAGTTAATGACAGAAACCTTTACCTATTTTAGCCAGTTACCACTGGTAGAACTGATTGCTGTTTTTATGGCTTTAATGTATGTCATTTTAGCGGCAAAAGGTAATATTTGGTGCTGGCCAGCTGCTTTTATTAGTACCATATTATATACCGCGATCTTTTATGATGTGTATTTATTGATGGACAGCCTTCTGCAAGTTTATTATATGGTTATGGCTGTTTACGGCTGGTATTGTTGGCAACAAGCTACCAATAGCAATAAGGCTAATAAAGTCTTACAGATAGATAATGATACCAATGCGTCTTCTCAGAAAAACCTTAATGATAAAAATAAAACACCAAACAATACGATAATTATCGAAACTTGGGCACTACAAACCCATGTTTATATTATTGTTTTATTGTCAGTTACATCCTTACTGCTCGGTTGGTTAATGGCAAATTATACGCAGGCTGACTTCCCTTATTTTGATGCGGCAACAACCGTATTTGCAGTATTTGCGACATTTATGGTCACTAAAAAAATACTTGAAAACTGGCTATATTGGGTAGTGATTGATTTCGTATCAATATATATTTATATTGAAAAAGGGTTAACTCCCACTGCGGTATTGTTTGGTTTGTACGTGGTATTAGCTACTTACGGTTATTTTCAGTGGCGTAAAAACTATCAGCAGCAGCAACTTCCCCTTTGTCAGCAAGGGCAAGATACCGCTTAGCCATATGCCAACAATTATTGATGAACTTAATTGCTTACCTTGCTTAAATAAAATTATTTCTTTAGAAAAAATAGAGCAAGGTTATAGCCACGAATGCTATAAAGTCCTAGATGAGAAAGGCACTTTTTTTGCCAAACGTTTAACAACTTATCAGCATAATGAAACGATTACAGACGGCTTTGATGTTTCGAGTATTTTAAAAAACACCCCCCAATTAATTTATAACAGCCATCAATGGCAAATTTATGAGTATTTAGAGGGGCAGTCGTTGTTAACTGCGAACATCTCCATTGAAGAAAAGGTGAAATACAGTATTGAATTGATGGTTCAATGTCATCAACAATTACATCCTGATTTGGTGCCTGCAAGCCTTACAACCTTAAAACCACAAAATATTATAAGCCCTTTGCTTAGTCATTTACCCTCTGAACAACAATGCCTTATCCAAAAAATTATTGAACAACTCAGTCAAGAGTTACACATTGGCTCTTCAACGGTTTGTCATGGTGATATTAATTTTTCCAATATTATATTAACTGACAAACCGTGGATAATTGATTTTGAATGTTCATGTTTAGCGGATGCTGAGTTCGATATTGCGATGATGATTGCTGTTAACGAGTTAACTTTAGCAGCAAATAGTAGCGGTAAAATAATTGATAACTGCCTTAAAATTTACCAAGAAAAGCATACAGAAAGTGTATGGTTATCATTAGATTTAGTTACGCGTTACTTGTTGTTATGTTTTATTATCAATGGGTTATGGTATTTAAAAGAGGGGGTTCGTAAACAAGACAGTCAGCTTGTCGAGAAAGCTTATCAACAGTTTATTGGCTTTGATAAACTGCATTTTGTTAGCTATAGCCTAACAAGTAAAATGAGATAGACCGCTGAAATCTCACGTTTAAAGGTGATGCGCTATCCATTATGTTAGCTCATACTTATCATTGAAGTTTAATAAAGGTAATGGCTGTATTTGTGAATTGGAATAGCTTAATTGAAAACAGAAATCGTTTGTTCTGGCTGGTGCATACTGCCGGCTGGTTGGGATTTGCTTTTGTTCACTATCTTGGTTCTTTATTACATGAGCTAAGAGATATTTTCGTTGTTATTATATTTTTGAATGCTTATGCCGGTTGGTTGCTTACGGTGCCTTTGCGCTATATTTACCGAAAAATATGGAATTATCCCCCCTTAAAAATGGCGATTATTGTTGTTATTACCTCCTATATTACAGGGGTATTATGGCAAATTGTTAAGAATATTAATTATTGGGAAATTTATAAACACGGCTATAAGCCTGAGTTTTTGTTGTATTACACTAAATCGAGTGTTTGGTCTTTTTATATCATTTTAAGCTGGAGCGTACTGTACTTTGGCTTTAAGTATTATCAAATGCTACAAAAAGAAAAACAAAACGTGCTAACTGCCAACGCTGTAGCTCATCAAGCACAATTAAAAATGTTGAGATATCAGCTTAATCCACATTTCTTGTTTAATACCCTCAATGCAATTTCAACGCTCATCTTAATGAAAGATAATACAGTTGCTAATGGCATGGTGACTAAATTAAGTGAATTTCTTCGGTATTCTCTAGATAAAGATCCTATGAAGAAAGTCACCCTTGAGAATGAAATTCATGCTTTAGGGCTTTATTTAGGTATCGAAAAAGTCCGTTTTGAAGAGCGATTACAAGTTAAAATTGAAGTGCCTGAAAATTGTAAACAGGCATTAGTACCGAGTATGTTTTTACAGCCCATTGCTGAAAATGCCATTAAATATGCGATTGCTGTACAAGAATCAGGTGGAACCATTACTATAAGGGCAGATCATTTTGGTCAAGATTTATTAATTGAAATGAGTGACAATGGCCCCGGTGCTGAAATAAAAGAGGGTAACTTACACCGTAAAAATGGTGTTGGCTTAGTTAACTCAAGAGAGCGATTAGAAGCTTTATACCAAGAAAATTTTTCATTAGTTGTTTCCCATAATAGTCCATCTGGTGTTAAAGTAAGTATAAGAATGCCTTACGAATTATAGGTGTTGTTATTACTTTCTAGAGGGAATCAACCATGGTCAATTCACTATCAACAATCATTGTTGATGATGAACCCTTAGCGCGCAAAGGCTTAGCAATACGATTACAAGCCCATCCTGATATTAATATTGTTCAATTATGTTCGAACGGTAAAGAAGCGTTAACTGCAATTAAAAACCAGAACATTGAACTTATGTTTTTGGATATTCAAATGCCAGGCTTAAATGGCTTTCAAGTGATCCAAGAAATTATTGATCAACAACTTAAAATGCCAATGATTATATTTGTGACGGCTTTTGATCAATATGCCATTAAAGCTTTTGAAGTTCATGCTATCGATTATTTATTAAAGCCTGCTGACGAAGCGCGTTTAGCACAAGCGGTAAATAAAATTCGACAAGTGTGCCAAAACCAAGCAGACAGCGTTCATAAGTCTAAATTAGTAAGGCTTATGAGCGATGTTACAGGCAACGACAGCGCTCAAATATTAAGTGAGCTGGCTAACAACGAAAACCTGAGTTTGTCCGCTTATTCCGATATTTTAGCAATTAAAGATGCGGGCGCTGTAACACGTGTTCCAGTTAAAACAATTGTCTGGATTGATGCTGCTGGCGATTACATGTGCGTTCATACTAAAGATCAAACCCATATTTTACGTAAAACAATGAAAGAGCTAGAGCAGGACTTAGATCCAAAATTATTTATTCGAAGTCATCGCTCGACCATAGTCAATAAAAACTACATTGAAAAATTTTGTAGTCAATTAAATGGTGAATACTATTTAGTATTAACCAATGGGAAAGAATTAAAAGTCAGCAGAAGCTATAAAGACAAGGTTAAAAGTGTTATCAACCAGTAAATTTAAGTAGGGCGTGTTAATCTTTCAAGTTAATCTTTCAAGTTAATCTTTGCTGACGCTATTTTTTCTCCAACAAGCCATAAAGAATGGCTAATAGTTGTTCGCGGCAATTGCTCTGCCTTCTGTATCCATGCAGTCTCACTTGAAAGATCAACACGCTCTAATCAATTACCATCAAAAAAGGCAGCCTGAGCTGCCTTTTTAATATCAATAGTAGATAACTGATTATCAACTAAATCCTAACAATAACTATTAAGCTTAGCTTAAGTGAGCTTTAGTAACTTTAAGTGCTTTTAACGTATTAGAAGCGCCTACCGTTTCCATTAAATCACCATGGGTAAGAATAACTTTATCACCCACTTTCAAATTACCTTTTTTACTAACCTCAGATAAAATATCATTCGCTAAACTTTGATCACTTGTTTCTGTTGAATCAAATAATACTGGGTAAACACCACGGTATATTGCTGTTTTACCAAGAGTTTTTTGATGGCGAGATAAAGAGTAAATAGGTAAACCTGAAGAAATACGCGACATTATCTTACTTGTTTGGCCTGACTCTGTTAATGAAATTATCGCCTTAACACCATCTAAATGGTTAGCAGCATACATGGCAGAAAGAGCAATGGTTTCTGATACTTCGTTAAACACTTTTTCAAGTCTGTGGTTAGAGGTATTAACGATACGTTGTTTCTCAGCACCGATACACACATTAGCCATCGCCTTAACAGTTTCAACAGGGTATTTACCTGCGGCAGTTTCAGCTGAAAGCATTACGGCATCTGTACCATCTAATACGGCGTTTGCCACATCCATAACCTCAGCACGTGTTGGCATAGGTTGCTCAATCATGGTTTCCATCATTTGTGTTGCTGTGATCACGACACGGTTTAATTGACGAGAGCGTAAAATAATGTGCTTTTGTTTACCCACTAATTCTGCATCACCAATTTCAACACCTAAATCGCCACGTGCTACCATAACTACATCAGATGCTAGAATAATTCCGTCTAGTACTTTATCGTCGTTAACTGCTTCTGCACGTTCAATTTTTGATACCAATTGAGCATTACAACCAGCTTCTTGTGCTAATAAGCGTGCTTCGCGCATGTCACTGGCATCGCGCGGAAAAGATACCGCTAGAAAATCAACATCAATTTTAGCAGCAAGAATAATATCTTCTTTATCTTTTGCAGTTAGTGCAGGGGCTGTTAAACCACCACCTTGACGATTTATCCCTTTATTGTTAGATAAAGGGCCACCTACAGTAACTTCAGTAAATACAGATGTTGCAGACTTACTTAATACTTTTAATTGTACGCGGCCATCGTCAAGCAATAAAATATCGTCTTTCTCAACGTCTTGAACGAGTTTTTTATAGTCGATACCAACTTTTTCTTGGCAACCTTCGCCTTTTTCTAACGTCGCATCTAATTCAAATTTATCGCCAATGGCTAGTTTAATTGGTCCATTTTTAAAGGTAGATACACGAATTTTTGGTCCTTGTAAATCACCTAAAACACCAACATATATCCCTAACTCTTTTGCTATTTCTCTCACATTATTTGCGCGATCAATATGATCTTGTGGAATACCATGAGAAAAATTAAGTCTAACTACATTTACACCGGCGGCTAATACTGCTTTAAGCGTTTCTCTGTCATCAGTTGCTGGGCCTAAAGTTGCAACAATTTTGGTTCTTCTAGACATCTAAATTCTAACCTTTAATTTATTATGGAAATGGTTCAACTATTTAATTGTTACTTTGCTCAAACATTTGACAGAACATAAACGAATAAATAGCTAATGTTTTATATACTATTTATTAATCTTTACGTTCAAAGCGTGAGCTTCTTAAGCTATCTTTTACTTTCTTTAAGTTATCTCTAAATTTTGTTCCTCGGCGTAAGGTAAAACCTGTAGCGAGTACATCAATCAGTGCCAATTGTGCTATTCGCGAAGACATCGGCATGTATAAGTCAGTGTCTTCTGCAACATCTACTGATAAAACAATATTACATTCTTTAGCTAAAGGAGAGCTTGATGTTGTAATGCCAATAACCGTTGCATCGTTTTCTTTTGCTAAACTAGCGACTTCAACTAATGATTTAGTGCGTCCTGTGTGAGAAATAACAATGACAACATCACCTTGACGGCTATTTATAGCACTCATACGTTGCATTAATATGTCATCAAAATAAACAACAGGAACATTGAAGCGGAAAAACTTATTTTGGGCATCGTGGGCAACTACGGCGGAGGCGCCTAAACCAAAAAATGAAATTTTATTGGCTTGAGTTAGTAAATCTACTGAACGGTTAATCACACTGGTGTCTAAATTTTTACGAGAC
Source organism: Colwellia sp. SU-HH01217 (assembly GCF_057543495.1). Lineage (NCBI taxonomy): Bacteria > Pseudomonadati > Pseudomonadota > Gammaproteobacteria > Alteromonadales > Colwelliaceae > Colwellia > Colwellia sp. SU-HH01217. The sequence continues at coordinate 18,716 of NZ_BAAJLX010000008.1, read as the reverse complement.
CGCTCAAGACTGGCCATCGTTGATTCAAATATTTTATCAGTATATTCATCAGCAGTATCATTTTCATCAACATGTCGATTTACATAGGGTGTACCATTAGCCAAACTTTGTGCTAAATGAAGCTTAAAATCAGGATATCCTTTGGTATCTAATCTTCTACAGAATCGATTCACCGTCGGTTCGCTTATGTTAGCTTGTTTGGCTAATGCCGCTATACTTGAATGAATGACGGTGGCGGGCTGAGAAAGAATAACCTCGGCAACTTTACGTTCAGACTTACTAAAAGTCTCCAGTTCATTAGCTATTTTTTCTAAAACATTCATGATGATTGGCCTTAAAGCTATGTTGATATCATGCTGTGGATGACTAACTGTAATTTATTTTCTCGTCAAAGCACAGCTGCAATGAAATTTTATTTCATAATTCTTGTAATATATGCCAAAACAGATCAGATTTGCAAATCTTTTCATCACTGAACAAATTTAGTTATAAAATAAATTGTCCTTTAGCCTAGATTAAATATAAAAACACAACTAATGTTGTAAAATTACAAAAAGTTCTTTACTGCGACGCTTCCAAAGGATAAATTAGGGGGAAATGTAGTTTAGTTACAATAATAACTGGATAAAAGATAGCGTCTTTTATCAATAAAATACTCGAGATAATATATATGAAACAAATAGATTGTCAGTCAGCCAGCGAAATAGTGTTATTTGGTGCGCTTGGAGATCTCTCTCGTCGCAAATTATTACCTGCTTTATATCAATTGGAAGCTTGCGAACTTATTCATAAAGATAGCCGTATAGTTACTGTTGCTCGTCAATCTATGGATTTAGCAGAATTAAAAGCATTAGTATTAGAAAACTTAACAAACTTTGTTAAAGAAACTTTAGATGAAACTACACTTGAGCGTTTTATGGCGCGATTGGTTTATCAGCAGTTAGATTTTAAAGACACCCAGTCATATAAAAAGCTTGATGAAACATTAAAAAGTGGCAATAAAACCCGCGTGTATTATTTTTCAACATCACCAGTAATTTATGGTGATATTTGCGATGGTTTACATCATTCAGGTTTAATTACACCAGTTGATCGCGTAGTGATGGAGAAACCAATCGGCCATTCACTAGAGTCTTCTAAAGCCATTAATAATCAAGTTTCACGTTATTTCAAAGAGAATCAAATTTACCGAATCGATCATTACCTTGGTAAAGAAACCGTATTAAATTTATTAGTATTACGTTTCGCTAACTCATTGTTTACCACTAATTGGGATCGCGACAGTATTGATCATGTTCAAATTACCGTTGCTGAAAGTGTTGGTATAGAAGGGCGTTGGGGCTTCTACGATGAAGCTGGCCAAATGAGAGACATGGTTCAGAATCATTTATTACAAATTTTATCGCTACTTGCGATGGAACCACCAGCTGATTTAAGTGCCGATAGTATTCGCGCTGAAAAACTTAAAGCAATTAAAGCGCTAAGCCCAATTAACAAGCAAAACGTAAAAGATAAAACTGTGCGTGGTCAATATGCAGATGGTTACCTTGAAGGGCTTGCCGTACCGGGTTATTTAAATGAAGAAGGTGCTAACGAGAACAGTAACACGGAAACTTTTGTTGCGATAAAAGCTGAAATAGATAACTGGCGTTGGGCTGGAGTACCATTTTACTTAAGAACGGGTAAAAGAATGCCTAAAAAGCATAGTGAAATTGTAGTTCACTTTAAACAGCAACCCCACAATATATTTAAAGACAGTTACAGCGATTTACCTGCTAACAAGTTAACAATTCGTTTACAGCCTGATGAAGGCGTTGAACTGCAAATGATGAATAAAATTCCTGGTATTGCTTCACAAATGCACATCCAAGAAAACAAATTAGATTTAAGTTTTTCAGAAACATATGACAACGAACGTGTTGTTGATGCTTATGAACGATTAATGCTTGAAATTCTTAATGGCAACCAATCTTTATTTGTTAGCCGTGATGAAGTTGAAGCGGCTTGGACGTGGGCTGACGGAATTATCGATGCTTGGCAGTCAACTAACGAACAACCTAAGCCATATGCAGCTGGTTCTTGGGGACCTGTTTCATCAATTTCTTTAATTGCGCGTGATGATCGCCAGTGGGTTGAATAACTATGTATACCATGAATGAGTTCTCAACAAGAGAAGCACTTGATGCTCAATTAAGCGATCAAGTTGCTGATATATTAACTCAAGCAATTAAACTTAACGGTAAAGCAAGTATTGCTGTTTCTGGTGGTTCAACACCTAAAGGTTTTTTTACAGCGCTTTCTAAAAAAGAATTACCGTGGAATAAAGTTACCGTCACACTAGCAGACGAACGTTGGGTAAATCTTGATAGTAACGACAGCAATACCCGTTTAGTGCATGAAAACTTATTACAAAATAACGCTAAAAAAGCTATTTTCTTTCATTTAAAGCAAGGCGAAGCCTTGTCTGATGAAACATTAAGCGACTTAAATTTAGCTGCGAAAAACAGTTTATTGCCATTAGATGTTCTTATTTTAGGTATGGGAGAAGACGGTCATACTGCTTCTTTATTTCCTTGTAGCGATGAAATTGAAGATGCGTTATCTGTCGGTAATCCGAATGCTTTGATGAAAGTCGTGCCTAAAACAGCGCCTCATCAACGGATCACATTCAGTTTCGCGAGTTTAATTACTAGCAAAAACACCTTTTTACACATCAGTAGTTCAGCAAAAAAAGCCGTATTAGAAAATGCATTAAATGGCGATGACCATTTCGAAATGCCGATACGCGCATTTTTGCAACACGACACAGTTAACACCCAAGTTTATTGGGCGGAGTAAAATCATGACAACTCAACATACAGTCGAAATGAATAAAGACGTTGTAGCGATTACTAATCGCATTATTGAACGCAGTAAAGCGACTCGTTCTGCTTATTTAAAAAAAATTGATGACGCTAAATCAACCACCGTACATCGTGCCAGTTTATCTTGCGGCAATTTAGCCCATGGTTTTGCGGCTTGTGGTAAAGAAGACAAAGCTGCACTTCGTGGTATCAATCACTCCGATGTTGCTATTATTTCAGCGTATAACGATATGCTATCAGCACATCAGCCTTACGAAACCTACCCAGGAATTATTAAAGAAGCGGTAAAAGAAGCCGGTGGCGTTGCACAATTTGCAGGCGGTGTGCCAGCAATGTGTGATGGCGTTACTCAAGGCCAACCTGGTATGGATCTTAGCTTAATGAGCCGTGATGTTATTGCTATGGCGAGTGCTGTGGGCTTATCACACAACATGTTTGACGGCGCTTTAATGCTTGGTATATGCGATAAAATTGTTCCAGGCTTATTGATTGCTAGTATGACCTTTGGACATTTACCTACCGTCTTTGTTCCTGCAGGTCCTATGCCTTCTGGTATTCCTAACAAGGAAAAAGCGCGTGTACGTCAACAATTTGCACAAGGTGAAGTAGATGAAGAAGCACTGCTTGAAGCGGAGTCTGCCTCTTATCACTCTGCTGGTACTTGTACTTTCTTTGGTACTGCAAACTCGAATCAATTAGTGGTCGAGGTAATGGGTTTACATTTACCTGGTGCATCTTTTGTTGCACCTAATACCGAGTTGCGAGAAGAATTAACGAAAGCTGCAGCTCGTCAAGTAACTCGATTAACTCAGCAATCAGGGAATTATTTACCTGTAGGTCGTATGGTTGACGAGCGTTCAATTGTTAATGCGATAGTTGCGTTATTAGCAACGGGTGGTTCGACTAACTTAACTATGCACATTATTGCTTTTGCTCGTGCGGCAGGCATCATTATTAACTTTCAAGATTTTAATGACTTATCGCATGCTGTACCTTTAATTACTCGTATATACCCTAATGGACATGCTGATATCAACCACTTTGAACAAGCAGGTGGCATGGCATTATTATTTAAAGAACTTATCGATGCAGGGTTAGTACATGAAGATGTAGAAACAATCTGTGGTCGTGGTTTATCACGTTATACCAAAAAACCAGTCCTAGAAAATGGACAACTTGTTTGGGTTGATGGCGCTACAACGTCGGGCGATGACGAAGTTATTGCCACGGTTAAAAAACCATTTAAAGCCGATGGTGGGCTAAAAACAATGAAAGGGAATTTGGGGACGTCTGTACTTAAAACCTCATCTTTACGTGAAGGTAGTTTTGTTATTAAAGCACCTGCGGTTGTTTTTGAAGATCAACATGAATTAGACGACGCTTTTCACCGTGGAGAGTTAGAAAAAGACTTTATCGCTGTTGTTCGATTCCAAGGCCCGAAAGCTCGTGGTATGCCTGAACTTCATAAATTAACACCACCTTTAGGTGTGTTACAAGACAAAGGCTTTAAAGTGGCTTTGGTTACTGACGGTCGAATGTCAGGTGCCTCAGGTAAAGTGCCTGCAGCAATACATCTATGCCCCGAAGCATTAGACGGTGGTTTGATCGCCAAAATTAAAACCGGCGATATGTTATTACTCGATGGTGAAAACGGCGAGCTATCGCTATTACTTAGTGATGAAGAAATTGCGCAACGTGATAATGCAATATTCCAAGTCAATGGTCATCATCAAGCCATGGGACGAGAACTTTTCGGCTTTATGCGCCGTAATTTAAGCTCTGCTGAAACAGGTGCGTGTTCTTTATTTGATCAAGATATTGAGCAATCAGGTAATAAGACAAACGGAATCAGCTAATGACTTCACAAGTAATTAATTTAGTTGCGGATATTGGCGGCACCAATATCCGAGTCGGTTACTTTGTCACGGATCAAACAACGGGACTGGCTTCAGAGATTCTCGAGTTGCAAGTATTTAAATGTGCAGAGTACCCAAGCTTAGCTCTTGTACTACAAACCTATTTAGAAAAAGCAGCAGTCCAGAATCATGTCATTAATGTCTGTTTAGCCATTGCTTGTCCAGTTGAAAACGACTTAATTACCATGACCAATCTACCATGGGAGTTTTCACAAAAAGAGCTGAAAGAGCAACTAAATTTCAATAGCTTGTATTTGATTAACGACTACACGGCAATAGCCCATGCTGTCCCTTTTTTGAAAGACGATCAAAAAGTAAAAATTGGTGGTGGCTCAGCTGTTAATGAAAAACCTATTGCTATATGTGGTCCAGGAACAGGGTTAGGTGTTGCTAATGTTGTTTTTTCTCAAGGTAATTGGGTGAGCCTAGGTGGCGAAGGAGGGCATGTTGATTTTGCTCCGATTGATGACACTGAGATGAAAATTTTATCGTTTTTATTAACCAAGTATCAGCATGTTTCTTACGAACAGCTTTTATCAGGGTTAGGGCTCGAGCAAATTTATCAAGCTTTATCACATTTAGCAGGCAGTACCGACAATTTAAATTTAAATTTAACGGCTCAACAAATTTCTGAAAACGCAATAGCAAAAACCTGTACAAGGTGTGAACAAACCTTGTCTCAGTTTTGCAAAATCTTAGGTAGTTTTGCCGGAAACCTTTCATTAACCATGTCTAGTTTTGGTGGTGTATACATAGCAGGTGGTATTGTCCCTCGCTTTGTTGATTACTTTAAGAACAGTGATTTTAGAACAAGATTTGAAGAAAAAGGGCGCTTTAAAGGTTTTAATAGCTCAATACCTACTTATGTAATTACTGAATCACAACCAGGAATTTTAGGTGCAAGTGCTTTTCTTCAGCAACAACTAACGAAAGACCAAACTCTTTATAAAAATTAACAGGAACATTATGAGTGTATTAAAAAATTGGCAAATTATGCCAAAAGAACTTTTTTCAATGGGACCCATAGTTCCTGTGCTAGTTATTAAAAAAGTAGAAGATGCTTTACCGATTGCCGAAGCACTATTAGCTGCTGATGTGAAAGTATTAGAAGTCACGTTAAGAACGCCAGCGGCGCTTGATGTAATTTCAACCATTGCCAAAGAATTACCTGAAGCCATTATTGGTGCAGGCACGGTAACTAACCGAGAGCAGCTACAACGTTCGTATGATGCCGGTGCAAAATTCGCGATTAGTCCAGGATTAACTAAAGACTTATTACAAGCAGGTAATGAAGGTAATATCGCGCTTATTCCAGGAATATCATCAATTTCTGAGTTAATGGACGGAGCTGATTATGGTTACGATCATCTTAAGTTTTTCCCTGCGGAAGCTTCTGGTGGTGTAAAAGCCATTCAATCTATTGGTGGCCCATTCCCTGATATTCGTTTTTGTCCAACAGGTGGCATAAACATTAATAATGTTAGAGATTACTTAGCCTTGTCTAATGTGGCATGTTGTGGCGGTTCGTGGTTAGTTAACGATAAAATAATTGAGGCGAAAGATTGGTCTGCAATTACTCAACTTGCTAACCAAGCATTAGAACACGTTAAATAACCGTTCTGTAAGTTTTAGATCAAAAGCCAAACAATCGTTTGGCTTTTTTGTTGGCGCTATTTGATCATTTATCTACATTTATCAAAAAATATCAGCAATTTCACACAAAAAAAAGCCAGAAATCATCTGGCTTTTTCGTATTAATTGACTGACCCGACAGGCTTAATTTACATAAGCGATGATTTATTTGTCGTAACTTACAATATAAGCAACTAAATCAAGAACCTTGTTCGAGTAACCAATTTCATTATCATACCAAGAAACGACTTTCACAAACGTATCGGTTAAAGCAATACCAGCATTTGCATCGAATACAGAAGTGCATGTTTCACCGATAAAATCGTTTGAAACAACTTGATCTTCGGTATAGTCTAAAATACCTTTTAACTCGCCTTGTGAAGCGTCTTTCATTGCTTGACAAATTTCTTCATAGCTCGCAGGTTTTTCAAGGTTTACCGTTAAATCGACCACAGAAACATCTGGGGTAGGAACACGAAAAGCCATGCCAGTTAATTTACCATTTAATGCAGGAATAACTTTGCCAACGGCTTTAGCTGCACCTGTAGAAGAAGGAATAATGTTTTGACCGGCACCACGGCCACCGCGCCAATCTTTTGCTGACGGGCTATCGACAGTTTTTTGTGTCGCAGTTGTTGCATGAATTGTCGTCATTAAACCATCTTTAATGCCCCAGTTGTCATTCAATACTTTAGCAATAGGTGCTAAACAATTGGTTGTACAAGAAGCATTTGAAACAATGTCTTGTCCTAAGTAATCAGTTTGGTTAACACCACAAACAAACATTGGTGTATCGTCTTTAGATGGAGCCGTTAATACCACCTTTTTAGCGCCTGCGCTAATATGTTTACGAGCCGTTTCGTCTGTTAAGAATAAACCGGTTGATTCAACCACTACATCGGCGTTTATAGCATCCCACTTCAAGTCTGCAGGGTTACGCTCTGCTGTTACGCGAATAGTGTTACCATTAACGATTAATTGTCCGTCTACTACTTCAACTGTGCCGTTGAAACGTCCATGAGTCGAGTCATATTTTAATAAATATGCCATGTAGTCAACGTCAATCAAGTCGTTAATACCAACAATTTCAATGTCAGTTCTTTGGGCTGCAGCTCTAAATACAAATCGGCCGATACGGCCAAAACCATTAATACCTACTTTAATTGTCATGATATAAACTCCTATAATTCTTTATGTAGTAAAATTACATCATTTTGAGAATATTACAAGTGAAATATCGGTTGTGCTGGCTTTTAATCGCACTTATTGAGCTTTTATTACGTAGGTTTACTAAAATATTAATTATTACACCCGAATGATATACAAAATTGAATGAATTAGATCTTTTTGCATGGTAGAATGCCGGCAATCTGTAATCAATTTTAATACGTTTACATTCGTTAAACGGTTAGCTTTTATCTTTATAAATTGGAATTTAACTATGACACAAGAGAATAGTTTGTGTGACATTGGCTTTATTGGCTTAGGCGTAATGGGCAAGAACCTTGTTTTAAATCTCGCTGATAATGGTCATAAAATAGCTGCGTTTGATTTAAATAGTGAAAAAATCGATGAAGTTATCGAACAAGACCTTACTGAACAAATAAATTTAGGCGAAGGTGAAGCTAAAAAGCGCGTTCATGGTTGTTCTTCTTATACGCAGTTACTTTCTCAACTAAAATCCCCACATTTAATTGTATTATCTGTACCTGCAGGTGCTCCAGTTGATCAAGTATGTGAAAACTTGATTGGCGCAGGTATACAGCCTGACGATATTGTTATTGATACAGGTAATAGCCTTTGGGTTGACACAGTAGCTAGAGAAGCTAAATATAAATCTAACTTTATTTTATTTTCATCAGCAGTTTCTGGTGGAGAAGTGGGAGCCAGATTTGGTCCTGCATTAATGCCAAGCGGCTCTCCTTATGCTTGGAGTCGAATTAAACCGATATGGGAGTCTATTTCAGCTAAAGTTGACTCTGCTACAGGTAAGCCCTTAGAGCGCAAAAAACCTGGTGAAGTAATCAACCAAGGTGAGCCATGTACAGCCTATATTGGTCCAGCAGGTGCTGGTCATTATGTAAAAATGGTACACAACGGTATTGAATATGCGGATATGCAAATAATTTGTGAAGCCTACCATATTTTAAGGGAGGGACTTTCTTTAAGCCCTGATGAAATTGCCGATATATTTGAACAATGGAATTTAGGTCCACTAGACAGTTATTTAATGGAAATTTCCGTGGAGGTCCTTCGTCATAAAACCACAGAAGGTTTACCGCTAGTTGATGTCATTCTCGACAAAGCTGGACAAAAAGGGACAGGTTTATGGACAGCGATGAGCAGTTTAGAAGTTGGATGTCCGGCACCTACAATTTCGCAAGCCGTGTATGCTCGCTCTATTTCTTCCTTTAAAACATTACGTCTTCAAGGTGCTGAATTACTTGCAGGGCCTTCCAGTGAAAACTTTAGTCAAGATGAAAAGCAATTGCTGATTGATCAAGTACATGATGCCATTTACTGTTCAAAAATTTGTGCTTACGCCCAAGGTTTTCAATTAATGAAACTAGCAGGTAAAGAACATGGTTGGAGTTTAGATTTCGCTAGTATTGCTAAAATATGGCGTGCGGGCTGTATTATTCGTGCCGCCTTTCTGCAGTCTATTACAGATGCTTTTGAGCGAAATGACGATCTTGAGAACCTATTATTAGATGAGTTTTTTGCTAAACAAATAAGTCAAAGTCAAACCAATTGGCGTAAAGCGGTTGCTCAGTCAACTTTACTTGGCATTCCAACGGGGGCTTTATCTTCGTCTTTAGCTTATTATGATTCAATGCGAAGTGGCGTATTACCTGCAAACTTGTTACAAGGACAACGCGATTATTTTGGTGCCCACACCTTTGAAAGGCTAGATAAAACACCAGGCAAAAAATATCATGTTCAATGGTCAACACCATCACGTGATATGATAGCTTTAAAGTCAACGTAAATAACGAAGTAACAGTAGCTACATTATGTAAATAAGGCGCTTACAATGAATAATGATGATTATAAAGACAAATTAAGTGAAGAGGCGTTCAAAGTGTGTCGGTTAGCGGCAACAGAGCGCCCGTTTACAGGGATTTATAATGATCATTGGCAAGTAGGGACATATCATTGTGCTTGCTGTGAGCGGCCTTTATTTAATTCTGCTGATAAGTTTGATGCCGGTTGTGGTTGGCCAAGCTTTAGTGCTTCAATTGAGAATCAAATTAACTATTTAGTCGATAACTCTTTAGCAATGCAACGCACTGAAATTCAGTGTAAACATTGCCAATCTCATTTAGGCCATGTATTTAATGATGGCCCACACCCAACAGGGAAACGCTATTGCGTTAATTCTCTTAGTTTACATTTTGTTGCGGGTTAAAAAGCTTTAATACTGTTTTATTACCAATAACAATTCGTAAGTCAATTAACAGATTGTATTTATCTTTTCTACCGTGCCAATGCCTAACCTTTGCAAACCATTATTTTACCTGTCATGCGTTCAATCATTTTTATTAAGTAAAAAATTTTATCGGTAAAATAACTATTTTTTTATCAGAATTATTAAATTTATAATCTGTAACTGCTGGCGAAACATTACAGCTTGCATTACAATATGCGCCGCATCTAAGTATCACTGTTTCCAAGCAAGTAAATTTAATATACATTGGTAACAGATTCTCGTTCAATTGACTGAAATAAAAGGTTTATGCAATGACTTCTCATCTCGAGGAACAATATCAAACAAGCTGGCTAGAGCGTCAAACTTTCGCTGAAAATATGTTACCTATTATCGGCCAACTCTTTAGAAATAATGGAATTGAAATTTCTATCTATGGTCGCCCAATGGTAAATGCTTCTACTATCGACATTATTAAAGCGCACAAATCAGTTGCCTTACATGAAGATAATAAACTTCGGTTACGTGAAAGCTTTCCATTTTTAGCCGCGTTAAACAAAATGAGTTTAGCCCCATCACGTATTGATATTGGTAAGTTAGCTTACCGTTATTTGTTTTTAGGTGAAGCCAATGGTTTATCAATTGAACAATACCTAGAAAAAGAACTTTCTGACATTACCAAAGATGATAAAAAACAAGAATCTCAAGATGTTGTTCTTTATGGTTTTGGTCGAATAGGGCGCTTACTTGCTCGTTTACTCATTGAACGTACAGGCCCTAGTAGTCAATTAAACTTGAGAGCGATTGTACTGAGACCTGGCAAAGGTGAAGATTTAGAAAAACGTGCTAGCTTATTACGTCGTGATTCAGTTCATGGTGCATTTAACGGCAGCATTACCATAGACAAAGAAAACAATGTAATAAAAGCTAATGGTGCTTTTATTCAAGTGATCTATGCAAAATCACCTTCTGAAGTCGATTATACGGCTTACGGTATTAAGGATGCGTTGCTTGTTGATAATACCGGTATTTGGACTGATGAAGATGGCTTAGGTCAACATTTACAGTCAAATGGAATTGCTAAAGTTTTATTAACAGCCCCAGCTAAAGGTAGCATTAAAAATATTGTTTATGGTGTTAACCAAGACATGATTTTAGCTGATGATAAAATAGTTTCAGCGGCAAGTTGTACAACTAACGCGATAACGCCAGTTTTAAAAGCAATAAACGATAAGTTTGGTATTAAAAACGGTCATGTTGAAACAGTACATTCTTATACCAATGATCAAAACCTGATTGACAACTACCATCCTGCGCCGCGTCGTGGTCGAAGTGCACCTTTGAATATGGTTATTAGTACTACTGGTGCAGCTAAAGCGGTATCAAAAGCATTACCAGAATTAGAAGGGTTGTTAACAGGTAATGCTATTCGAGTACCTACACCAAATGTATCTATGGCGATTTTAAACCTAAACTTAAATTCACCAACCGATGCCGATGCATTAAATGACTATTTACGTAGCGTGGCATTAAAGTCTGATTTACAAAATCAAATTGACTACACTGCTTCAACCGAAATTGTTTCAACTGATTTAGTTGGCTCTCGTTATGCAGGTGTTGTTGATTCTCAAGCGACAATTGTTGATGGCGATCGTACAGTATTGTACGTTTGGTATGATAACGAGTTTGGTTACAGCTGTCAGGTAGTTCGTGTTATGCATGAAATGTCTGGTATTTATGTACCTACTTTGCCTGCTCAATAATTATTAAATTGTTTCACGTTTAAAAAAAGACGCATCAGCGTCTTTTTTTGTTTTTAGTATGCTATTTTGTTACTGCTTTAGCTTTTCTAAACGATAATAATAGAAAGTTAGCGCAAATAAAGCGACAACAAAAGGCAAACTAGACCATACAACAAACTGCCAACCTGCTTTATATAAAACCCATCCTGCCATTAATGAGGCAAATGCTTGAAAGCCAAATAATATAAAGTCATTCAGCGCTTGTACTTTATGTCGTTCGCTACTGTTATAGCTTAAAGGTAATAAGGAAGTGCCAGTTAAAAATAAAAAATTCCAACCAATGCCTAATAGTATTAGCGCCCACCAGTAATGCATCACCTGTTGACCAGATAGGGCAATTAACGCGACACTCCCGTAGATGCAGGTTCCTGCTAATAATAACACTTTCAAACCTAGTTTTTTTACTAACCATGCGGTAAATAATGACGGAAGAAACATGGCTGCAATGTGACTTTGAATTACCCACTTTGTTTCTTCTAAGCTATGCCCATGTAAGGCATGCATGCTAATCGGCGTTGCGGTCATTAAATAACTCATTAAGGCATAACCAATAGTTGCTGCTAAAATAGCAACAATAAATATGGGCTGTTTAATAATTTCAGCCATCGCACGAGGATTTCCTGTGTGTTGTACATCATCCATTTTTGGGTTGTTAAACCCGATCATCACAATCATTGATAGAACAACTAAGGCCGCTAAAACAAGAAACGAACCCGAATAACCAAAGGGTGAAGGGATTAAATCTTTGGCAGCTAACGCAACTTCAGGGCCGAGAAAGGCGGCAAATAATCCACTAAGCATTAAAATAGACAGCACTTTGGGAATATCATCACTGCTTTGCGTGCTTTCAATCGCGGCAAACCGAATTTGTTGGGTGAAAGCTGTACTAGCACCAAAAAGAAGGCTAGCAAAAACAAATAATTCAAAGCTCGCTATCTGGCTCGAAATAAATGCACATATTGAAGCAACAAGTGAGCATGAAAAACCAGTCAGTGTGGCAAATTTTCTTCCTTTGCGCTTAGCAAGAAGTGCCGCAGGAATTGAAGTGCTCGCTACTCCTAAAATCATGACGGTAATAGGCAAGGTCGCTAATGAAGGATCGTCGATCATTTGAGTCGCTAAAATCGCGCCAATAAAAACAATCACAGGAGAGGCTGCCATTGCTAAAGGTTGTGCGACAAACAGTAGCCATATATTTCGAGGTAAATTGATAAATTTAGACAAAAATAATGGGGTAATTAACAAGATACCCAGTGTGATAAAAATATGTGAAAACATTCAATGAGCCAAAGTGTAATTACTAGACTGTTATGTTAATACAATAATTAAAGTACTGATAGCTCAATGCGTTATTAGCGTAAAGTACAACACGTTAAGTTAAAATAGTGAAGGAAGTCGTTGATCTTTATCAAAGAACGACAAGGAGTGTGTTGCAACCGAGTAAATTAACACGTAGTTTACCGATAATAATCTATTTATTAAATTAGCCAAATAAGCGAATTAATATGAGCACAGACGATATTCAAACTACCATGAATGATGATTCAGCAATCTATTACGAAGAACAAGGAAATGAAGTTTCTTTATTCGAATATGCTTTTCAAAACCAATTTCCTGTCTTAATTAAAGGTCCTACTGGTTGTGGAAAAACACGCTTTGTTGCTCATATGGCAAAAAAATTGAATAAACCATTATATACAGTTTCTTGCCATGACGATTTAACCGCTGCTGATTTAGTGGGGCGGCATTTAATTGGGCCAGAAGGTACATACTGGCAAGATGGGCCTTTAACTCGAGCCGTTAGAGAAGGCGGAATTTGTTATTTAGATGAAGTCGTTGAAGCAAGAAAAGACACTACAGTAGTTTTACATCCGTTGGCAGATGATCGTCGTATTCTCCCTTTAGAGCGCACAGGTGAGCTTATTGAAGCTGCTCCTGGTTTTATGTTAGTCGTGTCGTACAATCCTGGTTACCAAAATTTATTAAAAGGTATGAAACCCAGCACAAGACAAAGATTTGTTGCGCTTCGTTTTGATTACCCCAGTAAAGAAGTTGAACAAGAGATTGTAATTAAAGAAACAGGAGCAGATCCCCATTTAGCTTATCAATTGGTAGAGCTTGCTCAAGCGTTACGTAGATTAGAACAAAATGATTTAGAAGAAGTTGCCTCTACCCGGTTGCTAATTTATGCAGCTCGTATGATAAAAAGTGGCATGAACCCGCTGGATGTTTGTCGTTGCTGTCTTGCAGAGCCATTAACTGATGATCCGCAAACAGTTAAAGCATTAATGGATGTTGCACGCATATATTTTGATGACTAAATTGTTAATTAGTAAATATTACGAACTAACATGAGAGGAACTATGTCTTCAGAGCTAACATTGAGCGATAACATGGCTAAAAATAAAAAACTGCCTGGTGATTTAGCCATGTGGTTTTTTATTTTAGCTGAGTTGTCCGTTTTTGCGGTGTTTTTTATAGGGTTTGCTGTTGCAGAGCAACTAAATGTCGAATTGTTTAGAACATCTAAAGATCAGCTTCACCCAATTGCTGGCTTAATTAATACCCTTGCATTAATTACCAGCAGCTTTTTTGTGGCACTTTCGCTAATCGCTATCAAAAAGAGGCAATATAATGCGTGTGTCAGCCATTTAGTACTCGCGCAAGTTTTTGCACTTGTTTATATCGTGGTAAAGCTAACAGAATATCAATACCTGTTTGATGCCGGTATTGATATAGAAACGAACACTTTTTTTACCTTATATTTTTTAATTACCGGCTTTCACTTAATGCACATATTATTAGGCATGGTCATTTTAACGTATATGGCAGTAAAAGCCTTTAAAAAGTCATATAACCAAGAGTTTTCAGGGTTTGAAGCTGGTGCGAGTTATTGGCACATGGTTGATATGTTATGGATTATTTTATTTCCCCTTATTTATATTATTTAAAGCAGCAAAAACTATGCATATATATTTGAATTGGTTTTGGTTAATCTCACTCACGTTATTGTCTGCTTTTATTGGACATTTTATTGATAATCAATTTATTTTTATTGTCAGTGTTTTATTTATTGTTTTTTTAAAAGGCCAACAGATTGTTGATGTTTTTATGGAGTTAAAGCACGCACCTAATAAATGGCGTTGGTTAATGCTCAGCTACGTTATTTTGTTACCCGTAATTATTGGTTTTATTTATTTGGTTTAAGATTTTTAACTAGCAATTTTTAATAGCCAATTAACTATTTTGTTTTTAATGTCGTTATATATCTAGTCTGCAGTTACATTTTGATACATATCCCTAAAAATTTGATTTCTATCAAATAGTTTTTATTTTATTAGTCTACTATGTAAGTGTTCAAACATTTATATATCAACTGAGGGTAGATAACACTATGTCAGAGAGTTTTACTAAGGGTATGGCTCGAAATATTTATTATGGAGGAAGTGTTTTCTTCTTTTTAATATTTTTAGCGTTAACTTTTCATACAACCAAAGAGATGCCCAAGCGGGATCATAGAGAAAATATTACAGAGTCTGTTGCCCGAGGCAAAGCCTTATGGGAAGACAATAATTGCATTGGTTGTCATTCGTTAATTGGGGAAGGCGCATATTTTGCTCCTGAGCTAGGCAATGTATATAACCGTCGTGGTGGTGAAGCTGGCTTTAAAGCTTTCTTTAATGGCTGGATGAAAGCACAACCGCTTAATATTCCAGGACGTAGGCAAATGCCTAATTTTCATCTTGACGACCAAGAAATTGATGACTTAGCAGAGTTTTTGAAGTGGACTTCAGAAATGGATACTAATAATTGGCCACCAAACATAGAAGGATAGGGTAGATGAACACTTTAAAATATCAATCTCAAGCCGTAGCAAAACCTTATTTTATCTTTGCGTTGGTTTTATTTGCAGGTCAAATTTTATTTGGTTTGATCATGGGACTTCAGTATGTTGTTGGTGACTTTTTAGCCGGCGCAATTCCATTCAATGTTGCACGTATGGTACATACCAATTTATTAATTGTTTGGTTACTGTTTGGTTTTATGGGAGCCGCTTATTATTTAGTTCCTGAAGAATCTGAAACCGAATTATATAGTCCTAAACTTGCCATTACACTTTTTTGGATATTTGCAGTTGCAGCTGTAACTACTGTGTTAGGTTACTTGTTAGTGCCTTATTCAACGCTTGCAGAAATAACTTATAACGATTTGTGGCCAACCATGGGCCGCGAGTTTTTAGAAATGCCAACGATTACTAAAATTGGTGTCGTTGTTGTTGCTTTAGGCTTTTTATTCAACTTAGGTATGACTATATTAAAGGGAAGAAAAACGGCCATTAACATGGTATTAATGACCGGTTTAATCGGCTTGGCTGTTTTTTTCTTATTTGCATTTTACAACCCAACTAACTTAGCGCTTGATAAGTACTTTTGGTGGTTTGTTGTTCACCTTTGGGTAGAAGGTGTATGGGAATTAATCATGGGTGCTATTTTAGCTTATGTATTAATTAAAATTACCGGCGTAGATCGCGAAGTTATTGAAAAGTGGTTATATGTTATTATTGCTATGGCTTTAATTTCAGGTATTTTAGGAACTGGGCATCACTTTTATTGGTTAACAACACCAGAGTATTGGCAATGGGTTGGTAGTGTATTCTCGGCTATAGAGCCTCTGCCATTTTTTGCTATGGTATTATATGCCTTTAATATGGTTAATCGCCGCCGCAGAGAACACCCTAATAAAGCGGCAACGCTTTGGGCGCTTGGAACTGCTGTAATGGCATTTTTAGGTGCAGGCGTATGGGGGTTTTTACATACATTAGCCCCAGTAAATTATTACACTCATGGTACCCAAATAACCGCTGCGCATGGGCATATGGCATTTTATGGTGCTTATGCCATGATTGTAATGACCATTATTTCATTTGCCATGCCTAAAATCCGTGGTATTGGAGAAGCGAACTGTAATAAAGCACAGGTTGTAGAAATGTGGGGCTTTTGGCTAATGACCGTTGCCATGGTTTTTATTACTTTATTCTTAACTGGGGCAGGTATATTACAAGTATGGTTACAACGACTACCTGAAAATGGAGAAGCCTTAGGTTTTATGGCAACACAAGATAAGCTAGCTATATTTTACTGGTTGCGTGAAGTCTCTGGCGTTGTATTTTTACTTGGATTAATTGCATATTTATCGAGCTTTTTTGTAAAAGAAAAAGCAGCATAAGTTAACTCACTAACTAATAAAACCGCAGTTATTTACTGCGGTTTTTTTGTTTAATCGGTTATAAATCACTTAACGGGCTTCGCACACCATTAGCTCCTGCTTCGATTACATGCGTATAAATTTGGGTAGTTCGTAGATCACTATGTCCTAACTGCTCTTGAACTGTTCTAATATCTGCACCTCTTTGTAATAAATGGGTAGCAAAAGAATGTCGTAAAGTATGACAAGTAACGTTTTTTTCGATGTGGGCATCGACAGCAGCTTTTTTCACCCACTTTCGCAAGCTTGTTTCATCTACATGATGGCGTCTTAGTTTATTACTCTCGGGATCTGTACTTAACTTAGCAGCAGGAAATAGATAATGCCAAGATAACTCCATTGCGGCAAACGGGTATTTTTTAGCTAATGCATTAGGCAACCAAACACCTTGATAATAGCCGTTTCTTATATCTTGTTGATACAGAAGTTTTACAGTAGCAATTTGCTGTTTTAAAGGCGTTACCAACTCTTTAGCTAATGTGACTCGACGGTGTTTACCGCCTTTTCCATGCCAAATCATTAGGCAAAGGTAATCAAAATCAATATCTTGCACCCTTAGCCTTGCCACTTCCATTAATCGAAGGCCGCTACCATACATAAGTTTACAAGGAAGTGCATGACTCGATCTTACATTTTTAAGAAGTGCTGATATTTCTGCTACTGTAAGCACAACAGGGAGTTTGGGTTGTGCGGTACTTTTATTAAAGCTTAAATTTAATGTTAATGGGGTTTGTAATACCTCACGATACATAAACACTAAAGCATTTAACGCCAGAGCTTGTGTTTTTGGTGCAACATTTAGCTGAGTAGTTAAATAAGTAAGGTAGAGCTCAACCTCTAAATCATGGCATTGTTGAGGGTGCTTTTTACCATTAAAAATAATAAAACCTTTTATCCAATAAAGATAAGTTTCAATCGTCCTTTTGGCGTATCGCTTAGTCCACATTTGTTCTTTTACATATGTTAAAAATACTGATTTCATGGTAAATTCCTTTTTTATAATGACACTGTGTTTATATACAGTGTAGGTGGTAAATAGTCATTTTGCATGAAATAATGGTAAAACCACGTTTTTACACATCAACCAGTTAAGTGAATAATTTTTAACTGATTGATAAAAATAAAAAAGCAATGTATTGTTCATATAATTAAAAAACATGAAAAAAGGGTAAAGCCCGTGTTTAAACACTGGTTTTACCTAACTAATAAGCTGTTAGTTTGCTGTTAAGTTTTACTAGAGAAAGTGGTTTCGAATTCTGGTGAGTTTGTTAATCGAAGTGGTTCATCACAGGAAGTGTCTAGGTTTTACCAGTCGCGTTTAGCGTTCAAACTTCCATGTAATGTAAATCCCTTTAATTCTTAACTTTTCAATAGTTTGTTGGTAATGTTGCGTTTACAAAATTTACGGTTGTTTGTTTAAGTAAAGTGGGGCGGTCAAGCCGCATCAACACCGCATAACTAACAAGCAATTTAATAGGACAAAAAACAGTTGGCTTCGCTTCGCGATTATAGCCAACCATTTTTCGCCCATTAATTGAGGCGTTAGTTTGCTATTAAGTTTTATTAGGGAAAGTGGTTTCAAACTCTGGTGAGTTTGTTAATCGCAGTGGTTCATCACAGGAAGTGTCTAGGTTTTACTTGTGCGTTTAGCGTTCAAACTTCCATGTAATCTCAATCACGTTAAGCCTTAACTTTTCAATAGTTTGCTGATAATGTTGCGTTTACAAAATTTACGGTTGTTTGTTTTAGTAAGGTGGGGCGGTCAAGCCGCATTAACACCGCATAACTAACAAGCAATTTAATAGGACAA
>NZ_BAAJLX010000007.1:0-175190 GCF_057543495.1 Colwellia sp. SU-HH01217 | reverse complement strand
GCTATATTAGCGGCTTTATTAGTAAAATGATAAAATTAATAACTACTGCATCATTTCATCTCGTGCTTTTTTGAATTCTGTACCTTGATGCCAATTTGGCCATTTGTCGGTATTCCCTAATAAATAACCGACTTCAAAAAATACTTGCAACTCTGCAACAACAGAGTCCCAGCTCCAGTTTTCATTATATTCATCACAAATTTGATGATAACACTTAGCAACTAACGCTTTCACTTTTTTACTAATTTGCTTTTGCTCATCATTTAGCATTTTAGAACCGCCGCCTGCACTTAATGCTGGTACACCTTTTTTAGCTAAACTAAAGTGATCTGAACGATAATAATAACCACGTTCAGGAGTTTGCTCTGGTGTGAGATCTCTTTGTTGACGCTTTGCTGCAATAGCAAGATAGTCTTCTAATTCTGACTTTCCAAAACCGACAACTGTCATATCTTTTTTCAAGCCTGAAATATCTAAACTGTCCATATTTACTAAGCCGACAATTTTATTCAAAGGAATAGTTGGGTGATTGGCATAATAGCGAGATCCTAGACGACCTTGCTCCTCTGCTGTTACAGCAATAAAAGTAATCGAACGATCTGGCGTTTTATTTAACACTTTAAATGCTTTAGCAATGTGCATTAAACCCGCTGTACCCGTTGCATTATCGTGGGCGCCATTATAAACATGCTTCTTACCATCAATAACCGTTGTTCCTAAATGATCCCAATGAGCCATGTAAACTATGTGTTCATCACTCGCTTTACTTCCTTTGATAGTCGCAATTATGTTGTTAGACGTTGACTCGACAACAGTGTTTTCAATATCAATAGATGCGGTCAAATTAAGTGGTACTGCTTTAAATTCACGAAGAGCTGCTTGTTGCTTTAATTTTGCAAAGTCTTGACCCGACTTTTTAAATAGCTCTGTAGCTTTATCATGGCTTATCCACATTTCTACATCAATTGCGGGTTCATTAACTTCTTTTGCTGGTAGGTGGTATTGTGCACCTGACCAACTACTTTCAATAACATTCCAACCATAGCTCGCAGGTTTAGTCTCATGAATAATAATTGCACCTGCAGCTCCTTGACGGGCGGCTTCTTCGTACTTGTATATCCAACGACCATAATATGTCATGGTGTTGCCATCAAAAAGTTCTGGGTTTTGCGTTGCGTAGCCAGGGTCATTAACTAAAATAACCACTGTTTTTCCTTTAACATCGATACCTTGATAATCATTCCATTGATATTCTGGTGCGTTAATGCCATAACCAACAAACACTAAGTCTGAGTTTTTTAGACTTAACTCCTTTTCTGTTTTTCGAGAGCTAGCGACATAGTTTTTAGGATATTCGAAATCAATATCAGCAATTTTAAGGCTAGTTTTAGACGTAGTGGCAATTGATACCATAGGAACAGCTTGTAAATAACTGTCGCCATTACCTGGTAATAGCCCTAACTTTTCAAACTCGCTTACTAACATATGTGTTGTTAATTTTTCGCCAACTGTTGATGGTTCACGACCACCAAATTCATCTGAAGAAAGAATTTTGACATGAGATTTAACCTTATCAATATCAAAAGACAAATAAGCTTCGTTAAAATTATCACTTTTTTCAAAAGCATAAGTTGAGCTGGTAAGTGATAAAAGCAAGCTGGCAATTAGCACTACTACATTTTTATTTTTGTTCAAAATAACTCCTATTGATTTCAATCATTCTTTGAAATTAAACTGTATTAAGATTATCTTTATTCAGCCTATAACACCAGTGTAGCTAATTTATAATGTCATTCTAGTTGTAAGATTTTCTTCACTCAAAAATTTTTCTATATTCATGTAACGTCATAATTAAGTAACAAAAACACTAAGAGCTACATGATAACATGCCGCAACCTGCTTTATCCTTCGCCCATGACGGTCGTTTTTGTGCATACTTTTCATAATCTTTCTGTTCATCGTAAGGCTGTTTTAATAAATGTTGTAAGTTATGTAGCTCACTAAAATCACCTTTTTCAGCAAGTTCAATTGCTTGTTGAGCAAGATAGTTTCGTAACACATATTTGGGATTGTTTTGGTTCATCAACGCTTGATGTGCTTGTATGGATAAAGCGTCTTTTTCAAAACGCATAACAAAGCGGGTAATCCAGTTACTGAACTTAGTTATGTAGTGCTCATCAACTTGGCTTAATTGATAAAAACAAGGAGTGAAAATAGGCAACCATTGTGCTTTAGTTGCAGCACTTGAGTTCATGGGTAACTTGGCCAATTGGCGATAAAACAAGGTCATGTCGGTTTCAATAGTTGAAAGAATATTTTCTAACTCTGAAAATAAATGCTCGTCTTCTTCTTTGTTAATATCATTACTTGAATCTGAGCTTAAACCTAGCTTTTTTAACATCATTTTATGCCAATTATCTTGATATTGAATAGCATAACCATTAAGTAAATCTTCTAAAGGTTTAGCCTCTTCTATTAGCGGATAAATAGCATTAGCCAGTTGAAATAAATTCCATTGCCCGATTTCTGCCTGAGCACCAAAACGATATCGTTTGCCATTGGCATCAGTTGTATTAGGTGTCCAATTTAAATCAAAGTTATCAATCCAACCATAAGGTCCGTAATCAATTGTTTCACCGAGTATTGACATATTATCAGTGTTCATCACACCATGAACAAAACCTACTCGCTGCCAATGAACAATCATTTCACACGTACTTTTACAAATAACACTAAACCATTGTAAATACGTTTCTTTGTTTATTGCTTCTTCATCTTCAATCAAATAAGAAAAATCACTTAAAATGCTGTGCTCTACTAATTTTGTTAGTAATTCTTTATCGCCACGAGTTGCGGGGAGTTGGAAACTGCCAAAGCGCATAAAACTGTTTGACACGCGACAAACCACAGCGCCTTGCTCGTATTGAGCATGACCATCATAAAACATATCACGCATTACTTGCTCACCTGTTAAGCATAAGCTTAATGCACGTGTGGTTGGTATGCCTAAGTGGAACATTGCTTCTGAGCATAAAAATTCACGAATAGACGATCTTAATACAGCTAAACCATCTGCAGTTCTTGAATAAGGCGTCGGCCCTGCACCTTTTAGCTGTATAGATTGATGACCATGATCTTTAGTGACCACTTCACCTAAATTTATTGCTCTGCCATCACCTAACTGCCCTGCCCAGTGACCAAATTGATGACCGCCATAACACATCGCGTAGCTCTGCATACCTGCCATTAATGCATTACCACTGAAAACATGAGAAAAGTCAGTAGATTCAATATCTTCTTTTGCAAACCCCAAAGAGACAGCTAAATCTTCCGAAACAGCAACTAATTGTGGGTTGCTTACTTGACTAGGTTTAACAAAAGAATAGGCGGCATGATGTACCTGACGAGGGTAATTATCTACCTGTTCGTCACTTGGTAGTTTGTTAATAAATCGATTATCAAAAGTTAAATTACTTAGGGTCACAAAGAGTCTTCAGCTAAAGTATTATTTCATTATTGTATGCTATTGTCGGTAAGTAATCTTTAAAACACTGATGATCTTTACTAATAATCTATAAAATAATCAGCTCATTAACGAGAAGTTAAATTACCCGTACTTTTTTCAATCAATAAACGAGTAATATTCCTACCCACTGATATGATTACTTTAGTGACTATAAAAGTCTTAGTGAAAGTTAACCAGTACAATTACTTTATTTAAATCATTATTTTACTAACACTTTTTGTTATACTAAAAAGACAAATTAGGTGTTTATTCAATAGGAAGTTGTTATGGCATTATCGCGTACAAGAAACGTTCAACATAAAGTATACATTCCCTCTTCAGCAAGGGAGAATCAATATTTACTCGCAAAAATTAAAGTCACAGATGAGTTGTTAGCTAAATTTTCTTCTATTATTGATGAAACTTCAGCAACACCTTATGCAAAATTTTATCAAAAGATCTCGTCTATCTTCTTTAAAACTAGTGATGATTTTGGCATAGAAAATTGTCAATTTGTTGCTAATGATAAATTCCCAAGAATTCGATACAGCCCAGAGAAGATGGAACCTGAAACAGATCAGCAAATCTTATTCCTCTACAACCCTAAATATCACTTTAGTCAAAATAGTTATTTTGATGGTAGTAAACGTGCCAATAAAATTACCTTGGTATTTTTAGCTAATGGCGATGAAATACGTCTCAACACTGCAAAATTTCATCAAAAAGTTACACAAGCAATTAGTGCATTCTCTCAAGAAGTTGGTTTAAGTAAAGAAGAGGTAAGAATTTGTGATCACCAACATATCACTTACGATCTTTTTGCTAAAAACAAAGGTTTAGAAGGTACTCAGCCACATAAATTTCGTTCCATTAGTAATCGCTATTTAGCTGACAACATTACTATACCTGACAACACTGATGCACTGACCTATGCGGTTGTTGACATGCCAATTAACCGTCGCATTCAACAGTTAGTGGAAATGGATGGAAACGAATCTGAGCTTTATAATCCTCTTTATAACTATATAGCTGACGCATTAATTAATGCAGCAAAAAATCATCACTTAAATAATGGTGCAGTTATCGCCAATGGTTTAATTCCAATTGTTAGACGAAGTGTTGATGAGGTCGTTGTTGCCAATGGTGAATTACAAATGCTCGGTTACAACCCTAAAGATACCAGCAGTGGTTATACTTGTAAGTGGTCTGCTGACAAGCTTGTAGATAAAGTTCAATTAGTATTTGTTGCAAGCGAGCAACACAAAACAAGCCATGGCTTTGGTAAGTTCCTTAACCAAATAGAGCAAACCCTACACACATTAGCAGATAAGCTTGAGTTTATTCATGACAAAGAAGAGATGATTGTTAGATTTCATCAACACATCGGTTTTTATTCAGAGTAAAATATCTATACTGAATAAAAATTTTGATGGTTACCGAACCAAAACAGCGAGCCTTTTAGCTCGCTGTTTTATTATAAAAGCTATTATTACGCTTGTTAACGCGCCAATATTTACAGTCAACATAAAAAATTCATTTTAAAACAATGATTTATCACCTTACCACCTTCATTGCTTATTGATGTTCCTACTTTTATATAAAAATCTAAATATGCCATTGATTGTTTAAATATCTTGATAACAAGTTAATGATGATTGCTCAATATGCCAATAACTTAATAAATATTGGAGCTTGTTGTAAGTCTCTTTTTCTATAGGCGTATTAATTGTTAAGGTAAAACTTAATTTATCACTACATAAATCAGTTATTCCAGATATGCTTTTAAGCTCACTCCAAAATATACCTTGATGGCTGTCGCATAAAAATATGGGTAAATTGAAAGTAAACTGTTGTCTGTTTTTAGTTTTATCCCCCACAGGGAATCCCCTCTTGTAGCTGTCGAATTCTGATCAAGTAACTAAATTAAAAGCAACAAGATTACTGTTGCAATAACTGTTTAATTTCATTTTCGTATGTCGGAATTTTATCAGGAAAAAAACCGGTATGGCCTTTAACAATAACCCCTTTCCGATTAATAAGGTAACTTGTCGGCATTCCTTTTACTTTATATTGTTTAGCCGTTTTCCCTTTAGGATCATATACAACACTAAATAATACGGGGGTTTCTTTTAAGAAATCCGTCGCTAAACTATAATTTGCATCTAAATTCACACTAATGACATTAAAACCTTGATCTTGATAAGTTTCCTGCATGGCATTCAACCATGGAAATGATTGTCTACAAGGGCTACACCAAGAAGCCCAAAAATCTAAATAAATAACGTCACCTTTGTGTTTTTCAAGTAACGACTTTAAAAGTTGCTCTGGCGGTAACCGAGTAGTGGTTGCGCTTGCTTGTGAAGAAACCACACTTATAATAATGAGGCTTGCCGATAAAAATCCGATAATTCTGTTCAAAATAAGCTACTTATATTTGAGCTAAAACAATATCTTCAGCTTAAAATAATCGTATAAAAAATAAAACAACTTTTATTTACCAATCAAAAATAAAACACTAAGCCATTGAAAATCAATCAATAAAATAATAACAAAAAAAACGCATATCTATCACATTAGCACTTAAAACTTTTGTAAAATGTAATTCATTTTAAATGGGAAATTTAGTTATTGATTTTTCTGTAAAAGCTGTCAAAGTAGCGTCTCAGCAATTTATTAGCTGACTACAATTTGACTTTCACTTATAACTTAAAGGAGTAGCGCTTCAATGTGTTCGATCTTTGGTATATTAGATATAAAAACAGGTGCTGATGCACTTCGTCCTCAAGCTTTAGAATATTCTCGATTATTACGTCACCGTGGTCCTGACTGGTCAGGCATTTACAGCAGCGAACATGCTATATTAGTGCATGAAAGATTATCTATTGTTGATACAGAGCATGGCGCTCAACCACTTTACAGTGCCGATAAAAAGCATGTATTAGCGGTTAATGGTGAAATTTATAACCATAAAACCTTAGCAAAAGAATTAACTGTCGATTATCAATTTCAAACAAAATCAGATTGTGAAGTGATTTTACCACTTTATGAAGAGTTTGGTGTTGACTTTGTTGATAAACTTCAAGGTATGTTTGCTTTTATAATTTACAATGAAGCCGACAATTCATACCTAATTGCCCGTGATCATATTGGCATTATCCCTCTTTATACTGGCCGTGACGAAGAAGGTAACTTTTATGTTGCCTCTGAAATGAAAGCACTAATGCCAATTTGTAAAACTGTAAGCGAATTTCCTCCAGGACACATATACGATAGCCGTGTTGGCGAGCTTCAAAAATACTACAAACGCAATTGGCAACAATATGCTGCCATTAAAGATAACACGACCAGCACAACAAAAATTCGTGAAGCGTTGGAAGAGTCAGTGAAAAGTCATTTAATGACTGATGTTCCTTATGGCGTTTTATTATCGGGCGGATTAGATTCATCTTTAATTTCTGCTATTACCCAAAAATTTGCCTCACGACGAATTGAAGAAAACGATTTAAGTGAAGCTTGGTGGCCTAAAGTACATTCATTTGCCTGTGGTTTAGCTGGCTCTCCTGATTTAGAAGCTGCACAAACAGTTGCTGACAGTATTGGCACAATACATCACAGCGTAGTATTTACAGAACAAGAAGGTATAGATGCGCTTAGAGAGGTTATTTATCATTTAGAAACTTATGATGTAACTACCATTCGCGCTTCCACTCCTATGTATTTAATGGCGCGTAAGATTAAAGCCATGGGGATTAAAATGGTACTTTCTGGTGAAGGTGCCGATGAAATTTTTGGTGGTTACTTATATTTCCACAAAGCGCCTAATGCTCAAGAGTTTCATGAAGAGCTTAACCGTAAACTTGATAAACTCCATATGTTTGATTGTCTTCGTGCGAACAAGTCAATGTCAGCGTGGGGAATTGAAGCCCGTGTACCATTTTTAGATAAGCACTTTATGGATGTTGCCATGCGTATTAATCCTGAAGATAAAATGTGTGGTAACGGAAAAATGGAAAAAGCGATTTTACGTTCTTCATTTGAGGGTTATTTACCAAAAGAGATTTTATGGCGTCAAAAAGAGCAGTTTTCAGATGGCGTTGGCTACTCTTGGATTGATAGTTTAAAAGTTTATATTGAAGAGCAAGTCACCGATCAACAATTGGCAAGTGCTGAGTTTAAATTTCCAATCAATACACCTGATACTAAAGAAGCCTACTTCTATCGTTGTATTTTTGAAGAAAAATTCCCTCTTGCTTCAGCTGCCGAGTGTGTTCCTGGTGGTAAATCTGTTGCTTGTTCAACTCCTGAAGCACTTGCTTGGGATGAAAGCTTTAAAAACAACGCAGATCCTTCAGGACGAGCTGTTATGAGTGTTCATAACGATGGTTATGATGAGCAATAACTAAGGCTGTTAACAACTAGTTGGTAGCTTACAAAAAAGCCATCACTTTAATAAAAGTGATGGCTTTTTTATTAAAGCGCTTTAGCTATATCTTTAATTAAAGCAGGTCCTTGATAGATAAAGCCAGTATAAACTTGAACAAGTTTTGCTCCAGCAGTAATTTTTTCTTTAGCGTCTTCACCGGTTGAAATCCCGCCAACGCCAATAATTGGCAGTTTATTATCTAAAGCTTTTGCAAGCAGAGATATTACTTTTGTACTTTTTTCTTTAACAGGTACACCGCTTAATCCGCCCATTTCTTCACCATGTGTTAATCCTTCAACCCCTTCTCGTGATAAAGTGGTATTAGTAGCGATAACGCCATCGATATTATTATCGATTAGCGACTGAGCAATAGAAGTAACTTCTTCTTCGTTTAAATCTGGTGCAATTTTCACAGCAATGGGTACATATTTATCAAACTGCTTAGAAAGACTTTTTTGCTCGTCTTTTAAGGCTGATAATAGCTCATTTAATGCTGCTCCATATTGTAATGAACGTAAACCGGGTGTGTTAGGTGAAGAAATATTAACGGTGATGTAACTTGCGTAGTTGTACACTTTACGCATACAGTGAATATAATCATCTTTGGCGTTTTCATCTGGGGTGTTTTTATTTTTACCAATGTTTATTCCTAAAACCCCTTTAAAATTTGCTTGGCGAACTTGATTAACTAAGTAATCAACGCCTTTATTATTAAAGCCCATACGATTAATAATGGCATTGGCTTGTTCAATACGAAAAATTCGAGGTTTTTCATTACCCGGTTGGGGTTTAGGGGTAACTGTGCCAACTTCAATAAAGCCAAATCCCATGGCCGCAAAAGCATTAATACACTCACCATTTTTATCTAAACCTGCTGCTAGACCAACAGAGTTAGGAAACTTAATTCCCATAACCTCAACGGGTTTGTCAACAACGCTCTGTTTATATAAAAAGTTAAGAGGAGTTGACCCTGTACCTTTTAAACTTTTAATGGTTAATTCGTGAATTGTTTCAGCGTCAAACTGAAAAAACACCTTTCGAAGTGCAGAATAAAACATAATACCTCTATAATAGAAATGTTGGGCGGCATTTTAACCATTTTATATACGCTGCAGTAAAACATTGATATAAAAAAATCCCCGCTAATGCGGGGATTTTATCAGGTATACCAGCTAAGTGTTACTGTAAAATAGCCTTGCTAACTAATTAGCAGGGTCACAATTTAGACTAAGTAGCATTAACTCTCTTAGTGCGACTGAGAATTTGGCAAACTCATGTGTTTGACCAATTCTAAAGTCACTCAAAATTTGTGACCAACGGTTAAGCGGTTGTTCGTTTGCTTTAATCCAGTTGTCGAGCATTTCATCGATACCAATTTCAGACTTAGTGCAATTACAGCGCAGAACAACTAAAGCTAATGCTCGTTGTTGCCAGTCTAACTCTTCTCTAAACGATGCTCTTGCAAGAGCTTGCCAGTGATTAGTGACTGATTGACCGGTAATTTGATCTAAGAACCAATGTAAGTCTAAACGAACACCAAGATTAAAGTACAAGCCTGAAACAAGCGCAACGTCTTGCTCAGAAGTTGCAGTCATGTCGGCAATATCCATTACTGGGAACAGTGAACTTAATTGAGAAATTCTAACCGCAATGTTTTTAGGCACCCCTTCTTTAACTAAGTCACTTTTAATGCGCTCTAACTCTTGAACTTCTTCTTCAACTAAATATTTATCTAAATTTTTAGACAAATCAGTAAAGGTCGGTTGGTAGAAGTTAATCACTTCAGCAATAGTTAACGACTTATCGCGATGACGTAAGAACCAACGAGTAGCACGTCGAACAGTTCTACGCATTTGGAATAGCATTTCAGTTTGTATTGCCGTTGAAATCTTATTATCTAACAGCGTGATTTGTTGCCACATATCACTTAACTCAAACACTTCACTTGCCATTACATAACAGTTAGCAATTTCAGCAACTGTTGCACCTGTTTCTTCATACATGCGATTAACAAAATTAAAGCCCATGTCGTTACCAATTACGTTGGCAAGTTTAGTGGCGATAATTTCAGCTCTTAGCGGGTGATCTTGCATTTGAGTGCGATAGTTTTCACGCAACTGCTTTGGAAATGCATTGATCAGTAACCGATCATGAAATGGGTTATCTGTAATTTCAGGGCACACCAGATCTTCTTTAAGCACCATTTTGCTGTAAGCAAGTAATACTGACAATTCTGGTCGAGTAAGCCCTTTACCTTTAGATAAGCGCTCTGCAATTTCATCATCGCTAGGAATAAATTCTAAAGCTCGATCTAGCTTACCTGCACGTTCTAACTCATGAATAAAGCGCGTTTGCTCTTTTAATTGGCTCGCACCACGCATTGCAGTAATAGACAATGAATGTGTTTGACGGTAACAATCTTCTAAGACAATTTTAGAGACTTCATCGGTCATATCGTAAAGTAATTGATTACGTTGTTTTACCGTTAAATCGCCATTTTGCACTAAACCATTGAGCATTATTTTGATATTAACTTCATTATCTGAACAGTCTACACCAGCCACGTTATCTACTGAATCAGCGTTTAAACGTACACGACGTTTAGCTGCCTCAATACGACCTAATTGTGTAAAACCAAGGTTCCCCCCCTCGCCAACTACTTTAGCTCTTAGCTCGCTACCATTAATGCGAATCGCATCGTTAGCTCTATCACCTACTTCTAAATGGGTTTCAGATGTTGCTTTAACGTAAGTACCAATGCCACCATTCCATAGCAAATCCACTTTCATTTTAAGCAACGACTGCATTAATTCTAACGGAGACATGGTTAGCTTTTGAGTGCCAATCATCTTTTTAATTTGTGGTGTCAATTTCAAAGATTTAGCAGAGCGGTTATAGATCATCCCCCCTTCAGAAAGTAGCTTTTGATTATAATCTTCCCACGTACACCCTGGTGTATTAAATAAGCGTTCACGTTCTTTATATGAAGAAGCAGAGTCTGGCGTCGGATCTACAAAAATATGCATATGGTTAAATGCTGCTTGCAAGCAAATATGTTTAGACAACAACATGCCATTACCAAACACATCTCCTGCCATATCCCCTATACCTACAACAGTGAAGTCGGTTGATTGACAATCAATATCCATTTCGCGGAAATGACGTTTTACTGACTCCCACGCACCTTTAGCTGTAATGCCCATTGCTTTATGATCATAACCAACACTACCACCTGAAGCGAAAGCGTCACCTAACCAAAAATTATATTCATCTGAGATTGCATTAGCGGTATCTGAGAAGGTAGCTGTCCCCTTATCGGCTGCTACAACTAAATAAGCGTCGTCTTCATCATAACGAACAACATCGACAGGAGGAATAATTTCACCTGCAACAATATTATCGGTAATATCTAATAATGCGCGAATAAAGGTTTTATAGCACTCTCTACCTGCTTCAAACACTTCTTGACGACTACCTTGTGGTAACTGCTTACAAACAAAACCACCTTTTGCCCCTACAGGTACAATAACGGTGTTTTTAACTTGTTGTGCCTTAACTAAGCCTAATACCTCAGTTCTAAAGTCTTCACGTCGGTCTGACCAACGTAGACCGCCTCGAGCGACTTTACCACCGCGTAAATGTACCCCTTCAATTTGAGGTGAGTAGACAAATATTTCAAACTTAGGCAAAGGAAGCGGTACGTCAGTAATTTGCTCTGGTAAAATTTTAAATGAAATATAAGGTTTTAGTCCAGTTTCAGGATCGGCTTGAAAGTAGTTAGTTCTTATTGTCGCATTAATCATTTCAACAAAACGTCTAATGATTCTGTCATCATCAAGGTTAGCGACTTTATCTAAAGATGACTCTATTTCATCTTTTAATTTACCAATAACTTTTTCTGATGCTTTGGCTTTACCATGAGTTTTCGGATCAAAGCGCAAAGTAAATAATTTAATTAGTAGCTCAGCTAAACTCGGATAACGCGCAAAAGTGTCCTCGATATAACTTTGACTAAAAGTACCACCTATTTGGCGTTCATATTTAGAGAAGGCTCTTAAAATAGAAACTTCACGGCCATCTAACTCTGCACCTAAAATTAAGCGGTTAAAGCCATCATCTTCTAGTTCCCCTGACCATACTTTAGCAAAAGCATCTTGGAATAAACTTTGTACTACGGCTAAGTTAAACGCACCATCACCCGTTAGCAACATTGAGAAATCTAAGATCCAGTATGTTTCACCTATCGCCGTTTTAACCGCATAAGGGCTTTCACCAATAACACGTAAACCGAAGTTTTCTAAAATAGGTAAAACATCACTCAGATGTAATGGCTCGCCAACATGAAAGAGCTTCAGTTTAACCAAACGACTCCCCGACTTTTCTTCTTGTGGCTGGTAGAACAACATTTCGAGCGGATTATCACTGCTAAGTGCTTCAAGCTTTTCAATATCAACTATCGCAGTGCCTGGCAGCACTTCATCTTTATACGACTGTGGAAAATGAGAATATTTACGACTTAGCATTTTGCCAGCTGCTTCACCTTTGTGTGATTTTAATGTTGAAGACAATTTATCGTCCCAACTACGAGCGGCTTCATTTAAATTCTTTTCAATTTCTTTCACATTAATATCTGCTTTTGTGTTGTTAACTCGAACAATGTAATGAGTACGTGCTTGCACTGACTCAGAGAAATAGGTTGTAAACTCAACATCTTCAAAGCTACCAAGTGCTTCTTTTAATAGTTGCTGTGTTTCGATACGTAGCTGAGTGTTGTAACGCTCTCGAGGTACGTAAACCATACAAGAATAAAAACGATCAAAGGCATCTCGGCGAATAAATAAACCAGTGTAATCTCTTTCTTGCATACGCAAGATACCTAAAACATTAGTTAATAACTCGTCGGTGCTTGACTGGAGTATTTCGTCTCTTGGGTAAGTCTCTAAAATATTCACTAAAGACTTATAGGCGTGCGAGCCACTTGCAAAACCAGAAGAGTCGCAAACGTCGTTAACTTTTGCGCCAATAAGCGGTAAATCTAATGCGCTATTTGTGTAATAGGCTGAGCCGAATAAACCAATAAAACGATCTTCGCCAGTTACTTTACCATTCTCATCAAAACGCTTAATTCCAATGTAATCTAAGTGTGCTGGACGGTGTACTCTCGATCTAGAATTTGTTTTAGTTAAAATAAGTAAATTATCACCTAATGCAAGCTCTCTCGCAGACTCACCAAAAGACGAAATTAATCGTTGTTTTGTGCCTGTTGTACTGCTCATCAAACCAAGACTAGTTTTAACGTCTGCTTCAAGGGCAACATCACCTTTAACGTCTTTAACGTTATACGAACGATACCCCATAATAGTAAAGTTGTTTTCAGCAACCCATTCTAAAAATGCTAAGGCATTTTTTTGCTCTTTTTTAGGGCAAGGTAATTTAGCTTTTTTAACTTCACTGATGACAGACTTTAAACGCGTAAGCATAGGTTGCCAATCACCAACAGTTAATGAAATATCACTCATAACAGATCGTAATTCTTTGGCAACAGAATCTAAAGCTGATTGTTCAGTTTGTCTGTCAATTTCAATAAAAAATACCGTTTCGACAGAGGTCGTTTTAATTAATTTGGCTGAAGAGGCTGACAAATGCGTAATCACGTTATCTTTGTCTCGAACAACATTAATAGGCGCATTTAGCAATAAATGTGGTGATAGTCCTAAGCGATTTAACGCAATACGAACTGAATCCACCAAAAATGGCATATCTTTAATGATAATTTCGATAATGCTGTGACTAGATTTCCAGCCATGCTTAGACACTTGAGGATTAAATACTTTAATAACAGGACTATCATCTTGATGACCGTTAAGTTCATTCCATAAGCTTAATGTAGCACCGTACATATCACTTTCGTTTCGGTGCGCTAAATCCTGACTAGAAATATTACCGTAGAGTAAGCTAGAGAACTGCTCAAGCAAAGGAGCCGTTTCTGTGGGAACTTTTTGTTGTATTAATTTTGCAACACTTTTAAGTATAACCGAGGGTGAACCTTCAACTAACGCCATGCTGTTTTTCCTTTTCTCTTAATGTTAAGAGTAAGCTTGTAATAATTTGTTTATGTTTGTGAGACTTTTCTCGTATTCGCTACTTTATTTTTATTGTCTTCTATTTAAGATAGACCAAAATAGAATTTAAAGGGATTTTATTAATAAATCTAAGGGATTGCGAGTGTTATTTTATTACAAATACGAAGTAAAACGTAGAGAAAAAAGCTAAAGCAGACAATGGGTAATTAGTTATTCATCGTAACTAAATATAACGTGCTCTTTAATGCAAATTATTGGTTATTTATGCAGTAAAAAGCATAGCGTAATTTTTTTTATTTTCTTAAATTTGATAAAAAAATTACATATCAAGAAACAAAACCAATGATTATCAACTAAAAGTCTGCTTTTATTACAAAAACTAGCCCTCATAGGCTTTAATAAACTAAGAAAAGAAGAATTTGTTGAGCAGTAATTTATTGATTTTTAATAGACATGATAAGCAATTAGCTAGAGTCTGAGTATATGAGAACAAATTACTCACGGGAAAAGTCATAATGAAATTTTAATACAAACTGGCGGTCATACCAGTTTGTATTAAATTCTATTATCTAAAGCAGGCTAGTTTTTTACTGTTTCTGTTTTTTCTCTGGCCATAAGAAGGCAGCCAAAGCTGGTAAAACAATGACCGCAGCTAACATGTTAACTAAAAACATAAAGGTAAGTAATACGCCCATATCTACTTGAAATTTAAGCGCTGATAAGAACCAAGTAGACACTCCAATTGCTAGTGTTATACCTGTAATAAGTACTGCACTACCCCGCTCTTTTAATGCTGCTAAATAAGCTTTTTCAACACCCACACCATTTCGAAGTTGTAGGCTCATCGTTGAAAGAATATAGATACCGTAATCAACACCAATACCTACCCCTAACGCTATTACAGGTAAAGTAGAAACGGTTAAACCAATATCTAAAGCTGTCATTAATGATTGTGCCAACGTAGAAACAACATAGAGTGGTAAAACAACGACAATGGTCGCTCTAACGCTTTTAAAGCTGATTAAACATAACAAGATGACCGCGCCATAAACATATAGCATCATAGGTAATTGCGCAGCTTCAACGGCTTCATTGGTTGCAGCCATAACACCAACAGGACCAGAAGCTAATTTAAATTGAACTTTATCGCTACCTAGTTCATTTGACACCTTCTTAACATTATCAATCACTCGATTAATAGTTTCTGCTTTATGATCTTCAAGGAAAAGAATCACAGGCATTACACTACAGTCTCTATTAAGTAAGCCACTTGATGTAGGTACACGAGCTATCGATTGCACCAAAGTTTGTTGATTACGAGAAAGAACACGCCATTTAGGGTTTCCTTCGTTATAACCTGCATTAACAATTTTAGATATTGATGCCAAACTCACAGCAGACTGCACACCTTTAACGTTTTCCATTTGCCATTGAAATTGATCAATAACAGCTAGGTTTTCGTGATAAGTACAGGCGTCAGCTTCTGTCTCAACAATAACAGACATGTAATCAACGCTAATAGCGTATTTATCGGTAATTAAGAAAGTATCTTGGTTATAGCGGGACGTCTCATGAAGTGCAGGAGCACCAGCATGTAACTCACCAATTTTCATATTTTGAGCATGCATAAAGCTTAAAACATATAGCACTACCGTTACTATTAAAACAAAAGATGCAGGCCCTTTGGTAGCAAATTTCGCCATAAATGACCAAATAGCGGGAGAGTTATTATCTGAATGATGATTAACCTGTTTGTTAGTCTGACTATCCGAAATACGTAAATAAGACACTAATAAAGGAAGCAAGATTAAATTAGTTAAAATAATCATGGCTACGCCTAATGAAGCCGTAATAGCTAACTCTCGAATAATACCAATATCAATAGAAAGCAAGGTTAAAAAGCCTACCGTATCTGACAACAAAGCAATACCGCCAGGAATTAATAAAACTCTAAAGCTATGCTGTGCTGCCTTTATACTGCTTTGCCCTGTTGCTACTTGTTTAACTACAGAGTTAATCATTTGCACGCCATGGCTAACACCAATAGCAAAGACCAAAAACGGGATAAGAATCGACATTGGATCTAACCCAAAGCCTAATGTTGACAACATTCCCATTTGCCAAATAACCGCAACAAGAGAACACATTATTGGTAATAAAGTTAAACTAATCGACTTACAAAAGAAGTAAACCATAATGGCAGTGATCGCGATGGCGATACCAAAGAAAGCAATAACACCTTTTGCACCTTGTGCAACGTCTCCCACCATTTTTGCAAAACCAATGATGTGAATACTGATGTTGTCTTTTTCAAACTCTTGACGAATTTGATTCTCTAATTTTTGTGCAAATTCTATTGTATTAAGCTTTTCTCCTGTTTGAGGATCGATTTCCATTAATGAAGCTTTTACCATCGCACAACTATAATCATCAGCGACAATGCTGCCAACGATTCCTGCTTTTTCAATATTCCCTTTTACAATAGCTAAGCCTCTGGCATCGGGCTTGAAATTAGCAGGAATTACAGGCCCACCAGCAAAACCATCTTCCACAACTTCTACAAAACGCGTACTAGGTGAAAATAATGACTTTACTTGTATCCGATCTACGCCTGGAATAAAAAACAATTTATCATGCACACCTTTAAGTGCATTAAAAAATGTTTCATTAAAAATATCGCCTTCGTCATAACATACAGAAATGAGGATACTATTTGCTCCACCAAAGTTTTTTTGATGTTTTAAATAGGTTTTCATATAGCTGTGGTTTAAAGGTATATTTTTAGTGAAAGAAGCATCGAGTTTAATTTGGGTTGCTTGAAAAAGTAGAAAGCCACTAACAATAACAAAAAATGCAAGCACTAAAAAACGATGGCGGAAAATGCCAACTTCTAAACGGTTTATCAAAGAATCAATACTCATTTTATTTATTCAATCCCGAAGTTATAGTGGATACTAAGGTGGTTACAGTTTTAATACCGACATCCGAGACAGCAATAATCTTACCATTAAACCAAACACCATTAATTAGTGGTTTACCATCGTCTTGAGTACGAGAAATAAACGTATTACCATCATCCTTACTGATCAAAAATGTTCCATTATTCCCAAGTAAATAAATGTAACCATTATCACCTAATACAATGCTATTAATTGAACTGGTTGTTCCTGTTTCAATATGTTGCCATGAGATACCATTTTTTAAACTTCTAAAAACATTTCCACGTAAGCCAGAAACCAACAAGTTACCATGTTGGGTTCGAGTTACATCAAAGAAAGAGCCATGGTAAATCTCATCAAATTTTTCCCAGCTTTTGCCAAAATCATTACTTTTAGCAATTAAGCCGATTTCGCCCACTAAATACAAAGTGCGACCATCACGAAAAAGACGGTTAAAGTGCGGTAATATACTGGCTTGTTCGTCTAAATAAGCCTCTTCATCCTCTAACTTTAATTCATTTAAATATTCAGCATCTTCGGGCAATAAAAAATCTTCATTAAACTCAAATACCCAATTTTCACCACCGTCTGTAGTTCTAAAAAACTGTCCGTATGCACCAATAGCTATACCATTTTTTTCATCTTTAAATAAAATATCGAATAAAGGTTTTTGTAAAGAAGGAAGGTATTGCTGAACAAGCCAATTTTTACCGCCATCTTTCGTATGCAAAATGCTAGCATCATGGCCTACAGCCCAACCTAACAATTCATTGTAAAAATAAACACCCGTCAAAGTAGATTGAACGGGTACGTTTGCTTGTTGCCAGTTAATTGCATCGTTAGACGTTAAAATATGGCCACGCTCACCCACAGCAACTAATGTTTTATTATTAACAAGAGTGATGTCTAACAGTAAGGATTTAGAAGCCAAAGGCGCTTTTAGCGCAGGAGAAGGTTCGGTATTGGCAGATATTGTAAAACTGACAAACAGCAAGAGAAAGATGGATATTATTGGCTGCATAGATGAGCACACTCTTTTATTGATAATTTAAATATAATACAAATAATACGTTAGCGAACAAAGTTAAAAATAACCCATTCATGATATAGAAATAAATACGCCTACACAAAAACGGCTGACATAAGCCAGCCGTTGGTCTATTCACTTAAGATTATCTACGTCCTTCACGTCTTAACGCTGAAGGAGTAAAGTCTTTGTCATCTAACTCAACTGAAAAATCATACATTTTCGCTTCGTTATCTAGACCCATAGCAATATAGCGACGTGATTGTAAATCATGGAATACTTCAAGCGTAGACCATTGTGTAGGAACTTCATAGTAATTAATACCATGAGCTACACCAACACGATACAGTTCATCACGATTATCATAGATATCAGTAACAGCAACTTGCCAACTATCTTCATCTATATAAAACACACGCTTTTTATATGTATGTCGAGTGCCTTCTTTTAAGTTGGCTTCAACTACCCAAACACGGTGCTTTTCATAACGGACTAACTCAGGATTTATATGGCCTTCGTGTAAGATATCACTATATTTTACTTTATCACTGTGTAACTTATAATCGTTATAAGGAATTAATAGCTCTTTTTTGCCTTTTAACGTCCACGTATAACGATCTGGCGCGCCATTATACATATCGAAATCGTCAGTTAACCTTAACCCATCTGAACCAGTACCTGGTGCATCATATGCAACATTTGGAGCACGACGAACACGACGTTGACCTGTATTGTACGTCCAAGCTTGACGAGGTGTTTTAATTTGATCCATTGTTTCATGAACTAATAAAGCCGTTCCAGATAAACGAGCAGGCTCAGTAACTTTTTGTTTAAATTTAAACAAAATGTTTGATTCTTCTAGCGTTTCTGCTGCTGTACCCTTGACGCTATATGGCAACATAAGTTGGTCATCAAAACCGATAAAAGTATAATCACCACCTGACGTTGGTGCTGCTTGTCCGCCTTGACGAACAACAGCTTCACCACGAAAACGTAAAATATGGTTCCAAATAGCTTCTAAACCAGTTTGAGGTACAGGGAATGGAATACCAATTGCCGCTTGTTTAATACCATTACCACCTTCCACTAACTCTGAACGAGTAGCATTAGTTTTAACCGATTCATAAACGTAATCAGGGTATGAAGCAGAACGACGTGATTGATAAACATTCATACTGTAAGTATCAGGGTATGTTTCAAACAGTTTAATTTGTCCAGGTGTTAAAACACTTCTATAGTCTGCAACATTTTTCGAAGTAATTTTATATTTTACTTTATCCGCAGAATAAGGATCAGGATGATGATCGCCAACAGTATAACCTGCTGGTGCTTTAGTAATCCCCCCCGTCCATTTAGGAATTGAGCCATCAGCATTACCTGCTCGCTCTCCGCCCATAGGCGTAAGCTCAGTATCTAATTTTGCGGCTTCAGCTGAAGTAATTTTAGCAAAGGCACTGCCACTTGCCGATAGTGCTAGCGTAACCGCCAGCGATAATAATGTAATATTTTTCATAGTTTATGCCCTAGATAGAATATGAAATACTAAAAGAAACAAAATCACGGTCAGAAATGCGATTTGTTGTGCCTACACCATCAAAGAAAGCGTTATAAGTGAAGTCAGCAGTCCAGCGGCTTTGATAATCGAAATTTACTCCTAAAGCAACCGATTTACGATCTTCAACAAATAAAAATAGTGGATCAGGCGTTATACCCTTAACATCATGAGAAAACACAACTTTGGGGTTAATATTTATCCCTGAAAATACGTTAGCATATTCTAACTTACCAACAAGGCGATAGCCCCAAGCAAAGTCTGTTGGGAATGGGTTAGTTTCAACACCGTCTTGAACAATCGCGTTCAACCCAGGGGCTGAAGCGATACCGCCACTTCTATCTGTACCAGGACCGTTTAAACGTAATTCGTCTTGATCAGGCATATCACTAATATCAATCCCGCCTACTTCTAGAACGGTTACAAATTGAGCGGCACCAAAACTAGGTCCCCATAAATGTGTTAATGTCATTTGAGCTTGAATTGAATCTGATAAGACAAAACCATCTGCGGTTGAGGCTGGACCAAATGGCATACCATTTTCATCATTTACCTGAGAAATACCTTCAAAAAATTCATAACCCGGTACACTATTAGCTAATTGTTGCGGCATTGCTGCGAACAATAACTCAACATCATCAATTTGGAATGGTTCGTCTTGACGGTAACTAATTTCACCAGCAACAGCGGTTGTGCCTACTGTTGTGTTAAAACTTAAACCATATAATTTTATATCTTCAGGGTATTGCAATTTAACTTGTGAAAAAGAGCTTAAATTATCATAAATATCTTGTTCTGTAACATTAGAGTTAGACGCAAGATAAGCAATATCACTACCTAAACTTTCAGGGGTGAAGTTTGCTGTTTGCCCGGCAAAAATTGGACGACGACTATGATAATTCATGTAGTAAAGGCTTAACTCGGTATCATTAAGCTCTGGCATATACCATGAAAGACGTAAACCATATTGACCGCCATCTTCAGGTTCAATAGCCGCCTGTGAACCCGGTGCACGTAAAGTTACTTTTGTTGGGTAAGCTAAATACGCTTGAGCTGCAAGAGGACTACCTGCTCTTGCTAAATCTCCAATCTGATTTAATCCAGCAAGTACAGTGGTAATATCTAAATCAGGGTTACCTGCAAAACCTAATTGCACTAAGTTATTAGAACCGCCGTCGCCAGCAAAGTCGTTAGTTGAATAGTAACTACCCGGTGGTGGTAATAACGTTTTTTCCCAACTGTATTGATAAAAGGCTTCGACGTTAAAGTTATCAGAAACACCTAATGATGCCCAAACAGCGCCAAATGGAATAAAGGCTTCTTTTAATTCAGAACCAGGGGCTTTCAATCGAGCAACATCAACAGGATTGAGTTCACTAATACCGTGAGAAATTAATGTACTTTCACCCCAACTGATAATCTGGTTACCAACACGAACGGAAAGTGGCATATCTCCTAAGTCGAAATCGCCATACACAAAAGCATCAAGTAGTCTAATATCTTGACAAACTTGCTCTTTGGCGTCTTTGTTATCACACGGATCATTAATTTGGCCAGAAACAGGATTTGTCCAATCTCTATCACCATTCATCATTGCGTAATCGTAATAGTACATACCACGTAAGAAAATACCGACACCATCATAGTGAATATCTAATTCATGAGTACCTTTGAAGATTTGTGAAAAGCTCTCCCCAGCATCAAAATTTAAATTACCATTATCACCATTGTTTGAATATACGCCAGCACCCTGCCATATAGTGGTGTTAATTGGATTTGGATTTAATGCCGCATTATATTGGCTAAAGTCAAAACCATTATTAAGATTATTTGACTTACCAACCATATCCCAATCGCGATTTTCTACTC
Source organism: Colwellia sp. SU-HH01217 (assembly GCF_057543495.1). Lineage (NCBI taxonomy): Bacteria > Pseudomonadati > Pseudomonadota > Gammaproteobacteria > Alteromonadales > Colwelliaceae > Colwellia > Colwellia sp. SU-HH01217. The sequence goes on along the minus strand of NZ_BAAJLX010000007.1, from coordinate 153,792 downwards.
GCCAACTTGATCCCACAGAAAATGTGGAATCAAAACTAATTTCAAAATTACCAACATCAAAATTCTTTGCTAGTACATTACTCGACGTTAACGCCATAATTGCAGCAGTAATACTGACCGCTAATGGCTTTTTATAAAACTTATCGCGAGGGCTACGTTTCATTTCTTTCTCTCCCCAGATTCAAACAAAATATTGTATTTTTTATGAGCATATTTTAATTTATTTTTTTTATTCCCACTAAGTGGATAAAACAATAATTGCATCATTTTAACTAGGTAGCAAGACTAAATACCAATTGTTAAGACAAGGTATTTTGATGACTAGAAAACAACAAATATGCTTTACCAAATCCCCGTTTAAAACAAGCGTTTTAAACCAAAGACGAAATATCACATTACTTCGCCCTAATCAGGGATGTGGACAGACCACAAACCAAAACCATTGGTCTGACCACTGTTTAAAGCAATTACTCTAAGATGACAATTGTGTTAAAGATAAAAATTTATTATTTTCAGTTTCCATACAAAAAAAGCCATCTATACCGCTTGATGTTAGGTATTTTCTTAAATGCATTGCAGGAAATTGAACTTTTAACCCCGTAGTAGAAGTGGCCACAATCGAATGTAACTGCCCTTGGTAATAAGGCAAATATTCAGCAGTAGACATCTTTATAAAAAAATAATATTTCACAATCAATTTGACCAATTATAAACATCGTTGTGTTCGAATTAACAAAATAAAGTAAAAAAATAACATCATCATTAAGCTAATGCTGCTTCAATTTTTTCGCGTAAGTCTTTTGATAAATTATCAATGCTTTGCAATGAGATAAGCTCTGCCCTCATCATTTTTTGACGCTTTTTGTCAAACTCTTTAAACTGAATAAGCGGCGTAATTAAACGAGAAGCGACTTGCGGGTTAATCGTATTTAACAAGGTTATTTGCTCAGCAAGAAATTTATACCCTTTTCCGGAAATACAATGAAAATACTTCGGATTAAAAGCAGCAAAGGCCCCAATAAGTGAACGCGCTCTATTAGGGTTATGTAAACTAAATAAAGAATGTTGTAATAAAGAAGTTAGTCGCTCAAAAATATCGTCACTTACAAAACTGGCATTAAGCGAGAACCATTTATCCATAACAAGTGTTGTATCACGCCACTTTTCTTCAAACGACTTCATCTGAACTTCAAAGCAACTTAAATTATTTGTCGCTGAACATTGTAAAGCGGCTAAACTATCGGTCATATTAGTAGCTTGTTTATATTGCTGCTCAACTAAAGCGGTATATTTAGGCAGCAGTGACAAATAAGATAAGCAAATATTTTGTAAAGCTCTTAAAGCAACTTGGCTATCTTGCTGAACAACTTGTTGAGCTAAACAGTAGTGATAACATTCGGCAAATTCGTCTTCTAAGCTTTGAGCTAAAAATAATTTAAATTTAGCAATAGCAGCCAATAACACATCGGGATCTACTTCATTAATATTAGTAGCGACTTCATCAAAAGAAGGAAGTACTAACTGCTCGGCTAAAAAAGCACTATCAATCACTTCATTTTGATTACTAGCAGTCAATAAAAGCTTTTTAAAGATATCAATAAGTGATTGAGGTAATTGAGTGTTAATATCGAGCGTGAGCTTTTTAAGGTAATTGAGTATGAGTTTTTGCCCTGCTTCCCAACGACTAAAGCCATCATGCGCTTTTTCCATAACAATCATTAACTCATCATCAGACTGAGTATACTCAACGTTAACCGGTGCAGAAAAATTAGCTAAAAAAGCAACCACAGGCGCTTGTTCAAGCTCTTGAAAATACCATGTTTTTTCGTGTTCACACAGCTCTAATAATAAACTTTCATTCGTATTTTGTTCACATTTAATCAATTCAATATTAATCGGGAGGTGAAGTGGCGGCTTTATCGAGTCACTATTCTCTCCTTCATTATTTTGTTTAACAGTTAGGGAAAACTCTTTACTCTCAATGTTGTACGATTGAGATACAGTTAGCAAAGGTGTGCCCGATTGGCTATACCATTGTTTAAATTGTGTTAGATCAACATGGCTTGCATCGGCCATAGCATCGATAAAATCATCACAAGTAACGGCTTGGCCATCAAAGCGTTCAAAGTATAAAGCCATACCATTATTAAACCCTTTTTGGCCTAATAAAGTATGTAGCATGCGAATGACTTCAGCCCCCTTTTCGTACACAGTTAAAGTATAAAAATTATTCATTTCTATCACTTTTTCAGGTCGAATTGGATGCGACATAGGACCAGCATCTTCAGCAAATTGTAATGCTCTTAAATGACGAACATTTTTTATTCTAGTCACGGTTTTACTATGCATATCGGCACTGAATTGTTGATCACGAAAAACAGTAAGTCCTTCTTTTAAGCTCAGCTGAAACCAATCTCTGCAAGTCACTCGGTTACCTGTCCAGTTATGAAAATATTCGTGGCCAATGACCGCTTCAATATTAAAATAGTCGGTGTCAGTCGCACTTTGTTCATCCGCTAATACAAATTTACTATTAAATACATTAAGTCCTTTGTTTTCCATTGCCCCCATATTGAAAAAATCAACGGCTACAATCATATAAATATCAAGATCATATTCGAGATTAAAGGTTTCTTCATCCCAACGCATAGCGCGCTTGAGTGAGGCCATAGCATGTGTTGCTTTTGCTAAGTTACCTTTATCAACATAAATTTCTAACGAAACCTCTTTACCAGACTGAGTAATATAACTATCACTAAGTAAATCAAAACTGCCTGCCACTAAAGCAAATAAATAACATGGTTTTGGGAAAGGGTCATGCCAAGTGACAAAGTGTTGCCCATTAGGCATATCACCTGAATCAACTTTATTGCCATTTGATAACAATGAAGGGAACTGGGTTTTATCTGCAATTACTTTACATGTGAAAATTGCCATCACATCTGGACGGTCAAGGTAGTAGGTAATATTCCTAAAACCCTCAGCTTCACACTGAGTACAAAATGCATCACCTGATTTGTATAATCCTTCAAGTGAAGTATTAGCGATGGGATTAATTTCAGTAACAACCGTCAAGGTAAAAGACTTCTGTGTAGTAAAAACTTCTAAATGATTTTCATCAACACGGTAACTGTCTGTGCTTAGGGGGCTATTATTTAATGCCAATTCAACAAGTGTTAATTCTTGGCCATTAAGTAATAAATTTGCTTGGGCATTTCCTGTACGCTTAATTGATAAATAACTTGTTACCAGAGTTTTATCATCAGATAGCTCAAAAGTAAGATCGACGGTTTCTATAGTAAAATCTGGAGGTAGGTAATCGGCAAGGTAAAGTGCTTTGAAATCTGTCATTGAAAAATCCAAGAAAAGTTAATTAGAATGTATTTTTTAAAAAGTCATTGCTATAAAATTTAAAAAGCCTGTAGATAATGTATCTGAACAGGCTAGTTTTGAATAGTTATCTATTTGGGTAGTTCATACTATTGAATGAGTTTTTTTATTTTAAATCCTATAAAGCCATAAATAATCGCTAACACAGGATTAATTAAATTAAAGAAACAATAAAAAATATAATCGTATGACGTTAGCGCCAAGGCACCAAACATAAATGCACCACAGGTATTCCAAGGGATTAATGGAGAAGTAATTGTGCCAGAATCCTCTAAGGTACGACTAAGTACAACAGGATCTAAGCCCCTACGTGCATACTCTTCTTTATACATACGACCTGGCATAACGATAGCCATATATTGATCTGCGGTAATCAAGTTAGTACCAATACAAGTTGCCACTGTACTTGCAATAAGACTCCCTGTTGATTTAGCCGCTTTTAAAATAGAATCAACAAATTTTCTCAACATACCTAAATGCTCTAAAACAGCGCCAAAGCTTAATGCGCACATTACCAACCAAATAGTATTTAACATTCCAGACATACCGCCACGGCTTAACAGTTCATCTATTTCGCTATTACCAGTATTAACAACAACACCATTAAAAAATGCTGTCCAAATAATGGTTAAATTTGAAGCAAAGACATTCTCTATCGCTAAAGCGGAAGCTGTTACTCCAGCCGCCACAGCCGCTTGAACTTCTAGTCCTTGCGCAAGTGCATTATCATAAGAAGCGCTTTGAGCAACTTCTGCTGCCATAGTTAAAATGAGATTTTGTTGAAAAATTCCAGCCCAAATTGCACCAACCATAGCGCCTATTGCAACAGCAGGAAATGCTGGCATTTTTTTAAAGGCTAACGCCAACAAAACAAATAGAGGGATTAAGTTAAACACAGTTATATTGTATGTCGACTCTAACGTTTGCGTTAAAGTTTCAATGGAATCAGTATTTCCAGTATTACTAGATGAGTGATTAATACCAATAATTAAAAATAATACCAGAGCTATTGAAATTGATGGAATAGTCGTCCAAAGCATGTAACGAATATGTGCGAATAACTCACTTCCTGCCACAGCTGGTGCAAGATTGGTAGTTTCAGATAAAGGAGAAAGTTTATCACCAAAGTAAGCACCTGAAATAACAGCCCCAGCTGTTACCGATGTCGACATATCAAAACCATTACCTATACCGATAAAAGCAACACCGACAGTTGCTGCTGTTGTCCAAGAGCTACCAATACTCATAGCAACCACACCACAAACTAAACAAGTAGCTGCATAAAACCAACTTGGATCTATTATTTGCAAACCATAATAAACCATTGTTGGCACGGTACCTGACAACAACCATGTACCTATTAATGCACCAACCGTTAAAAGGATTAAAATTGCCCCTAACGAAATTGAAATACCATTAATAATGGCTTTTTCAATATCAGCCCATTGGTGACCGTTTTTTAAACCAATGACTATGGCTATTCCCATAGCTAATAACAACGCTATTTGATTAGGACCAAAGGAGGAATTATCGCCGAAATAAGTTACAGCTGTAGCTAACATTACAATTAACGCGATAAGCGGAATAAATGCATCGCTTAAACTCGGTGCTCTCACACCACTTTGATCTGTCATTATTTAGTTTAACCTTTATAGTTTTAATTATTATTTAGCGAGGATCACTCCTACACTATTTCTCGTAATAAAATGCCCAGACTTTCAGCAGAGTGCAAGTTATTTATTTTTCGGTCGATCCATTAACCATTTATTTTGTCACAGATAATTAAATATCTATTCACAGATAGTGAATAGAATCAAAGTTTAGATATAAAAAAGCCGCAAACAATCGCGGCTTAATCAGAGTAAAGTAACTCTCTACTTTTTAGCTACCTTACCTAATGATACTAAATCAAAGGTGATTTTTGCAGTTTCATCTAAGAAAGGATCTAACTCTTCTAAATCTTCCGGTAAATCATCAATAGAGGTGATTTTTTCTTTACCCATTCTTACTAAGCGTTCATTCGCTCTTGCTAATCGTTTAACTTTACGTTCTTCGCGTTTAGCTTTTCGAATATCAATATTTAATGAGATTGACTTGTCATCTTTCTCAGCTTTATAAACACTAATATCTTCTAGTAAATAATTAAACTCTTTATTTGTTTTAATACGCTCTTGATGTAAAGAATTTAGATAAGAAAGATCTGTACTTAAATCGCCTAACTTATTGTATTTAGCTTTCGCAATTTGATCCCACGGCAACGCGTTCTCTTCTTTACTTTCTCCCCAATCCTCAGGATTAATCGCTGTAGGATAGGAAATATCAGGCAATACGCCACGATGTTGAGTGCTACCACCATTAATTCGGTAGAATTTCGCAATAGTAAATTGAATGCTGCCTAACGGGTTTTCATACAAGTCATAAACTCGCCCCAACCCACGATGCTGTTGAACAGTACCTTTACCAAAAGTATGCTCACCAACAATAACACCGCGCCCATAATCTTGGATAGCAGCAGCGAAGATTTCAGATGCCGACGCACTATAACGGTCAACCATCACAGTTAAAGGACCCGCATAATAACTATAGCCATCTTTATCGCTATTAACTTGCACACGATTAGCGCCATCTCTAATTTGAACAACAGGACCTTTATCAATAAATAAACCAGTTAATGCTGTGGCTTCAGGTAAAGAGCCGCCACCATTTCCACGTAAATCAACAATAATGCCTTCTACGTCTTCTGCTTTAAGTTTTTCTATTTCTTTTTTTACATCTCGAGATAAATTATTGTAAAAACTTGGAATATTGATAACACCTAGTTTTTTACTATTTTCATCACCAGGTGTTTCATAATAGACTTCAGACTTTGCAGCCCTGTCCTCTAAAATGATGGTATCTCGGACAATTGACACAACTTTTATGCTTGAAGCATCTTCAGACTCACCCGATAACACTTGCAATCTAACTTGAGTACCTTTTGGTCCTTTAATCAGTTCAACTACGTCATCTAAACGCCAACCGATCACATCAACGAAGTCTTTTTCTGCTTGAGAAACACCAACAATTCTGTCTTTCGGTTTTAACGCTTTAGACTTATCTGCAGGCCCACCTGCAACTACGCTTTGAATAACGGTGTAATCTTCTTCAGCCCTAAGCACAGCGCCAATACCTTCAAGTGAAAGATTCATTTCCATTTGGAAACGTTCAGCATTTCGAGGTGATAAATAAGAGGTATGTGGTTCAACAACTCTTGCAAAGCTGTTCATTAGCGTTTGAAAAACGTCTTCGCTTTCACTTTGCTTTAAACGTTTAATCGCATATTTATATCGTTTACCTAAAATTTCTTTAACTTTTGGCCATTCTTTGCCTGCTAGAGTTAAATTTAACGCATCAGATTTTACTTTTAATCGCCAAAGTTCATCTAACTCGGCTTCACTTTCAGGCCAATTAGCGTCTTCTCGATCGTAGTTATACATTTCGTCTTTAGTAAAGTCGAATGGGCTTTTTTCTGTTTCACTATCCGACTGTTCAGCAACAGGTCCCGCACCTTCTAATAAACTTAAAGCATACTCATAGCGCTGTAATCTACGTGTAAGGTTCAAATTATAAATATCGTAAGCGGCGGTTAACTTCCCTCTTGCTATTACCGTATCGAATTCATCACGGTACTTTTCCAACTCATTGATGTCTGATGCTAAAAAAACATTTCTTGAGTAATCAAGTTGCTGAATAAAACGATCAAATATTTGTTCGGACAAAGCATCATCAACTTTAACAACTTTATAATGATCGCGGGTAAACCTTGCCGTTATTCGTTTGCTAGCGACTGTATGTTGACTTTCTGGTGCAAGAACAGGAAGAGATTCTTCTTTAGAAGGCTCATTAAAAGCAAATAATGAAATACTTGTTACTGATAAAGAAACGGCTAGCGCGATACGACAAAATTGATGCATGCATTTACTCCATGTTATTCAGAATATATATTTTGGATCTGAGTTTTGATAACCATACCAGAATCAAGCTGTACGCTAATATCTTTACCTGATATTTCGGTAATTGTTGCGTTCATAGGTGAATTACCTAGCTTAACTCTTACTTTCTGGCTAATGGCAATGGCAGAAGATTCAACTGCTTTAAGTGGCTTAATGTCTTTTTTAGGCGTTGCATTTTTTGTTGACTTAACAGCCTTAAACTTAGCTTTACGCTTTTCATTATCAGCAGCGCTTGTACTATTGGCTTTCTCAGTAACCTTGTTAGTACCTTTATACGGCTTTTTAGTGTTTTTGTCAGCTGGCTTTTTGTTACCAAATTTTTCTTGGCTCTCTTTTAGCGTTTTAAGTGCATATTCAGCTTGTGCATCATCTATTGCCTCAGCGTTTTCACCGGCTAAATCCACTCTAAAGCTACCAGATTTAATAGACTTTAAGTAACGCCAACTACTAGTGTAATGTCTAAGTGCTTGACGCAAACGTGTTTTACTCACATTTTCATCTTCAGCAAGCTCCGTTGCTAACTCTTGAAAAATACCTATTTTTAAAGGCTTAGCCGCACCTTCTATTGAAAAACATGCGGGAAATTTTTCAGCCAAATAAGCGATAATTTCTTTACTATTGATACGTTTAGTTTCCATAAATACAACTTTACACTATTTAATTAATTTTCGTTTTGAAGATGTTGTTCACGATTTTCCAGCACATGCCGGCACCAATCATAAATATCATCAGACTCTAAATCAGGTAGAACATCTTGCCCAATCCATGTTTCCCATACTAAGTCTAACAGCTGAGTTAACACCTCAACAGAGATGTCTTCTTCTGCTAAATCATACAAAGTATGATAAATTTCGTTTACTTTTTCTGCGACTTCTTCTTCTCGCTCATCCCAGTCACCAACAACGGCTTCTGAAACAAGGAAGTCATGTATTACAACAAATTCTTTCATTATACCATGTTAGCCTCTAGGTGCTTAACAATCGCTTCAATACCTTGTTGATCTTGTTCATCAAAACGATCGAAACTGGTACTGTCAATATCGAGTACTGCAACAACTTTATCAGCAACCCTTACAGGCACAACAAGTTCAGCATTACTTGTAGCATCACAGGCAATATGCCCTGAAAATTGATGAACGTCAGCAATACGTTGTGTTTCACCACTTTGTGCTGCTGTACCGCATACTCCTTTCCCTAATGGGATTCGAATACAGGCGACCTTACCTTGAAACGGTCCTAAAACTAATTGCTCATCTATTACACGGTAAAAACCCACCCAATTAACTAAAGTGAGTGCATCAAATAACAGTGCACTAATGTTCGCCATATTAGCAATTGTGTCTGTTTCATCTGCAATTAAGGCAGATATTTGTGTTTGTAGTTCTTGATAAAAATCAGCTTTGTTCATCTAATGAGCTCGTTTTACAGTATGACCATAGTCAAAAACGCATAACATACCCTGTTAACCTCACAAGTTAAAGCATTATTAGCCAATTAATAGCAATGAAAATAAAAAAAGCCTGAGTTGTGAAGCTCAGGCTTATTATAGCAAGTTAGAATAATAAAAATACAGCCTAAAAAGCGTCTTGAGGAATTCTCACCCATCCTTCCATTAACACTCGAGCACTTCGGCTCATTCCTGCTTTTAATACTGTCCACTGTTTTTCAATTTCACTAGCTTGAGCGCTAACTTTTAAGGTACCTGATGGGTGGCCAAAAGTAACTGATTTTTTCTCTCCTCCTCCTGCGGCAAGATTCACCAAAGTATTAGGAACCGCGGCAGCCGCACCAATAGCAACTGCAGCAGTGCCCATCATGGCATGGTGTAATTTCCCCATAGATAAAGCTCTAACTTGTAAATCAATTTCTTTTGCGCTTATATGCTTATTACTAGAGGTTTTATAATCTATCGCACCAGAAACAAAAGCAATTTTAGGGGTATGTTGTCGATCTTTAGCTTCATCAACATGTTCAATTAACCCCATTTTAACTGCGCCGTAAGCACGAATACTTTCAAACATTGCTAGGGCAACGTCATCATTATTTATTGCTTCTTGTAATTCAGTACCATTGTAACCAAGATCTGCTGCGTTTAAAAAAATGGTTGGGATACCAGCATTTATCATTGTTGCGTTAAATGTTCCTACATCAGGCACTAATAACTCATCAACAAGCTGCCCTGTTGGAAACATAGCTCCACCAGCTCCAGGTGCTATAAATTCTACTTCCACCTCTGCAGCAGGAAACGTGACACCGTCTAATTCAAAATCCCCAGTTTCTTGTACTTCTCCATTCGTTATTGGTACATGTGCAATAATCGTTTTTTTAATATTAGCTTGCCAAATCCTTACAATGGCAATGCCATTGTAAGGAACTCTTTCAGCGTCAACTAAACCTGAAGATATTGCAAAAGAGCCAACAGCGGCGGTTAAATTACCACAATTCCCACTCCAGTCGACAAACGCTTTGTCTATCGCTACTTGACCAAACAAGTAATCAACATCGTGCTCAGGTTGATTACTGCTAGATAGAATAACTGTTTTACTTGTGCTGGACGTTGCGCCGCCCATCCCATCGGTTTGTTTACCATAGGGATCTGGACTACCAATTACACGAAGTAACATGTTATCTCTTGCCTTGCCCGCTACTTGGCAAGGTTCAGGTAAGTCCAATAAATTAAAAAACACGCCTTTTGATGTTCCCCCGCGCATATAAGTAGCAGGTATTTTAATTTGGGGTGCAAATACTTTCGCTTTGGGATTTTGAGTTTCACTCATATTTTGCTCCTAAAAAGTATAAAACTAGTACACAACCGCACTAGTTTTATTAGGTTGTATTAACGATTAATACCTATGATTGTGACTCTAAAAAGTCTTGGGCAAATCGCTGTAACACACCACCAGCTTCATAAATAGACACTTCCTCAGCTGTATCTAGTCGGCATTTTACGGGGATCTCAATCGCTTCACCATTTGCTCGGGTCATAACAACCGTTAAGTTAGCGCCAGGGGTTCTTGATCCAATCACATCAAAACACTCACTTCCATCAATATGATATGTTTTTCGTGTTTCTCCTTTCATAAACTCAAGCGGTAATACGCCCATTCCAACTAAGTTAGTGCGATGTATGCGTTCAAAACCTTCAGCCACGATAACTTCAACTCCAGCTAATCTTACGCCCTTAGCTGCCCAGTCTCTTGATGAACCTTGTCCGTAATCAGCCCCTGCGATAATAATTAATGGTTGTTTACGGTTCATGTAAGTTTCAATGGCTTCCCACATCCGCATTACTTTACCTTCAGGCTCAACACGTGTAAGAGAGCCTTGAACAACCTGACCGTTGTCTTGCACCATTTCATTAAATAACTTAGGGTTGGCAAATGTAGCCCGCTGGGCAGTTAAATGATCCCCACGGTGAGTCGCATATGAGTTAAAATCAGCTTCAGGCAAACCCATTTTATCAAGGTAAGAGCCGGCGGCACTATCGAGCATAATTGCATTTGATGGTGATAAATGATCTGTAGTGATATTGTCACCCAGTACTGCTAATGGACGCATTGCTGTCATCGTGCGTTCACCCGCTAACGCACCTTCCCAATAAGGAGGGCGACGGATGTAAGTACTCTTCTCTCGCCAGTTATACAAGGGCTCAGTTTTAATTTCAGCATCGCCGTAATCAACCTTCACATCAAACATGGGATCATACACTTTACGAAATTGTTCAGGTTTAACACTTTGTGCAATCACTGCATCAATTTCTTCATCTGATGGCCATATGTCTTTTAAGGTAACAGGCTTACCATCGTTGTCATTACCCAAACTATCTTTTTCAATATCAAAACGAATCGTACCCGCAATAGCATAAGCAACAACTAAAGGAGGTGAAGCAATAAACGCTTGTTTTGCATAAGGGTGAATACGGCCATCAAAATTACGGTTACCTGACAATACTGCGGTTGCATAAAGATCTCTGTCTATAACTTCTTGTTGAATTACCGGATCTAAAGCACCACTCATGCCGTTGCAAGTAGTACAAGCAAATCCAACAATACCAAAACCAAGCTGTTCAAGTTCGGTTAACAGTTTAGCTTCTTCAAGGTATAACTGAACCGCTTTTGACCCAGGTGCTAACGAGGTTTTCACCCAAGGTTTACGTGTTAACCCTTTGGCATTGGCGTTACGAGCAATTAATCCTGCGGCAATAACATTACGAGGGTTTGATGTATTAGTACAACTAGTAATAGCAGCAATAATACATGCGCCATCAGGCATTAAGCCCTCTTCATTGTCGACAACACCTGAAATCCCTTTTTTCGCAAGGTCGGTAGTCGCTACTCGGCTGTGTGGATTTGATGGACCCGCAATATTTCGACCAACGGCTGACAAATCAAAAGTAAGCACCCGTTCATACTCAACATCTTTTAAGGTATCAGCCCATAATCCCGTTTGTTTAGCATATGTTTCGACTAATTTAACTTGGCTTTCTTCACGACCCGTAAGACGAAGATAATCTATGGTTTTATCATCAATATAAAACATGCCTGCGGATGCACCAAATTCAGGTGTCATATTAGAAATTGTTGCACGATCGCCTAAGGTTAAATTTTCAGCGCCTTCTCCGTAAAACTCAAGATAAGTGGAAACCACTTTCTCGTTACGCAAAAACTCAGTTAATGCTAAAACAATATCTGTTGCGGTGATCCCCGCTTGTCGCTGTCCCTTAAGTTCAACACCGACAATGTCGGGTAGACGCATATATGAAGCACGGCCTAGCATAACACTTTCAGCCTCTAAGCCCCCCACACCTAGGGCAATAACACCTAAAGCATCAACATGGGGTGTATGACTGTCTGTACCGACTAAGGTATCGGGAAATGCAACGCCATCACGTGCATGAACAACAGGTGACATTTTCTCTAAATTAATTTGATGCATAATGCCATTACCAGGTTGAATAACATCAATATTTTCAAAGGCGTCTTTCGTCCAATTGATAAAATGGAATCTGTCTTCATTTCGTCTGTCTTCAATTGCACGGTTTTTCTCGAAAGCATCTTCATCAAAACCAGCATGCTCAACAGCGAGAGAGTGATCAACAATTAACTGAGTAGGGACAACAGGGTTAACTTTAGATGGGTCTCCACCTGCATCAGCAATTGCATCACGAAGTCCGGCTAAATCTACTAAAGCCGTTTGACCAAGAATGTCATGACAAACAACCCGGGCCGGATACCATGGAAAATCAAGGTCTTGTTTACGTTCAATTAATTGTTTAAGTGAGTCGGTCAGCATTTCCTGATCACAACGTCGAACAAGATTCTCTGCTAACACTCTAGAGGTATAGGGAAGCTTAGCGTAAGCACCTGGTTGAATTGCGTCGATAGCTTCACGGGTATCAAAATAATCTAGCGAAGTACCTGGCAAGGGTTTACGGTGTTTATAATTCATCATATTGTCCATTGATTAATGGTTATTCAAAGTATTGGCGTATTGACTAAGCCTAATTCTCAAAAAAAATTAGGCTTAGTAAAGATGGGTTATCGCTGGCTAATTGGCGTCACTTTACGAGGTTCACTGCCAGTGTAATCGGCACTTGGGCGTATAATTCGGTTATTAGCACGTTGCTCCATAACATGAGCAGCCCAACCAGTTAATCGTGAGCAAACAAAGATAGGCGTGAATAATTTAGTAGGTATGCCCATGTAGTTGTACGTTGATGCATGAAAAAAGTCAGCATTACAAAATAACTTTTTGGTTTCCCACATATACTCTTCACAGGCAACAGAAATATCGTAAAGTGAAGTATCACCATTTTCAGCAGCTAACTTTTCAGACCATGCTTTAATAATGACATTACGAGGATCAGAAGTACGATATATGGCATGACCAAAGCCCATTATTTTTTCTTTACGCTCAAGCATACCTGCCATTTGGATTTTTGCATCGCTAGGTGATTGAAATTTTTCGATCATATCCATAGCTGCTTCATTGGCGCCGCCATGTAAGGGACCTCTTAAAGTACCTATGGCACCAGTAACACAAGAAAACATGTCTGATAACGTTGAAGCACACACGCGAGCGGTAAACGTTGAGGCATTAAACTCGTGCTCCGCGTAAAGAATTAAAGAGACATCCATCACACGCTCGTGTTGCTTAGAAGGACTCTCACCATTTAATAAACGTAGGAAATGACCGCCAAGTGAAGCTTCATCAGTCATACAATCTATTTCTACACCATCATGTGAGAACTTATACCAGTAGCACATAATGGCAGGAAATGCTGACAATAAACGATTGGCTGCTTTGTTTTGCTCAGAGAAATCATTTTCAGGTTCAATATTACCTAGAAATGAACAACCAGTACGCATTACATCCATTGGATGAGCATTTTTTGGAATAAGTTTTAATACTTCTTTTAACGCCTGAGGTAAATCTCGCATGCTGGCTAATTCAGCTTTGTAAGTAGCGAGCTCTTTTTCATTAGGTAATTCGCCATTAAAAAGTAAATACGCGACTTCTTCAAAGGTTGCGTTATCTGCCAAGTCAGCTACATCATAGCCACAGTATGTTAAACCACTTCCTGACTTTCCAACTGTACATAATGCTGTTTGTCCAGCGCTTTGGCCTCGTAGCCCTGCGCCCGTTAATTTTTTATCCGACATAATTCTTTCCTCATAATTCTATGTAATTTGTTCTTTGTGCGACACGTTATTATTAATGTTAGACGAAGCTGTGGTTAACACAGCGTAAGGTGTCGATTATTTATTTTTTCCTTCAGCAAAAAGATTATCTAGTTTTTGTTCATAATCGTGATAGCCAAGGTAATCGTATAAATCCATTCGCGTTTGCATATTTTCAATTTCGGCTTTTTGATCGCCATCGGCTAATAATGTTTTATATACAGACTCTGCAGCTTTATTCATTGCTCTAAATGCTGATAATGGGTAAAGCACCATGGCACAGCCCCACTCTCCTAGCTGCTCTTTGTTCCATAGCTCAGTTTGTCCAAACTCGGTAATATTAGCCAAAACAGGCACATCTAGCGCTTCAGTAAATGCACGGTAATGTTCTTCAGTTTTCACTGCTTCTGCAAAAATCCCGTCCGCTCCAGCAGCAACATAAGCTTTAGCACGCTCAAGTGCAGCTTCAAGCCCTTCTTGAGCAAAAGCATCAGTACGGGCCATAATAAAAAAATCGTCATCCGTTCTAGCATCAACTGCTGCGCGTATCCGATCAACCATCTCATTAGTTGAAACAATTTCTTTATTCGGGCGATGACCACAACGCTTTTGTGCTACCTGATCTTCAATATGTACTGCAGCAGCACCAGCTTTCTCCATATCTCTAACTGTTTTAGCGATATTAAAAGCGCCGCCCCAACCTGTGTCAATATCAACCAATAACGGCAGGCTTGAAGCAGAAGTAATACGTTGAACGTCAGCAATAACATCGTTCAATGAAGTCATACCTAAATCAGGTAACCCGTAAGATGCATTAGCTACCCCGCCCCCTGATAAATAAATGGCTTGATGACCAAGTTGCTCTGCCATCATTGCGCAGTAAGCGTTAATAGTACCGACGACTTGTAATGGTTTATTGTTTTGCAATGCCAAGCGAAACTTAGCACCGGCAGATAATGAAACAGACATAGACCTTTCCTTTGTTTAAAGAAGTTTAAATGAATTTAAATACGATGTTTTTTCTCATAATGTTTATTGATTATCATTATTGAGTTGAGCAATTTTATTCTCTATATTTTTTCGTGAAGCAGCAATGTGCCTACGCATTAGCATTTCAGCTAACTCACCATCGCGATCAGCAATAGCGTCAATAATTCGTGAATGTTCATCAAAAGCGCGTGTTGCTCTAGGGCTGTTCATACCAAATTGAATTCGGTACATTCGAACAAGGTGATACAATTGACCACATAAAATGTTGATCAACTGTTTATTGTGACTGCCTAAAATAACTTTATAATGAAAATCTAAATCACCCTCTTCTTGATAATAGGCAACACCATCTTTAAGCGCTTGCGATGTTGCATGATGTTTAAGCATATTTTGCATTTCAGTAATTTCATCATCGCTCATATGTATAGCTGCTTGACGACAAGCCATACCTTCTAGTGATTCACGAACCACATATATTTCTAATAAGCTTTCAATAGTGCATTCAACAACGCGGGAGCCAACATTAGCTTTGCGCTCGATTAAATGACATTTTTCAAGACGATTTAAAGCCTCACGAAGCGTTGAGCGGCTAATCTCATATTGTTTGGCTAGCTCAGGTTCACTAATTTTACTACCTGAAGGAATTTTTCCATCAACAATGGCATGCAACATTGAGTCAAATACTTTGTCTGCGGTGGTTACAGGTGTTTCAAGTGTGGGGTTATTTAACGCCATATAAGTCCAAAAATTAAACGTTTAAAAAGCATCGATTGTCGACACTTTTAAAATATAAATGGAATAATAGCGAATATAAACTGAGAGTCAAGTAGACAAAAGTATTATTGTCGACAATCTATTAAGGGTTGAAAGAATAGTCATAATGTGAAAAAAATATGACTAATAGCGGTACAAAATTAAACCTTGCGTATTTAAAGGTATTTATCCAAAGAACCAATAACAAACACCGATTGCAGCACAAATACCACCAACATCAGCGAGCAATCCACAAGTAATAGCATGACGACTATGTTTAATACCAACCGAGCCAAAATACACAGCTAAAACATAAAAGGTAGTTTCCGTAGAACCTTGAATAGTTGAGGCTAAACGTCCCGCAAAAGAGTCAGCACCGTGGGTATTCATTGTTTCAATCATCATCGCTCTAGCACCTGAGCCACTTAGTGGGTTCATAAAAGCAGTAGGAAGCGCATCAACAAAGCGTGTATCTAACGACAACCATGCGACAACAAACCTTATATTGTCGACAATAAAATCTAACGCACCGCTTGCTCTAAAGACCCCAATTGCACACAGCATAGCAAGTAAATAAGGAATTAATTTAATACTAACTTCAAAACCTTCTTTAGCACCTTCAATAAAAGCATCATAAACAATCACTTTTCTTCGCATGGCAACAAGAATGAATAAAATCAATACAGCAAATATCAATAAATTCCCCATTAATGATGACTGCTCTGCTAAAAGTTGTGCTGATAATTGGGCAAAATAAACCACTAAGGCACAAACAATTGCCATTGCGCTTATTAAATAAAGCAATACAGTTTTATGAAAAAGATTAATCTTTTGAACAAATGCAACACTTATTAAGCCAACGAGTGTTGAAGCGAATGTTGCTAATAATATAGGGACAAATACGTCCGTAGGGTTAACTGCGCCTTGTTGTGCTCGATAAACAAAAACAGCTATAGGAATCAAGGTTACCGACGAAGTGTTTAACACCAAAAATAAAATTTGCGCGTTACTTGCCGTATCTTTTTTAGGGTTAATAGACTGCAAATCTTGCATGGCTTTAAGGCCTAAAGGAGTCGCCGCATTATCTAACCCTAAAAAGTTGGCTGATAAGTTCATGGTCATTGAGCCGATTGCGGGGTGGCTTTTAGGAACTTCTGGCATTAATTGAGTAAAGAGTGGTGATAGCCACTGAGCAAGTTTATTAATAATGCCAGCTTGATCTGCAATTTTCATCATGCCAAGCCAAAAGCTTAAAATACCAATTAAACCGATAGAAATTTCGACAGTCACTTTTGACATGGAAAAAATTGATGCAATCAATTGCTCAAAAATTTGCACGTTCCCCAAAAACAACCATTGATACAGTGAAGATATAAAAGCGATAAAGAAAAAGCTGATCCAGAGAAGATTAAGCACAGATATTGACAGTCTTGTGTATGATTAATTTATAGTTGACGATAACAAGTATTAAAGCATTGTAAAAGTAATATATAACTGTTGATAACTTGTGCACATCAAGTGCACAATCAGTGAAGAAACTGTATTTAAAACTATATACTCAACCATTGAATTACATTTTATCTTATTATTTTTCAATGAGATAAAAAATATAACCAAATAAATTCGCAATAAGAAAGCTTTGCACTACACTTATTAATACAAAGTTAGTTACGCAATTTATAATGCTCGCACATTTTTTGTAATTAGCGCACGGTTCACCCCTTGAACCTCCTTTGAGCCCGACATTGGTAACAGTGTTGGGCCTTTTTTTAGTTATATCATCTAGGTCTAATATTTTAGTGCCGTTTATTTAGCAAACAGGCGGTTAAAATTATCTGTTGAAAGCTTTGCAATAGTTTCAACAGATTGGCCTCGTATACTAGCAAGGTGTTTAGCTACTTCAACTACATATGCTGGTTGGTTTTGCTTACCGCGATGTGGCACTGGCGCAAGGTATGGTGAGTCAGTTTCAATTAAAAACTTATCGTCTGGTACCTTTTTAGCGACTTCTCTTAGCGCGCTAGCATTTTTAAAAGTTACGATACCTGAGAATGAAATATAAAAACCGAGTTCAATGGCTTGTTCTGCCATCTCCCAACTTTCTGTAAAGCAATGTAAGATACCACCAACTTCATCTGCGTCTTCATCACGTAAAATAGTCAGGGTATCTTCTTGTGCATCTCGAGTATGAATGATTAATGGTTTTTTTAATTGTTTCGCCACACGTACATGCTTAACAAATGAATCTAATTGTAACTCTTTCGTTTCAGGGGCATAAAAATAATCTAATCCCGTTTCGCCAATTGCAATTACATTTTTATGTTGTGCTAGCGAATGCAGCTTATCTTCATCTACTTTATTTTCTTGATTAAGCGGATGAGTTCCACAAGAAAGGTAAACATTTTTATAGCCTTTAGTTTGCTCAACCATCGATGGAAAGTCTTCTAAGGTTACGCTTACACATAAAAGTTCAGTCACCTGAGCACTTTCTGCAGCTTGTATAACCTTATCTAAGTTTTGATCGAAATCGGCTAAATCTAAACGATCTAAATGACAATGAGAGTCTATAAACAACGAATGTTCTCCACTAAAATTAAATAATGATTAAAAATACACAAACTACATTGTCAGTGTCGGATCAGAAGAATTTAAATGGCGTGCTATTGCCTTTTCAATTTGAAAGCGAATTTTATCAGGATCGTCAGTAAAGCTCACTCCTACGCCTGGTGGAGTACCATTTTGAGCACCAACAGGCGTTAACCA
Organism: Colwellia sp. SU-HH01217; assembly: GCF_057543495.1. Lineage (NCBI taxonomy): Bacteria > Pseudomonadati > Pseudomonadota > Gammaproteobacteria > Alteromonadales > Colwelliaceae > Colwellia > Colwellia sp. SU-HH01217. The sequence goes on along the minus strand of NZ_BAAJLX010000007.1, from coordinate 135,225 downwards.
ACAAACAACACCTTTAACTAATGACTGCTCCAATGAGTCTGGTAGTAAAACTTCAAGCTCTACCTCCGTCTCCAACGGAATATTTTGTGACGAACGAATAAACAAGCCACCTTCTTGTAAAAATGGCATATAAGATAAATATAAATCTCTATCTGTTGAAAATTCGATGTATAGCTTTTTCATGATGATCCTTTTTGTACAATATAAATATTATGACTTAATGTTGATTGGTTATTAGCTCGCCAATATCGACTAGTAACTTTTCTACTAAGAAGCGAAAGTTAATTTGGCTATATATTTTCATTTGTTGTCGGCTTTTTATCACCATTTGATGAATTGTCCAAAGTTTATCAGGGTTTAAACTATGCTCAAGTTTTTGTAAAGTTTCTTGATCTATTTCTTTTACTGCCAACCATGACTGTTTTGTCCTCATCATATTAACGATAATCTTTTCAAGCCACCTTAACGCATGAGGCTCATCAACCAATGTTTTTATTAAGTAACTTAATCCTTGTTGATCGATCAAATAACGGAGTAACTTTGCTTGGAAGTCAATAAAACTCTGCATCACTTGTTCATCCGTTAATTCTGGTAAATGAGTTAAATTAATAAACTTTTTATCAAAACTTAACGATAATGACGGATCACTTTGATTACTTAAACCGTTTAATAAGGTATCACCAACCGGTGGCCTTATGTCAAACAAACGACTTCTACTAATAATCGTTGGTAGCAAATTATCTGCATCATCGCTTAATAAGACAATAACACTTTTTTCAGTGGGCTCTTCCAGTGTTTTCAATAGTGCATTAGCAGCGGCTATGGTCATTTTTTCGGCCATGGGAATTAACACTGTTTTATAACGGCCTAATTGGGAGGTTTTTTCGAGAGCTCGGCTCACTAGACGTATTTCATCAACACCAATAGATTTTGAATCACTATTAACTACCATGTGATCAGGGTAAGTTTGACTACTATATAACTGACAATTCTTACATTTTTGACAAGGTAAAACTATGGCTGAATCTCTACCTTGGGATTGCTGGTGAACAAGGTCTTGACACAACAATACTTGCACTAACCACTGGGCAAGTTCTAATTTTCCTGCTCCAGTTACCCCACTAAATAATATTGCATGCGGCAAACGGTTAGTTAATATTTGTTTTGACAACAGCTCTTGCTGATCAATTAACCATGGTTTCATTAATTTTCGCCTAACGTCATAATTGACATTATTACCTGATTAGTTATTGGGGATTAACCATTACTTTTAGCTAAAAAAGTTTCTAATTTTTCTCGAATATCCGTATGCACTTCTTCCATTGTTTGTGAAGCGTCAACGGTAACAATACTTTTATCAGCACTAGCAAGCTGACAATACTTTTGGTGTACCCGTTGAAAAAACTCAAACTGTTCTAACTCTATTCTATCAAGGGCTCCTCTGGCATTCGCTCGAGATAAACCAATTTCAGGAAGGATATCTAAATAAAGAGTTAAATCGGGCTTAAAACCTTTTAATGTCACTTGAGCAATAATATTAATCAATTCCTCATCAACACCTCTGCCCCCTCCTTGATAAGCACGAGAGCTTAAATCATGGCGGTCACCGATCACCCACTTACCTGATTTCAATGCAGGAAATATTCGATTTTCAAGTAATTGGCTTCTACTGGCATACATCAGCAAGAGTTCAGTTTCGTTAGTCAACTTTTCTTGATGAGCGACTGATTTAACGATCTCTCTTAGAGATTCTGCTAGCGGCGTGCCGCCTGGCTCTCTAGTGTTTATAAAGTTAATATCATGTTCTGCTAATACTTGCTCAATCACCTTAATTGCCGAAGATTTACCTGCACCTTCCATACCTTCAACAACAATAAATTTTCCTACACTCATTTATTTACCTAATTTTATCGTTACAGTTTACTACTGCTTTTTTAACTGATACTTAACTACAGCTTTATTGTGATCAACCAAGTTGGTTGAAAACACATGTGCACCATTACCCATACTCACAAAATATAAATAATCGGTCGTATCTGGATTTAACGCCGCTTTTAGTGCCAATTTACCAGGCATTGCAATAGGAGTTGGCGGTAAGCCATTTATGCGATAGGTATTATAAGATGTTTTTTCACGTAAATGGATTTTTTTAATATCCCCTTGATAACGATCTCCTAAACCATAAATAACAGTAGGATCTGTTTGTAAGCGCATTTTTTTTCTCAACCGATTAACAAATACCGAAGAGATAAGTGGCATTTCATCAACCACACTGGTTTCTTTTTCTATGATCGACGCCATAATCAGAGCTTGATAAGCATTCTTGTATGGTAAATTTTGAGCGCGCGATTCCCATAAAGAATCAAGAGTGCTTTTCATTTCATTGTGAGCACGCTGTAAAATAGTTAACGAAGAAGTGCCCTTGGTGTACGCATAGGTTTCAGGAAAAAACCATCCTTCAGGATTATTTAGTGGCTTAATATCTAAAAACGCGCTAATTTTTTCAACTGAAAGGTTATGATCTGTTAAGTTCGACTGTTGTTCTAACAGTGCTATCCATTGTTTAAAGGTAGAGCCTTCAACAAAAGTAATACTAAATTGATGTTCTTTACCTTTAGCTAATTGCTCGATTAATCCTTTAAGGGAAATATGTGCAGGTATATTAAAGGTACCTGATTTTATCTGTGATTTATCAGGGTATAGGCGTGCGTAGCTTCGAAGCCAAAAGCGGTTTTTTATCCATTGTTTATCTACTAATTCTTGTGAAAATGAAGATAAAGAAGTACCGCCTTCAACAGTAACTAAAGTTGCAGTATCTAAATTAATTGGCTGATTCATATTTTTATTAAGTAAAAATAGAAAGCCAGTCACAAAAACCACAAGACAAAAGCATACAATAAAAATTATTTTTTTTAACAACGGCGTACTTCCCTAACTTGTACTTCTTTAAATGGATATCTCACCAATTAACTTATTAATCGCATCAACTTTACTTAAAGAAAGCAGCTTACCATTAAAAGTTTTTATCGGCACTACTCCCATAACACAATTACAAATAAACATCGCTTCAAGGCCGTCGAGTTCAGATAACATATAATCATCAATATCAACCATTTCTAACGACTTTAAAATAGAACGCCTCATTAATCCTGCAACACCAGCATTACTAATCTTAGGTGTGTGCCAGCGCCCCTCTTTCAACCAAAAAACATTGGCACAGCTACTTTCAATAATGTGCCCATTGATATCTGTCACTAATAAATCATCTTCTTCACGGCGATCTAATTCTTGTCGTATAAGCACTTGCTCTAAGCGATTTAAATGCTTTAAGCCCGATAGCATAGGGTTAATACCTAACTGAAGCTTACTTATTCCTAAATTAATACCTGTTTCTTGCCACAAAGGGTAATGTTGTGGAAAGGCAGAAACGCTAATCACTACCGTAGGTTTATCTGAGCCAAGGCGAGAATAGCCTCTACCGCCATCTCCTGCGGTAATAACCACTTTAAGCACGGCTTTATTGTAGTTGATTGCGATTTTCTCAATTGAATCTTTGAGCTTACTAACATCAGGTTGCTCGAGACTAAGCTGTTGACAACCATTAATAAGTCTTTCAAGGTGGAGCGATAACATAGCCACTTTACCTTCAACAATGGTTGCAGTGGTAAAAAGTCCATCTCCATAGGCAAATCCACGGTTTTTCACCGATAACACATCAATAGGTTGATCATTAACAGCACAATAAAGCACAAGTTTCCCTCAAATAATGCCAATTCCAATAATTCTCCCCTTTAACAAAATTTAAAGACTTAGAGGCAGCATGGATTAAAGATAATGTTTATTACATTACCAAGTTCCATAACTTAGCCTATAAGACTGTATAATTTGCCTTTCGGGAGCTAGTCAGATATTCGATAACGGCACTGAATTTCTTTCATATAGAAAGACTATACACAAAAAGTTCTATTTATTCTCAAATCTCTGGCAAAATCTGAGTGAGAACAAACTTAATGGGCTAGCTATAAAGTGTGTTCTAAATGGAATGATACCTGAATACAATAAAGCCTGAATACTAAGGCTAGTATTCAGGCTTACGTTTTGATTTTAAGCAATTATAACTAAAAGAATCAAACAGCTTATATGCGTTTAAAAACTAACGAGCCGTTTGTTCCGCCAAAACCAAATGAATTACACAAGGTGTATTCTAAATTAACATCACGAGCGCTGCCTGCAATATAATCTAAATCACAACCTTCGTCAGGGTTATCTAGATTTATCGTAGGAGGTACCGCTTTGTTTTTAAGCGCTTGTACACTAAATATGGCTTCTACAGCGCCTGCTGCACCTAGTAAATGCCCAGTCATAGATTTAGTTGAGCCCATCATTAAGTTATAGGCTTGCTCACCAAATACCGACTTAACAGCATTTGTCTCAGCAATATCACCCGCTGGTGTTGAAGTACCGTGAGCGTTAATATATCCAATTTTATTGATATCAACTTTGGCATCATTAATCGCATTTTTCATCGCTAATGCAGCACCAGCACCATCTGCTGGAGGTGAAGTCATATGATAAGCATCACCACTCATACCAAAACCAACCAGTTCAGCGTATATTGTTGCGCCTCGTGCTTTAGCATGTTCATACTCTTCAACAACCATAACGCCAGCACCATCACCTAAAACAAAACCATCTCGGTCTTTATCCCAAGGACGTGATGCTTGCTCTGGAGCGTCATTACGTGTTGATAGTGCACGAGCAGCACCAAAGCCCCCCATCCCTAACTGTGTTGACGCTTTTTCTGCGCCACCGGCAACAATTGCATCAGCATCGCCATAAGCAATCATACGTGCTGCATGACCAATGTTATGTACACCACTGGTACAAGCGGTAACAATTGATATATTGGGACCTTTTAAACCAAACATAATCGATAAATGACCAGCAATCATATTGATAATGGTTGAAGGTACAAAAAATGGGGATAATTTACGAGGGCTAGTTTTAATCATTTTATCGTAGCCGGCTTCAATTAAACCTAAACCACCAATACCTGCGCCAACAGCTACACCAATGCGATGTGCATTTTCTTCGTTAATCTCTAAACCAGAATCTTTAATAGCTTGTACGCCTGCGGCAACACCATACTGAATAAAAAGATCCATTTTTTTGGCTTCTTTTCGTTCCATATAATCTTGTGAATCAAAATTTTTAATTAACCCTGCAAAAGTTGTTGGGTATTCTGAAGTATCAAAATAATCAATAGTACTGATACCGCTCTTACCAAGTAGCAAATTTTGCCAAGTGGTTTGAGGATCATTACCCAAGGGGCTTAACATACCTAGACCGGTAACTACAACACGTCTCATAAGAAGGTTTGCCTGTGATAAGTTGAATAATAAAAAAGGCGGTTACATTATATTAAAAATATAAGTAATACCGCCCTATTTACACTATTTAAGCAGTACGTTGTTACACGCGCTTAAAATTAATTACTTACTGGTTAGCAGTAACGTAATCGATTGCTGCTTGAACTGTAGTGATTTTTTCAGCATCTTCATCAGGAATTTCAGTATCAAATTCTTCTTCTAACGCCATAACTAATTCTACTGTATCTAAAGAGTCAGCACCAAGGTCATCTACGAAAGAAGAGCTAGTTTTAACTTCTGCTTCGCTTACACCTAGTTGTTCAATAGTGATTTTTTTTACGCGTTCTTCAATTGTACTCATTTTATTTCCTTTACTAGAAAGTGCATTTTTTCAAATTGCGTGTAGTGTATTCGTCAACAGCTCACCTTGCAAGTAACTAATTTTACTTTTTTGTCTGGTCTAACCTGTTGACATCGTTAATTTAATAATTTCAAAACTGTCAAAACCTTAAAAACAAAGGCTTAGACCATATACATACCACCATTAACATGTAATGTTTCACCAGTAATATAAGCGGCCGAATCGGATGCTAAAAAGGCAACTGCACTGGCAATTTCATCTGGTTTTCCAAGACGATTGGCAGGAACTTGTGAAAAGATGCCCTCTTTTTGCTCATCTGTTAACGTTTGAGTCATATCAGTATCAATAAAACCTGGAGCAACAGTATTGACGGTTATGCCTCTAGAAGCAACTTCACGTGCTAATGACTTTGTAAAGCCTAATAAACCTGCTTTAGCTGTCGCGTAATTAACCTGTCCAGCATTACCCATAGTGCCAACCACTGAGCCAATATTAATGATGCGGCCAGTACGCTTTTTCATCATAGGACGGATAGCCGCTTTACTCACTTTAAAGACTGAAGTTAAATTGGTATCAACAATATCGTCCCACTCTTCGGTTTTCATACGCATAAATAGGTTATCGCGTGTAATTCCCGCATTATTAACTAAAACATCAACTGAGCCATGATTGTCTTTAATGTTAGCAAACATTTGCTCAATTGACTCATCGCTTGTTACATTAAGTACTAAACCATTGCCCTGCCCCAAATATTCACTAATTTTCTCAGCGCCATGTTCAGAAGTAGCAGTACCGATTACCGTAGCACCAAGTGATTTAAGTTGGCTAGCAATCGCTTTACCAATACCACGACTAGCACCGGTAACTAAAACAACTTTTCCATCTAATGAAAACATAATTTTTCCTATTTAAATACTTCGACGGCTTGGGCCAACGAATCTGAATTATTAACAGCAATACAAGTCATCGATTTATCAATACGTTTAATTAAACCTTGTAATACTTTACCAGGGCCTGCTTCAACAACTTGATTAACGCCATCATTTGAAAGTTTAGTGATAGTTTCACTCCAACGAACGGGACTGTATAGTTGCTTAATGAGCGCAGACTTTATTGCCTCAGCTGATGTTTCAATGGCAACATCAACATTATTTACCACCGATATTTTCGGTGAGTGAAATGTTATTTGCTCGAGATCTTTTGCTAATTTATCTGCTGCATCCTTCATTAGTGCGCAATGAGAAGGAACACTCACAGGTAAAGGTAAAACACGTTTAGCACCCGCTTCTTTACATAATACGCCAGCGCGCTCTACTGCTGCTTTATGACCTGCAATAACAACTTGCCCAGGAGAATTAAAATTAACCGCAGCTACAACGTCATCATCTTGTGCATTTTCGCATGCATCAATAATACTTTGATCATCTAATCCTATAACAGCAGCCATAGCTCCTACGCCTTCAGGAACAGATGCCTGCATATACTGCCCACGCTTTTCTACTAAAACGACGGCCTCTTCTAAGCTAAGTACATCAGCACAAACCAAAGCGGAATATTCACCTAAACTATGTCCAGCGATCACACTTGGCAAAGTGCTCGCATCAGACTGCCATAAGCGCCACATTGCAACACTTGCCGTTAACAATGCAGGTTGCGTGTGATGTGTTTGATTAAGTTTTTCGCTAGGGCCTTGAGAAACTAACTGCCAAAGATCATAACCGAGTACTTTTGATGCTTGAGCAAATGTATCTTGAACAATATCGTTTTCTGAAAAATCGCTTAACATGCCAACCGTTTGTGATCCCTGTCCAGGGAATACAAAAGCTAATTTATTTTGCATTTTTAATACCTAATTTATTTGCTTGATTTGTATATTTAATTGCTAACAATAGCAATTAAAAAAATATTGTTGCGTCTGCAAGTTAATTCAATAGATTGCGCTAAAATTATTCCAGTTTTGTTTTGATTCTTTCTGGAATTTGCCGCTCAACCTCTTTTGCAGCTTCAATTATAGCGGCAAAAAAAGCCTTAGAACTTGCATTACCATGGCTTTTTACCACAATACCGCGCAATCCTATCAAACTTGCACCGTTATACTGGTCGGGGTTCAGTGATTTGAAGAGTTTTTTTAGTGTGGGTTTTAACAAAACACCTAATATTTTGGCTAAAACGTTATATTGACCATTTTGTTGGAAAAAAGCTTTCGATTTTTCATACACTAACCGAGCGACTCCTTCACACGTTTTTAGTGCAACATTGCCAACAAAACCGTCACAAACAATAACATCAGCCTTATTCGAAAAAATATCGCTGCCTTCAATAAAACCGACATAATTGATATCTTCATTTTCTGCGAGTTGTGTTGCTGTTTGTTTAATATGATCGCTCCCTTTAATATCTTCCACTCCCATATTTAATAACGCAACTCGAGGCTTAGATACTTCATCAACATACTCAGCCATTACCGAGCCCATTATCGCGAATTGATACAAAACACTAGAATCGCAAAATACATTCGCACCTAAATCTAGCATAAATACATGTTTATCGCTGTCATGTGTTGGTAATGATGAAATTAGTGCTGGTCGTTCAACACCAGGGATTGTCTTAAGAACATAATGGGCGATTGAAAATAGCGCGCCAGTATTACCTGCGCTTACACAAGCTTGTGCTTTACCTTCTTTAACAAGATCAAGTGCTTTTCGCATAGACGAGTCTTTTTTACTGCGCATAGCAATAGAAGGTTTTTCATCCATTTCAACAATTTCTGTCGTTGGATGTATAGAAATTTGAGGATGTGGGAAAAAATTAAGCCGAGTTAATTCTTTAACAATGATTGCTTCATCACCACAAAGAATAAGGTGTAAATCAGGGGAGTGCTTTACTGCCATAACAGCAGAAGGGATCGTAATATGGGGGCCTTGGTCGCCCCCCATAATGTCTAACGATATAGTTAAACTAGTCATAACCTTTAAGTAATATTAAAAATATTACTTATTGATTACTTTAACACCTTTATAGTAGCCATCAGCTGTAATGTGATGACGACGGTGTGATTCACCTGATACTGGATCAGTTGATAAATGCTCTGCTGTTACTGCATCATGTGAACGGCGCATGCCACGTCTTGAGCGAGACTTTTTGCTTTTTTGAACTGCCATGAGTTACTCCTAAAATCGGTTATTATCTAAAACCCTAAGTAGATAAACTACTTGAGTTGTTTTAAAACATCAAATGGGTTTGGCTTTTCAAGCTCTTCAGGCAATTCACCCCAAACACTGTCAGCAGGTGCTTTACAGTCTTCTAGTTCATGCCTAGGAATTAATGGGATCATGAGGATTAACTCTTCTTCCACTAACTCACGCAAGTTCACTTCACCATTTTCATCTAATTCTATTACGTCATAATATGACGGAATTTCTTCAGCAGCTTCAGCATTTTTTGCAGGACTAAAAGTAAAATCTACTTCAAGTAATTGCTCAAAATCTTCTGTGCACCGCTGACAAGTAAATGCTACTAATGCCGAGCCCGTACCTGTCATTACTGTCAGACCACGTTCATCCACATCAAACTTAACTTTTACTTGTACTTGCTCGCTACGTGCTTCACAAGCAGCAAGCAATCTAGTCATTTCCGATAATTTAAATACACCTTCGCACACAAGTCTGCGCTGTGCACTACGAAATGGATTAATAGTTATCGGAAGCTTAAGATTTTTCATAAGGCGCGCATAATAATGTGCCTGCTCGCAAGTGTCAAAAGAAATTGCCTCTTTTGTTTAAAAAACTAAGTATAATGCATTTAAAAGCGAAAGATTGACCCAATAATAGCTTTTATTGATTATTTTTGTCTCACCTTGGATCTACATCTATGCAAACTTTAGTTTTAGGCTCTACATCTATTTTCAGAAAAATGATACTAGATAAACTCAATCTACCTTTTGATTGTGCTAAACCCAATATTGATGAAACAGCCCTACCCGATGAAACACCTCAAGCATTAGTTGAGCGATTAGCTATTGAAAAAGCACAGGCTGTTGCTCCAGAATTTCCCAACGCACTGATTATAGGATCAGATCAAGTAGCGGTCTGTGAAGATGAAATATTAGGTAAGCCTCATAATTTTGAAAACGGCGTTAAACAACTGACCAAATTCAGTAATAAGTCTGTCACATTTTACACTGGACTTTGTGTTTATAACAGCGCAACTAAACAAAGTTACTCATTAGTAGAACCATTTATAGTTCATTTTAATCCTTTAACGCTTAGTGAAATTGAAAATTACCTACAAGCTGAACAGCCTTATAATTGTGCAGGTAGTTTTAAAAGTGAAGGTTTGGGCATTTGTTTGTTTAAAAAGCTTGAAGGTGATGATCCTAACACTTTAATAGGTTTACCATTAATTAAATTAGTTAGCCTATTAAAGCAACAAGGGTTAGATGTACTTAATGAACAACCTGATCACTAACTAATCACTTCCTATATAACAACGAGTAGTTAAATAAATAAGGGTAACTATTTTAACCACTTTTTTAACGGCTCGTTATTTTATAAGTAACTGGTGTAATTCAGCTAACGAGTCGACAATAGCGCGAGGTTGGTACTGCGACAATATACTATGATCGTGAACACCAAAAGTTACGCCTATGCGATCAACCCCAGCACGTTGAGCCATTTCCATATCAAAACAGGTGTCGCCAATCATAACAGCTTCATGGGTTTGAATATTAAGCTGCGCAAGTAAACTATTAATCATGTCAGGATCTGGTTTAGAGATACTTTCATCTGCACACCGAGAGGCATGAAAAAAATGAGCGGTATCACTTAGCTGCCACACGCGTTGCAAACCTTCCCTAGCCTTACCTGTAGCAACTGCTAATAACTTATTATTACTTTTTAAGTCAGACAATAAGTTAACAGCATTGTCAAACATTGGTGTAGCGGTAGTATTCACTGTCAAAAAATGATGCTTATAGTGCTTTACTAATAGTGCTTCTTGCTCGCTATCACATTGAGGAAATAAAACCCGCATTGCCTTAGGCAAGCTTAACCCAATAATTTGTTTCGCTTGTTCAAAAGTAGGTGGTTCTATATTCATCAACTTAGCAGTGGCTTGCATTGATGAGACAATACAAGCGACAGAGTCCATTAAAGTACCGTCCCAATCAAAAATCACGAGCTTATAATTATGCACTTTTGGTTAACCTTTTTAATAGTTTCTCTAACGATGGCTCTAGTGGAGCTTCAATTTTTATTCGCTCTTCAGATAACGGATGAGTAAATTCAATACTCGCAGCATGTAAAAACAAACGCTTTAAGCCTTTTTCTTTCATTTCGCTATCAAATTCTTCAAAGCCATACTTAGGATCGCAAGCAATGGCATGCCCCTTGACTTGGCAGTGAACCCTAATTTGATGTGTACGTCCGGTTACAGGAAATGCTCTGACTAACGTTGCATTCTCATAGTTTTGAATAATTTTAAAGCGAGTCTCAGACTCTTTACCGTTTATATTATCTGCGACAACAACACGCTCACCTGATTTTAAATCATTCTTCCTTAACCCTTCCGTCACTTTCGTTAACTTTGCCGGCCAACGACCTTTGACAAGAGCATGGTAATATTTTTGTACGTTTTTACTACGTAACTGCTCGTGAAGGTGACGCAATGCTGAGCGCTTTTTAGCGACCACTAAACAGCCCGAAGTATCCCTGTCTAACCGGTGAACTAACTCTAACATTCGTGCATCAGGCCTTAAGGCTCTTAATGCTTCAATTAAACCAAAGCTCAAACCACTGCCACCATGAACAGCCATACCTGAAGGTTTACTAATGACAATTAAACGCTCATCTTCAAACAAAATTTGTTTTTCTAAATTAGCGACTATATTTAACCCTGTTGAAACTTCATCAGTTTTTTCAGAAATACGAATGGGTGCTACACGAACAACATCTTCATTAAGTAGCTTATAAATAGGTTTTATTCTTTTTTTATTAACGCGAATTTCACCTTTTCTCATTAAACGATATAAATGACTTTTAGGTACACCTTTTAATGTTCTCAATAAAAAATTATCAATTCTCTGGCCTGCATCTTCACTATCAATAGTGAAATATTTTACTTGAGGCTTCTCTTCAACCTTACCTGTGGACTTGTCTTCGGGAGCTTGTTTCTCCTTTGATTTGTTCACTTTAGCATTACTTGCAACGTCATCTGCCTTAGCGTTTTTAAACTGACTGCGCTTATCTTGAATTCCCGTTCTTGGTTTTGAATTCGAACGACCTTGCGCATTAGATTTAACGCTACTGCTAGTATTTCCTGTTTTATTTTTTTTAAACTTAACAGTAGATTTAGCATGGGATTTTTTTTGAGGCTTGTTTTGCGACATTATATTGGGCCTAGTTGGGGCTTTTTATGACTTTTTTATCGATAAAACAGTTTACCACACTTTAATTTGACTTTAATTACCTTTTATTTACCTTTTTAAGTAAAGAAAACTATATTTTCATTAGCTTATCTCCTGATTTAGTGGGATAATGTTGCGGCTATTGCTTTATGCATTTGCAATAGTAAAAGAAAAAAGAGGAAGCTTTAAAGAGAGACGTAAGAGACGAACTGCGGCCACTTAATATGCACAAATCTAGTTTTACGCTATACAAAATAGCTAGTTAAAACCTTCGTGACATATTTTTGGTACGGCCTATTGCAATAATTGATGTATGTAACTTGTCAATAATAACGCATAAACAGTTTGCCCAGCACCATAAAGCAATTTTGTAATTACACTTATTAAATAAATATTAACTAACAAATAACTGTTGAATTTAGTAAAAAGTAGACATAAAAACGTGTCACCTATTTTCAATTCATGTGTTTATTTAATAAGTATTGCACAGCACAACAGCTGAGCACATAAAGAAACAAATTCACTATAACGCACTAATAAAACGCATTATAGTTAAGAAAAACAATCAAAATTTATAACAGCTTATCGTGCATTACTGGTACGTTAAGATTGACATCCGTGAGGCTGACAAATTGCTGTTACCATAGCTAGAGATTGCTTTGTGTACTAAGCAAAGTGTGTTGTGACTAAAATATGAGTCGCACAAACTATGAAACGTATGTTAATAAACGCTACCCAATCAGAAGAATTGCGTGTAGCACTTGTTGATGGTCAAAAACTTTATGATTTAGATATCGAAAGTCCAGGTCACGAACAAAAAAAATCGAATATCTATAAAGCTAAAATCACCCGTATAGAGCCGTCTTTAGAAGCCGCTTTTGTTGATTACGGTGCTGAGCGTCACGGTTTCTTACCAATGAAAGAAATCGCTCGCGAATACTTTCCTAAAGGTTATACATTCCAAGGTCGTCCAAACATTAAAGAAGTGTTAAAGGAAGGCCAAGAAGTTATTGTACAAATTGATAAAGAAGAACGTGGCCAAAAAGGCGCTGCTTTAACAACTTTTATCAGTTTAGCCGGTAGTTATTTAGTATTAATGCCAAATAACCCTCGCGCAGGTGGTATCTCACGCCGCATCGAAGGCGATGAGCGTTCAGATCTTAAAGCCTCACTAAGCAAACTAGCACTACCAAAAGGCATGGGGTTAATTGTTCGAACTGCTGGTGTTGGTAAAGATTATGAAGAATTAGAGTGGGATTTAAGTGTTTTACTTCATCACTGGCAAGCTATTTCTGATGCTGCTGCAAGTACTGATGCTCCTGTATTAATTCACCAAGAAACCAATTTAATTTTACGTGCCATTCGAGATTACTTACGTCGCGATATCGGTGAAGTACTAATTGATCGCCCTAAAACATTTGAAAGCGTTAAAAAACATATTGAAATTGTACGCCCCGACTTTATCAGCAAAATTAAGCTGTATGATAATGACGTACCTATGTTTACCCATTATCAAATTGAAAGCCAAATAGAGTCAGCTTTTCAACGTGAAGTTCGTCTTCCTTCTGGTGGTTCAATCGTTATTGACCCAACAGAGGCAATGACATCAATCGATATTAACTCTGCTCGTGCAACTAAAGGCAGTGATATCGAAGAAACGGCCTTCAACACTAACCTAGAAGCAGCTGAAGAAATTGCTCGCCAATTACGTTTACGAGATTTAGGTGGTTTGGTGGTGATCGATTTTATCGATATGACACCTGTGCGCCATCAACGTGAAGTTGAAAACCGTATGCGCGACTCTGTACATCAAGATAGAGCTCGTATTCAATTAGGGCGTATTTCTCGCTTTGGTTTACTTGAAATGTCTCGTCAACGTCTTCGCCCTTCTATTGGCGAAACTAGTCAAGGTGTTTGTCCTCGATGTAGTGGTACAGGCCAAGTGCGTGGTGTTGAATCTTTAGCGTTATCTATTCTTCGTTTAATGGAAGAAGAAGCAATAAAAGAAAATACTCAACAAGTACAAGCACAAGTTCCAGTACCTGTTGCCACTTATTTATTAAATGAAAAACGTCGCTCAGTATTTCATATAGAAAAACATCACAGCGTTAAAGTATTGATTATACCTAATCCGCATATGTCTACTCCACAATATGAAGTAGTACGTATGAGAGCTGATGAATCTATGGTAGAAGCTAGTTATAGCGTACCAATTAAAGAAGCACAGCTTGAAGAAGCGGTAATGCCGAAGTTTGACCCTCAAGCAGCTAAACGTGTTGAACCTATCATTCAAGGAATGAGTGCGCCCAAACAAGCACCAGCAGCCACAAATGACAAAGCAGCACCTGTCACCAAAAAAGCAGAATCAAAAGGGTTAATTGCTTCAATTGGTCAATGGTTGAAAGGATTATTTATAACAGAAGAAGTTAAGGAAGAGGTTAAGAAAGAGCATAAACCACGCCCAAGACGTCAACAAGATAACCGTAATCGTAACCGTAAACCACGTCAATCACAGCGTAATAATCGTTCTGGTCAAGGTCAAGGCCAAAAATCAGAAGATAATAACGCACAGACAAACTCAAAAAACGATTCTCGTAATAATAACCGGAATAATAACCGTAACGATAAGCCTAAAAAGCCTGTTCATAAGAATGAAAACAAAGCGCAACAGCCTAAAGAAGAAAAAGTGGCGGTTCGTCGACAACGTCGAAATAACAGAAAAAATGTTCGCTTAAACGATGACAATAAGCCTGCTGCAAAAGTTGAAACAGTTAAGTCTTCAACTCAAGCACCTGTTACTGAACAAGCTGTAAACAAAGAAGTGAAGGTAACTGAGACAAGCAATACGGTTGAAGCTAATACACATAAACCTGAGCAAGAGAAACGTGAAGAGCGTCCGAGAAATCGCCGTTCTCCTCGTCATTTAAGATCTCGTCGTCGCAACAACAACGATGGAGATAAAAATAATTCAGCGAATGTTTCTTCTGAGATAACGAGTGATCCTATAGAGTCTCGTTACCCAGAACAAGAGAATGTACAGCAAGAAAATACACAAAAAGTTGCGCAAGTAAAAGAAACGGCCAAACAAGAAATTCAGCAAGACTTACCTTTTGATGAAGTGGCTGAAACACCTGCTGCTCCAGTTAAGCCTGAAGTAGAAGTTGAAACTAAAGCAGAAGTGCCTGCTGAAATTAAATCTGAACCTAAAACTGAAACAAAATCAGAAGAAGTGCCTACTGCGCCTGTTGAAGTTGAAGTAAAAGCAGAAGAAGTTCCTGCTGCTCCTGTTAAAGCTGAAGTTAAAACAGAAGGTAAAGAAGCACCAGTAGCTCCTGTTGAACTTGAAACTCAAGCGAAAGCAGAAGTTAAGCCTAAAGCAGAAATTAACACAGAAGAAATACCTGCTGTTCCTGCTGAAGAAGCGACTATCGCTCCTGTTGAAAATAATGCAGAAGTGAACGCTGAGCCTAAAGCTGAAACAAAAGTAGAGCAAGCGCCTACTGCTCCTGTTGAAGCAGAAGTACCAGCTGAAACTGAAGCTGAAACTAAAACAGAAGAAGCTCCTAAAAAGGCAAAAAGAGTTGCAAAACCTAAAGTAGTTAATGGCAAAGTAAAAGTTAAGAAATCAACTCAAGCAAGCCAAATGGGTAGAGCTTCAGCAGCAATGACTAAACCGGAAACGATATCAACAATTAATGATATTCCAACGGCTTTTATCGCGACTGAAAACAGACCAGCACATGCAGTATCGGGTAAAGCTGCAATCACTGCAGATGCAGTCAGTAGAAGCTCAGCAGGTCCTACTAAGCCGACGCTGTAAATTGTTTTAAACTCGTTATACAAAACAAAAAACCTGCAATTGCAGGTTTTTTTTTGTTTACTATTTAACCTGAACTCGGTTTAATAGATAGTTAACAGTTTGAAAAATAGGTAAATAATTATTTTACTCCACTCTAGCTTGATAGTTTTTCTTAATTCAAGGCAAATTTCGCGTCAATAGCTGGCCTATTGCAAGAAATTTAACGAAGAAGTAAGGAACAATAACTGCTAGAGAAATATTTGTTAAGCCGAGCTCAGGTTCTTTAGCAAGTTAACTTTATTTTTTCCTGATCTTATATGAGTAACGCAAAACAAACGACACCAACCACACACGAGATAAGAAAACTTAATACAGCCCCCTCTTTTACCATTTCCTGTATTTCTACTTCACCTGTACCATAAGCAATTGCATTAGGCGCAGTAGCAACTGGTAGCATAAATGCACAACTAGCGCACATAGCAGCAGGAATCATAAATATCATAGGATCGTAACCAGATGCTGTTGCGGCAACGGCTAGAATAGGCATCAGCAGAGTCGCTGTCGCCGTATTACTGGTTATTTCTGTTAAATAAGTAACAACTAAACAAATAGTTAGAATCATTAAAATAACAGGTAAATTAGCTAAAGAAGTTAACCAGTCACCTAATAAAACACTTAAACCTGAAGCAACAAACCCTTTGGCGATAGCAATCCCTCCAGCAAACAACAGTAGCATATCCCACGGGATTGATTTTGCTGTTGACCAATCAAGTAATCTACCTCCTTTACCATTTGAAACAATAAACATAACCACGACAGCAAACAAAGCGACCGTACTGTCGCCAGCAATAGATACATCAAAAAAACCACTCCATCCACCAAAGGGTTCGTTACGAAAAATCCAAGCAAGTGCCGTTAAACCAAACACAATTAATGTTCGTTTTTCTTCAATTCGCCAGTTACCTAACTTAGGTATTTCAATATCATGTTCAAGTTTTACGTGTCTTGTTAACCATAATGCCATGATAGGCAACGAAATTAAGACAGCTGGTACACCAATTTTCATCCAAGCTAAAAAGCCAAACTCTCGCCCTGTTTGTTCTTCATAAATAGCCATAAAAATAACATTCGGTGGCGTACCTATTAGTGTACCTATACCGCCAACACTCGAGGCATAAGCAATACCTAATATAAGAGCAACTTTTAATTTAGGGTTATCAACATGGCTTAAAATAGCCAAAGCCATAGGTAGCATAATTAAGGTGGTCGCTGTGTTGGAGATCCACATACTTAAAAACCCAGCTGCTAACATAAAGCCAAACACTAACCGGCTACCACTAGAGACGCCAACCATCCTTACCATATAAACGGCAAGTCGTTCGTGTGCACCACTTTTTTCCAATGCTTTTGACAACATAAAAGCCCCCATCAATAGTAAAATAACATGACTACCTAAAGAAGAAGCGACAGTTTTATGATCAACAATGCCAAATAAAGGCAATAAAGCGAATGGAACTAATGAGGTAGCAGGGATAGGAATAGCTTCAGTGACCCACCAAATAACCGTTAATATTGTAATACTTGCAGCAATTGCAGCTTTGATATCTAAGCCCAAATAAGTAAGCAAAAAATAACACAACATCGCGATTAAAGGCCCAATGCCAATAAAATGTTGTCTAGTGAGTGACATAAGTAAGACCTTTTATTTTTTTATTCTTTTGCTCTCGTAACTTGTTCAATATAATCTCGCGAGGTGTTCCATAACGAATGTTCAGATAAATTTTTCAACGTTAGATCCGAGGTTTTTAATAACCTCTTCAAACGTTCACTGCTTTGTTGTACTACTTTAATATTAGCATTATCAATAACATCGATTGCACCAGCACGATTATTACAAGTAAGTAACATGTCACAACCTGCTTGAAAAGCCGCTTCTGCTCGCTCAATATAACCGCCAACACAAGCTGCTCCTTCCATTGACAGATCATCGCTGAAAATCACACCTTCAAAACCTAAATCCTTTCTTAGAATTTGTTGTAACCACAAAGAAGAAAAACCAACGGCTTGCTCGTCCACTTCAGTAAAAATCACATGAGCAGGCATTAATGCGGCTAACGCGTTCTGAGTAATCAACTTTTTAAAGGGAACTAAATCATGATCAAAAATGGTTGACTGACTACGCCCATCAAAAGGTAAAGCAAGATGAGAATCTTCTTTTACGCTGCCATGACCTGGAAAATGTTTACCTGTTGCTAGCATACCTGCAGCGTTCATTCCTTGGATAAAAGCAGCGGCCAGTAGTGCGACTTGTTCTGGCTCTGCATGAAACGCGCGATCACCGATAACATCACTAATACCATTAATATCAAGCACAGGTGCAAAACTTATATCAATACCAACGGCTTGAACTTCAAGCGCCATTAACGCACCACAGTGATATGATAAAACTTTAGCCTTTTCAATATTTTGATGAGTTAAATCGAGAAGGCTTCCCATTGCAGGGATTTTACTAAAACCTTCTCTAAAACGTTGTACACGACCACCTTCGTGATCAACAGCAATTAAAATATCATTGCCAGCGCATTTTTTAATTGACTGAGTTAACGAGGAGATTTGATCAGGAGATTCATAATTGCGGGTAAATAAAATTAACCCGCCAACAAGAGGATGTTCAAGAAGATCTTTATCTTCTTCAGTAAGTGATGTGCCTTGCACATCAAGCATTATAGGACCCATAGCAACACAAATTTAGAAAACAAGGCTGCTACTGTAACCAATTCCCCCTTATTTACAAAGGAGTATTTATGGCTTTATGTGTGGCAGGTAACTAACTTTTAATAATTGGAGCACCAACACCAGCAGCAACATATGGGATAACTTGTTTAATAACGCCTGAAATATCAATATCTCGGTTAAAATCACTCGCTGCAATATCAATTAACGCATCGCTTGAAGACATGGTAAAAACGATGGTTCCCATGGTAAAGTGCAAACGCCAAAACATTTCTTCAGCACTCAACTCGGGATAAGCTTTCTTTACCGCATTAGTAAAATTATCAAAAACATTTGGGTATTGTGTTGTTAAAAACCAACGTAAAAACCCTTGACTATCAGTATAACCACGACCTAATAACTGCAAAAATGTGCTAGTGCCATTTTCTTTAAATTCATTTAACGAAAGTAAAGGATCTACAAAAGCAAAAAACACGTCTTCAAGACTAATATCAGAATCTTGTGAGCACAAATTGATAAGCGACAATTCTAGCTTTGGCGATAACTCATTCATATAACGTGACATTACCGCTTTTATCAGTTCTTTTTTTGAGCCAAAATGATAATTAACAGCAGCTAAGTTAACTTCAGCTTGGCTGGTTATTTCTCTTAAAGATGTACCATTAAAGCCTTTATCAGCAAAGAACAACTCTGCCGCATCTAAAATTTTATCTTTTGTACTCATAATTGCCAGACTGCCTTCACTAAAATACTTAATTTAATGGATAAACGAACACACAGTTTAAACGTGCGTTTTAAAATAGCGCATTTTATCGAACAAGGTCAACAAATAAAAGGCGTGTAGGTAGAGTAATTAGTAATAAATAGTAATTTAAAATTCGAAAATTTATTTTGAAAAATTAAAAATCAGTAAAGGTGGTAAAAAAATTAAATTAATTTGAACTTTTTTTAAGCGATTACGTCTTATTAGTATTATGAAGCTTTTATGCTCCCTGCTCTGAGATCTGATCTGTCAATCAATCCAGAGTTTTTTTTTGGAAGAAATTTATTAAATACAGTCACATTAATTACAAATAATTACTATTTAACAACTAATTAACTACAGTAAATTATTGTTTTATTCGATACGATAATATCACTTTCAAAGCGATTATTTGTTAGTAATATTCATTTTTCCCTTCATGTTTTAGCTCAACTCCTTTTGGTTGAGCTTTTTTTTATTTAAATTTTATTTGTTTCGTTTTCTATACAAATTTACATAAGGATAAAATTTTCTATCAATTTTTTTATCCTTTATATTTGTACATAAATGACAAATCAATATACTAGGGTTTGTTGATCTTTCACGGTTGAATTTTGTTCAAGTTAAAAGCGATTTAATCACGGCGAGTAGTGTGCAGCCTAGTTACTCTAAGTAAGTACAAGCTCGAAAGTTCAACAGACCCTAAGCTCACCCATTTTTAATAAAAATAATCACCGACAAGTGAAGGACTCAATGACAGCATCATTTAAATTAACAGCAATTGCGCTACTTATTACAACGTCTTTATCGGCATGTAACCAAGAAGAAACAACAAAACAAGCGATAACTCAAGATAAGTCGGTAAGCCAATCCCTTACTGCTGAAGATGCCGCTGCATTTTTATCAGCAACAGAAAAAGAAATTGTTGCTTTAAATTTAGAAGGCAGTCGCGCTGAATGGATATATTCTAACTTTATTACAGAAGATACTTCTGCCCTTGCGGCCGCTGCTAGCCAAAAATCAACAGAGGCAGGTGTTCGTTTTGCAATGGAAGCCGCAAAATATGATCAAGTTAACGTATCTGCGGATCAACGTAGAAAACTAAACACATTAAAACAAAGTTTAGTGATGCCCGCGCCACAAGACAAAAAGAAATCTGCTGAGCTTGCTAATATTGGTTCAAAATTAGGTGGTATGTACGGCAAAGGTACATACACAACATCCACCGGAGAAACTCTCAGTTTAGGCGACATGACATCAACTATGGCAACTTCTCGTAACTACGATGAGTTACTTGAAATGTGGACGGGTTGGCGCACGATTAGCCCCGATATGAAGCCGTTGTTTACTCGACAAGCAGAATTAGGCAATGAAGGCGCTCAAGGCTTAGGCTATAAAGATTTAGGCGCTATGTGGCGCTCAAACTACGATATGCCCGCAGATGAGTTTGCCAGCGAACTCGATCGTTTATGGGGACAAGTTAAACCCTTATACGACGACCTACATTGTTATGTAAGAAGTGAATTATCAGAGGAGTACGGCGAAGATAAAGTGGCATTAGACAAACCGATTCCTGCACACTTACTCGGTAATATGTGGGCGCAATCTTGGGGAAATATTTATGATTTAGTTGCCCCTGAAGACGCCGACCCAGGTTACGATGTAACCAAGCAACTAGCTGCTCACGGTTATGATGAAATAAAAATGGTAAAAGGCGCAGAAACGTTTTTTACTTCATTAGGCTTTGAAGCATTACCAGAAACATTTTGGCAACGTTCTTTGTTCACTAAACCAGAAGATCGTGATGTTATTTGTCATGCTTCGGCTTGGGACTTAGACGCAAAAGATGATATTCGTATTAAAATGTGCATCCAAAAAACGGGTGAAGAATTTAACGTAATTCATCACGAATTAGGACACAACTTCTATCAACGCGCTTATAAAGACCAACCTGTTTACTTTCAAAATAGTGCCAATGACGGTTTCCATGAAGCCATTGGTGATACCATTGCTCTTTCAGTGACACCTAAATATTTAAAAGAAATTGGCTTAATTGATACTATTCCTGATGAATCTAAAGATATTGGTTTGTTATTGAAAATGGCATTAGAGAAAATTGCCTTTATTCCTTTTGGTTTAATGGTCGATCAATGGCGCTGGAAAGTTTACTCTGGCGAAGTAACACCAGAAAACTATAATAGTGCATGGTGGGAATTACGTGAAAAATATCAAGGCGTAACAGCCCCTGTAGCACGTGATGCAAATGCCTTCGATCCAGGGGCAAAATATCATGTACCAGGTGGCGTTCCATATTCTCGTTACTTTTTAGCACACATTCAACAATTTGAGTTTCATAAAGCATTATGTGAAATTTCAGGAAATACCGACCCTATTCATCGCTGTTCAATTTACAATAGCAAAGAAGCAGGAACGGCGCTTAACACTATGTTAGAAATGGGCTCTAGTAAGCCTTGGCAACAAGCCTATAAAGAATTAACAGGCACTGAAAAAATGGATGCTACAGCAGTGTTAGACTACTTTGCACCATTACAAACTTGGTTAAAAGATAAAAACCAAGGTAAACAGTGTGGTTTTTAGTAAAAAAACCGAGTTAGATCACTTAGTTTGATCACTGAGTAATATCGTCGTGTTCTTTAACTCAGAAAAGCAAAAAATAAAGGCTTAGCGATTTCATCACTAAGCCTTTTTGTTATGCCCAATCAAAGCCTGATTAATCTATAAATTGAATAACACCACACAGCAATAGATAAGGCGATGGTAATAAAATATCTCAAAAGTTTGAGTTTATTCAAATAATACCTGTATATAACGGTCAACTTTAGCGTTAGTCATACGTTTTTGTGATGTTTTATCTATAATTTCAAGAGCTTGGTACACTTTACTGATACCTACTTTGTCATCGATGGGAAGAATTTCAAATGAATCGGCATGTATCGTTTCTTTCAATGAAGATAACGCTAAAGACAATGAGTCCTTAAACTCTGGATTGTTTTTGGCGCTATCAATATCGGAAAGGATATCGTGCGCTGTTGTTAGCGCTTTTTTTAATGCTTCAATACTCTCGGGTTTATGATCGGGTTCATTATCAGATTCGTTGTCTGCTTTTATTTCATCAGAATCGACAGCTTCTAAACGACTAACAAAGTTGGCAGAAAAACTGGCTAACGTTTGACTATTTTCCTCAATATTAACAGCCGGTTCTGTTACGTCAGTATCGGTTAATCTATCGTAATCTTGCTTAGAAATTAGTCCTAACTCGTAAGCTCTATCTTTAAGTTGATTGACATTCTTAAAGTCCATTGCCCCATTATTGAAGAATTCAGTGCTAAGCGCATTTATTTTTTTAGAACGGCTACTTAAATACAAGTTTTCTTTACTGTTTGAAGCCGTTTCATCTACGATAACTTGTTTTTTATGAGCGCCTATAATCTCCTCAATCTCTGATGAATTAGAAGTTGACGTTGAAGAATTTAAAGCATAATTACCACTATAGGTATTAATGTTATTGATCATAATAAGCTCTTAATTAAGGTTTTCGTTAAATTGACGCTATGAAATCAAAGCAATTATTAAGCCGTTAGTAAAAAATTAGTATGGGTTTGTAATTAATTTACATCAAAAGCTAAAAATACATTTAATAAATCACATGAACGTGGCAAGTTATTGTTTAGTAGCGGCAATATTTACCTAGATATTCTTCATTAAGCTTATTTAAAATTAAATTAATAGGTAAATATTTAATGGATACACTACACATAAACAGTCATTAACATAGAGTTCAACATGCCTCAAATAACATTAGATACCATAAAGTCGTTTGTGAACTACTTAACCGTACAAGGTGTAAACCGCGAATTTTTATTAGCACACGTTAATTTAACCGAGCAACAACTTAATCAGTCTAACCAATTGATTACTACCGATTGCTATGAATTACTCTTTCAGTTGGCGGAAAAAGAATTAACGAATAGCGTGTTAGGTTTTGAGTTTGGTCAAGCGATTGAACCTGACCGATGGGGAATTCTAGGGTACATTGCTTACACAGCGCCAACGATTAAAGACGCATTAATGTGCC
This sequence comes from Colwellia sp. SU-HH01217, assembly GCF_057543495.1. Classification (NCBI taxonomy): domain Bacteria; kingdom Pseudomonadati; phylum Pseudomonadota; class Gammaproteobacteria; order Alteromonadales; family Colwelliaceae; genus Colwellia; species Colwellia sp. SU-HH01217. The sequence continues at coordinate 111,722 of NZ_BAAJLX010000007.1, read as the reverse complement.
AACGAAAGTTTCAAACCCTAGTAGGTAATGTTGGTACCCCTTTACAGGAATTTCAACAAGAATCTATGGTATTAAAGTGGCTACCTGCCTACCCTTGTAGCCATCATATTGTTGAGGAAGTCATTACAGGATGGGCTGTTATGGCAAAAAGATTAACCAATAACAAGGTTCGCCCATTAACCGTCTACTTTAGTCATGCCTGCCAAAGTCAATCAGAGAAATATCAAACCTTTTTTGGTTGTGATGTTATTTTTAATAGTGATTTTAACGGTATTGCCATTCCTCAAGCGGTTTTAAATACCCCGTTGACTAAATATAATCCTGAATTGCATCAACTACTTTGTCAGCATGCAAACAAGATGATTAATAATTTAGTTGAAAAGTCGCCAGTTGAAATAATTACCCAATTTATTAGTAATCAATTACCACTTGGTGTACCTGAAATAGAAGATGCCGCGAGTAACTTACAAATGAGTGTGCGTACACTGCAACGAAAACTCAGTGAACATCAACTCACGTTTAGCGGACTTGTCGACAGTATCCGAAAAGAGCTAGCAATTAGTTACTTATGCAATACGAATACAAAAATCATTTATATTACACAAATGCTTGGTTTTTCAGAGCAAAGTGCTTTTCAGCGCGCATTTAAACGCTGGACACAGCAAACACCAAAACAATTTCGTGATAACAATGAAGTACTGCAATAACAATACGGTAAACTTGCTAAAACTTAGATAGATAGCTTTAAAAGGATATTAAACCGCATTAAATGTGCATTATGCCGCGTTAACTTTGCACGCCAATATTGTGGCACCTGATGTCATTACTTTCTTTTCACTCTACTCTATAGTCGAATGAATCAAAAAAATGGCGGGTTTATGGAAATAGGTCAAATTTATTATAATGCGAATAGTCAATGGTTGCTCAGCATAGTGCTAGCAAGCATGATTCTTGGTATTGCTCTTGATATTCATTGGCGAGATTTTAAAGCCATCGCTAAAATGCCTAAAGCGATATTAGCGGGGCTAAGCGCACAATTTATCGCCTTACCTGCTGTTACCACAGGTTTAACCTTATTATTAAATATGCCCGCTGGTATTGAGTTGGGGATGATTCTTGTTGCTTCTTGTCCGGGCGGCGCCATTTCAAATTTTGTTACCCATTTATCAAAAGGCAACACTGCACTGTCAATTTCAATGACGGCAGCCTCAAGCGCACTAGCAACCGTTATGTTGCCCATTAACTTTGTTTTTTGGTCACAAGTAAACCCTGACACAGCCTCATTAATGACCGCTATTGATGTTAGCAGTACCGCACTATTTTTAAATTTACTGTGGGTACTTGCACTACCGTTATTTTTAGGTTTGTTTATTCAACAGCAATGGCCGTCATTAGCAAAGTCGCTACATAAACTTTTAAAATACAGCAGTATTTTAGCTTTATTTGCCTTTATTTTTATTGCCATTTACCGAAACCAAGAAGCTTTCCTTTCTCATTTAAGTCTAATTTTTACCATCGTACTTATACATAACGCGATTGCTTTGCTACTTGGTTTTTTGGCAGGAAAATATGCAAAACTAACGATTAGAGATATAAAAGCCACCACTATAGAAGTGGGCATGCAAAACTCTTCTCTCGCTATCGCTATTGTTTTTACTCAATTTAATGGTCAAGCAGGTATGGCACTAATTTGTGCATTTTGGGGCACATGGCATATAGCCTCAGGCTTAATTATTGCGTTTATCTTTAATCAATGGGGTAAAGAAACCTCTAATGTAGTTGGTGAGAATTAAGCATGAAAATACTTGTTACCGGAGCGGCAGGCAGTTTAGGTCGTAAATTAATAGAAAAGCTTATCACCAATGAAAACGTGACTGTTTTTGCTACTGATATTAAGCCTAACCCTTTTACCGCACTATCAACTAATAGTAAGGCTACGTTAGCTTACCAAGCCTTTGATTTATGCTCTCCTGAGTTTACTCAATGGGTTGAAGAAATTTCTCCAAATAAAATTGTGCATTTAGCGTCAATCTTACAAATTTCTGCACGTATCACACGAGAGATGGCGTATAAAGTTGATGTAACCGCTACCGAAAAATTATTAGCAACAAGTATTAAGCTTGGCGTTGAAAAGTTTATCGTTACTACCAGTGGTGCTGCCTACGGATACTACCCTGAAAATATCAATGAAATATCAGAAGATCGCCCAACCAAAGGTAATCAAGACTACTTTTATTCTGCTCATAAAGCAGAAGTTGAACAGGTTATGGCGACTTATCGTGATAAGCACCCAGAATTGAAACAAATAGTATTTCGCCCTGGCACTATATTAGGTCCTGATTTTGAAGGCCCTATTGTCAATTTTTTTGAGCAAAAGATAATTACAGGTGTTTTAGGATACCCAGGACCGTTTAATTTTATTTGGTCAGAGGATGTTGTTGATTACCTTATCGAAGGTTTAAAAAGCGATATTACAGGGCAATTTAATATCGCAGGTGATGGCACATTAACCGTTAAAAAAATTGCGCAAATTCTTGAAAAAACTTATCTGCCCCTACCTGCTCTGTTAATTCAAGCAATACTCGCTGTTGGTAAACCTTTACGTTTAACGCAGTATGGGCCTGAACAAGTCAAATTTATTAAATATCGTCCGGTATTAAGCAATAAAAAACTTAAAACAACCTTTAAACACCAACCCAGATTTACCAGCCTTCAAGCGCTTTCGCAGTTTTTAGCCTATCAAAAAAGAGAAGCCTAAATGAGAACCCTACTTTTTAACTTAGCCATAATCGCCTTAACAAGCTCAGTGCAAGCAAAAACAATTACTGTAACCAATGAATCAGGCCAACCATTAGCCAATGTGATGGTGATGCAAGTTCCTGTTCAAGGTCATACTCTAGATATTTCTGATCAAGGATACCCACCAGAACATATTACTAATATTTCTGATGCTGGCGTCACTTTATTTACCAATAACAAAGGTCAGGTAAGTTTTGAAAAATATAACAATGAAAGTGTCAGAGTTAGATTAAGAAAACCTGATTTTGCTGACCAAACGTTTGTATTAAAAGCAAATGAAAATAAAACACTCATGATGGCTTTAATTACGGATCCGTTAGCACTAGCGGAATCACGTCCGGCCAATACATGGTTGTCTGCTTTAAACTTAAACAATGATGAAAAGCTTAAACAAAAATATGTCACCCAATGTGGATTCTGTCATCAACAAGGTTCACATTTTTTTCGCCGCCCAAGAACAGAAGAAGCGTGGGAAGATATCATTTACCGCATGATTGGTTATGGCTCTCGATTACATGACCAAGCGCAGGAAGACTTGCCTAAGTTACTATCACAAGAATATGGCCGTTTATACAATAACCCTGACGTTATTCCAACAAGTACTCCTTGGGATAACAACTTGCAACAAACTAAAATTACCGAGTGGCCAATTGGTGATGCATTCTCGCAAATGCATGACTTGTTATATCACTCCAATGGTTTGGTGTATGTTGGTGATAATTTACAAGACCGTTTATATGAAATTAACCCAGAAAATGGTGAATACAAGGTATTTAAGTTAAAACGTGAAGCTTCTGACGAACATGGTGGATTAATGGCAAGACGTTTAAGCTCCTTCCCTAAACATGAAGCTTTTGCTGGTATCCACTCGTTGGCTGAATCTAAAAAAGATGGCCACATTTTTATTACTACTTCATATCAACAGCGCCTTGTTGAGTTTAACCCAACAACAAAAGAGTTTACCAATCATGCAATGGATGATGGTTATTACCCTCACACTATTCGTGTAGATAATAAAGATCGCGTTTGGTTTACCATGGCATTGTCTAACCAAATTGCAATGTTTGATCGAGTTAGTAAAGAATTTACCATGTTCGATTTGCCCAACAGAAGTGCACGTGAAGGCGTTACTGTGTCGGCAATGGGCGTCATTCTCACCTTAATTGATTGGGGATTACCGCTAGCAAACTGGTTCTCTATAGACGAACAATCAACAGGTTTGCCGCTACCTTATGGTATTGACATCACGCCAAATGGTGACGTCTGGTTTGCGCGCCTGCACGCAGATTCCATTGGAAAAATAGACGCTAAAACATTAGAAGTGACTATGATAGACACCCCTTTTGCTGGTCCTCGTCGCCTAAGAAGTGATGCCAATGGCAACTTATGGATTGCCTCATTTCCAGAATCGATGATTGTAAAATACGATCCTAAAGCACAATCGTTCACTAATTATCCTTTACCTGTTTATCCTTTGGGAAGCGAATCACCTTATTCATTAAATGTGGATTTACTTCGAAATACGGTATGGGTAAATGGCAATACCTCAGATGCTTTATACAGTTATAATATTACAGAAGACAAATGGCAACATTATCCACTACCTAAGCGCGTTTCTTTTACACGTGATGTAGAAATTGCGCCCAATGGAGATGTTTATACTACCAATTCTAGCTTTCCAAGCTGGCATATTGAAGATGGACAACCAACGCTCATTCGGATTGAGCAAAACTTAACACCCGAAAATGAACAGTTGAAAGAGGCTAAATAACTTGGCTTTACCTGCATTTCTTTGTTCATGCTTAATGGCTTTTATTGCCGGACATATTGTCAATTACAGCATAATATTTTTGGCCTTAGAGTGGTTTAATTCCCACTCTTTAGCAGGGATAGGTTATGGTTTATGCTTTGGACCACCACTTATTCTCGGTTGGTTTGCCGGTGTTTTTTGTGATCGCTATTCACCAAGAAAAGTTATTTTAGTTGCGCAAAATAGCTTCTTTATTAGCATTGCTTTACTCTACATTGCGACTAACTCGTCCACAGAACAACAACAAACCTTACTATTATTTGCTGCGTTGTTTTCTGGCATTGGCTGGTCTTTTGTTGCACCAGCGCGTTTTGCAACTTTACCTTATTATGTTAACGCTAAAAAACTAGCAGGCGCTGCCATAGCCTTAAATTTAATGGTAATGACTGGCTTTGGCTTAGCACCATTAATCATTAAACAAGTTCAAGTAACGTTTGACTGGCAAATCGTTTTACTTTGTGCTGCAACTTTATTTGCTTGCTCTAGTGCTATTTTACTGCCATTACGTTTTTCATTTTTACCAAAAGCGCCTGAAAAAGCGATCCAAGAAATTAAAAACAGTTTTTACTTTATTAAACAAACCCCCATCATCATTCACCTATTATTATTGTCAACTCTCGTTTATTTAATGATGGGACCTATGCAAGTTATTTTTCCCACTATTGCGAAAGAAACATTACAGTTAAGTGAAGCAGGACAAGGCTATTACTTAAGTTTAATCGCCCTCGGATTAATTGTAGGTGGTGTTATTGCCATGGCGCTAAAAAATCAAGGTCGTGTTGGGCTTGTATTGTTAGTAGCTATTATTATAGCTGGCATTGGTATAGGTTTGGTTGGCAGTGAAACACAACTAGTCGTTTCAATTATATTATTGTGCCTAACCGCAATAAGTGGTGGTGTTGCCGTAAGCTTTATTGTCGCGGGCTTGCAAAGCTTTTCAGCCAGCCAATATCGCGGCAGAATTATGAGTTTTTATAGTATTATTAGCCAAGTGATCCCTGCGCTTAGTGGTATAACAGTGGGCATAATCGCTCAAGCAACCTCCCCTGCAATTTCATTAAAAATTATTGCTAGCATTATTATCATTGGCACCTTAGCGAGTGCAATACTGCTGAGAAATATTCGTCAACTGAGTAACTTTTCAAATGAATAACGTTTCTAATCACTTTTTTACTAATAAGACCATAGTCATTACCGGTGGAGCTGGTGGCTTGGGAACAGCGTTAATTGATCAATTATTAGTGCAAGGTGCGAATGTAGCAGCCTTAGATCTTAATGTTGATACCTTAACCTCTACCAATAATTTATTACCTATTGCGATTGATATCACGAATAAAAATGCATTAGAACAAGCAATATCACAAGTGATAACGACCTTTAGTCAAATAGATATTTTAATCAATAACGCAGGGATTACTCACATGAGTACTTTCAAACAAACCTCTGCAGAACATTTTGACGCGATTATGGCAGTTAACTTTAGTGCGAGTGTAAGTATCACTCGATTGTGTCTACCTTATTTATGCAAGCAACAAGGTCAAATCGTTGCTATATCAAGTGTTGCGGGATATGCCCCTTTATATGGGCGCTCTGCTTACAGTGCTAGCAAACATGCCATGGAAGGCTTTTTTCAATCGCTTGCTTGTGAAATAGTTGATGATGACGTTTCGGTATTAGTGGTATGCCCTTCGTTTGTAAAGTCTCGCCCTGAATTAAAAGCCAATGTTAATGGCGGCTTATCTTCTCCTGGAGCCCTGAAAAAAAACACCAATGGTGAACAGCTCTCACCGACTGATGCAGCAAACCAAATTATTAGAGCCGTTGCTGATAAGAAACAGAAGTTATACTTAGGAAAAGTTTCCAAAATTGCCTTTTGGTTAAATGCTTTAGTTCCTAATATTTATAGAAAAATCATGATAAAAAGTGCGAAAGAAGAATTTACTTAACAAAAACCGAAATCCTATTGTACTATTGTGCAAATAGAAAAAAAATCCAATAAAAATAAGCTGAATAACAATCAGTACCTAAATAATAAATATACAACAAGACACTCGATGTATGAGGAACAAAAATGAAGCAGTTTAAAAACAAAAACAATCCCCTTTCTCCACAAAAGAATTTGATCACTAAAGCGTTAATGGCGAGCATCGCTATTATGCCTTTATGGGTTCAAGCATTTGAAGAAAATACTGAAGAAAAAGAAGCCAATGTAGAAGTACTCACCGTAACTTCTCAAAAGCGGGTGCAAAACATTTTAAAGGTACCAGTAACTGTGGGGGCAGTGACTGGCGACTTAATTGAAGAAAGTGGTGATGTTTTACTGAGCGATCTTGATAAATTTATTCCGGGTTTTGAGTTTGGTGACGGCACCATGACCCAAGATGGTATAACCATGCGCGGTATTTCAAGCCCTGGTATTAGTGTTGGAGGCGATCCATCTTCTGCTTCGTTTTTTGACGATGTTTACATGCCTCAAGCTGCTCACAACGTTATGTTTTCAGATATTGCTCGCGTAGAAGTATTAAAAGGCCCACAAGGTACGCTGTTTGGTCGAAACGCTGCTATGGGTGTAGTCAGTGTTATTCCTAACAGCCCAATCGAAGATTTTGAAGGCTTTATTAAAGGCACCTTAGGCACAGACAATTTACAACGCTACGAAGGTATGATTAATATTCCTATCACCGACAGTGTTTATATCCGTGCAAATTACATGAATACTGCACAAGATGGCATTGTTGAAAACGTTGCGCGACCAGAATGGAATCAGGGCGAGAAAATATGGGATTTAGGTGCTGTACAACATCAATCCGCACGAGTTTCTTTATTATGGGATATTTCATCTTCTACAGACTTCCAAATTTCTTACGATTGGGACGACTTAAATCAAGCGCCTTCTATGGCTGTAGGTATTAGTGAATATGCTTATGGTGGCGGTAATGATCCCTTTGCCTCAAAAGCTGAAAATGATGTAAACGATGGCGTAGAAACTCGCGATATGTATGGCGTAATAGCTAAATTAAATCATGAATTTAACAATGAATTTTCAATGAAATACATTGCTAGTTATCGTGAATGGGAAACTTACAATCGTCAAGATGAAGATGGCACGGGCGACATCACACGTTACTTTGACACTGTCAATAATGAAGACTCTAATATTATGTATACCGAGCTTCAATTTAACTATATAACTGACAAAGTGAATGCTGTTGCTGGCTTTTCATACTCGCAAGAGTCGGTCAACCAAATTACTTGGTTAACACCAACAGCTGACAGTGCGGCAAGATTAGTTACAGGTGAATTAAACAATACCATTAAAGCAGGTGTCGCTGATCAAGTTGCTTCACAAATTGGCGGTTATACGGATGAAGCTGCTGCAGCAGCTTTTGGACCGGGCGTTACCTTTGAAGGTGCTGTTGATACGCTTTATGAAGTGAATGGTTTTCCGTTGGATCATATATGGAACCCTGATCAATGGGCAAATGCACTTAATGGTTTAGGCTTTGCAGATCCGATCATGGCTGCTCTTGGTATGCCAGGTATGCCACTTACTGGCGATATTGTTAGTGCTACTGGTGATGCAACTTATGATATTGTTGCTAACCAAATGAATTTCCAAGAGATATTTGGTCCAAGCTACACAGGTCAATTCTGGCGTGAAAGTATTACCAATCATGGAGACTTCACTAACTGGGGAATTTATGCCGATGTTGATTATTCAGTAACTGACAAATGGAATATTATTGGTGGTTTACGTTATTCAAAAGACGAGAAAGATTTCTCTTGGTATATCCCAGTAACTGAGTTTGCTCAAGTACGTCCAGGTGTAAACAACTTAATATTTCCTCAAGCAGATATGACGACATCTGACTCATGGGATCAAATTACAGGCCGTTTAGTTACCAGTTACCAAGTAACAGACGATCAAATGATTTTCGCTTCATACTCAACAGGTTATAAATCTGGTGGCTTTGATTCGTTAACGCCAAGTTTAATAGCTTTCGAACCAGAAGAAACCACTAACTTTGAAATAGGTTATAAAGGAATTTTATGGGATCAAGTGGTTGCTAATATTAGTGTTTACTCGCTTGAATTAACGGATCTACAAACAGCAATTAGCTCTAAACCGCCAGGTTCATTGCAAGCAGTTCCTACTATTATGAATGAAGATCGCGACATAACAGGTTTAGAATTAGATCTTCGTTGGAATGTAAGCGACAACCTTACCCTTGGTATTGTCAGTGAAATAAGAAGTACGGATAGATTTACCCCTGATTTTTACAATGCAGAGGGTACGTTAATTGTTGCTCAAAAAACCACAACAGATGCCGCTCTTAATTATACTGCGACCATGGATTGGATTCTTGATATTGGTTTAGGTGATACCAACCTTCATGTTGATTATGTGTATGTTGAAAACCTTAATGCTCAAGAAGTTGGATTAGAAGAATACAAAAAACCAGTCGATTCTTACTTTATTGACAGAAAAGACTTAAATGCACGTTTTTCTTGGACTTCTCAAGATGCCGATTTCGAAATTGGTGTTTGGGGTAAAAACTTATTAGACAAACGTTACATGGTAGGTATCGGTGGTTACGCTGCTACTGAGCTAGGTGTGCCACATGGTCGAATTAACCGAGGCTTAGAGGCTGGTGTTGATTTTAAATACTCGTTCTAACGTAACTTTATAACCCGCAAAACATAAAAGTTAAAAAGCCTGATTAGTTCAGGCTTTTTATTCTTTAGTTTATATTCAAAACAGCTATAAACAGCTGAAAAAACTAAGGCAACGCGTAATGAAAAAATTTTTATTAACAATAGTAATTGTATTAACCACATTGCATTTTGCAGCGCCAACTTTATTAGGTTTTTCTATTTGGCAATTAGGCAGTGCGGTAAGTGTTTCAACAGGTATGAGCGCCAAACTAGCATGTTCTGCCAAATATATAACAGGGTTATCTAACAGCCAAATTATTGAAGATTTATCTAGCTACTCTCCTGCAGTTAGAGTGGTTAACTTAGACTACGATAACAACAATAAAATTGTGACAGCAAGTTTAATGGGCATGGCAAAAACCAGTGCACAATTTCGTTCTGGTCTAGGTTGTAGCTTAATAATGGGTGACAGTAACACACTCGATAGCGTAGTTGTGCCACCACTTAGTGCCTCAAATGCACAATGGCCTGCAGGCAATACCGTTGAAACAATAAATCCCAACATACAAAACCTAGTAACCACTTTGGTCGAACAAGACAATAGCAACAACCTTAACACCCGCGCCATGCTAGTGATAAAAAATGGAGAAATTATTGCCCAATTTTACGGTGATGGCTTTAATGAAACCACACCATTACTGGGTTGGTCTATGGGAAAAAGCGTTACAGCCATCATGTTAGGCAGAATGCAACAACTCGACATGGTAACTATGTCAAAAGCTGATCTTTTTAAAGAGTGGCAACATGACGATAGAAAAGAAATTACCCTTAAACAGTTATTGCAAATGAACTCTGGACTAGCATTCGACGAAACCTATGCACCAGGCAGCGACGCAACAGCTATGTTATTTACTGCGCCAAGCGCGTCAAATGTGGCCATGCAAAGCCCATTAACAAATAAGCCCGGCTTACATTTTTCTTATTCATCTGGCACCACTAACCTACTAACCCGCTTTATGCATGACCAAATGGGGGCATCTACACAAGCTGATATTAATTTTCTTTTTCAAGAACTTTTTCAACCATTAGGTATGCAAAATAGTATATTTGAAACTGATTCAAGTGGCGTATTTGTTGGTAGCTCTTATATTTACGCCTCTGGACAAGACTGGGCACGACTCGGCTTACTCATGCTAAATAACGGAGTGATTAATTATATCGACAATAAAGGGATAACACATCAGAGACAATTATTACCCTCAGATTGGGTAAAAAAAGCCTCACAACCTAATAGCAGTAATAACGATAGTCGTTACGGTTATCAGTTTTGGTTAAATTCAGGAAGTAGCAATAATAACCAAACAAACGACACAAATAGCCAGCTTCGTTGGCCTTCACTCCCCCTTGATGCTTATGCAATGATGGGAAACAGACAACAATCAGTAATGGTTATCCCTTCTGAAAAAACCATATTAATACGTATTGGTTGGACAAAAGGAAGTTACCCACTCGATAAAAACTACGCAACAATATTAAATGCCCTAAAAGATTGAATAAAAACAAATCTACCTATTACTAGACAAAGTAATAGGTAGATTATTTAAACATGCTACCTAAAGTAGCTTTAAACAATAATAAAAATTAAATCCGTCAGGCTTTCTTAAATTCTCGTTGATGAACAATACGATACAGTATAGGTAAAACGAGTAACGTTAGTAGCGTAGAAGATATTATCCCTCCTATAACCACGGTAGCTAACGGACGTTGTACTTCAGCACCTGTGCCAATATTTAATGCCATAGGTACAAAACCTAAACCTGCTACTAAAGCGGTCATTAAAACAGGTCTTAGTCTAAGCATGGCACCGTCTATAATTCCTGATATCAACTCGGCGCGCTCTATACACAGTTCTCGTATAAAAGTCAGCATCACTAAGCCGTTGAGCGTTGCAATACCTGACAAGGCAATAAAACCAACACCTGCAGATGTCGACAAGGGCATATCTCGCAACCATAAAGCGATAACACCACCAGTAAGGGCAAGAGGAATACCTGAAAAAATAATTAGCGCATCTTTAAAATTACCCAGCGCCATTACTAGCAAACCTAAAATAACAGCTAAGGTTATAGGAATAACCAAGGTTAATCGCTCATTTGCTGATGCTAGTTGCTCATAAGCACCACCATATTCAAGCCAGTAACCTGCTGGAATTTCTATGTCTTGTTGAATTTTCTGTTTAGTATTCTGAACAAATGTACCTAAATCGGTACCGCGCACATTCGCAGTAACGACAATACGGCGTTTACCATTTTCACGACTAATTTGGTTAGGCGCAGGAGCAATTTTAAGCTCAGCAACTTCTGATAAGGGTACATAATTAATATGAGTGTTTCTCCCCTTATTAAACGAGTCTGAATTGGGTATAGCAATTGGGAGTTCGCCTAAACGATAAATGTTTTCGCGGATACTGTCAGGCAAACGTATTACCATATTAAAACGACGATCTCCTTCATAAATAGCGCCTGCATTTTCACCACCAATTGCTGTGGCGACTGTATGCTGTAATTGCGCAACACTCAAGCCATAACGTGCAAGTTCCATACGTTTAGGAGTAATAGATAGCATGGGTAAACCTGTTACCTGCTCTACTTGAATATCATGTGCGCCATCAATTTTCTCAATCACTTCTCTTATTGCATTAGCAGATCGAATTAATTGCTCTAAATCATCGCCGATAACTTTAATGCCAACATCTGCCCTTACCCCTGAAATTAATTCGTTAAAGCGCATTTCTATCGGTTGAGTTAATTCATAATTATTACCCAATTGTCCAGATAAAGATTCGACAATTTCTGCGGAGAGTTGCTCATAACTCAAAGAGGGATCTGGCCATTGATTTCGAGGTTGATACATTACATAAGTGTCGGCTATGTTTGGTGGCATAGGATCATTAGCGACTTCTGGCGTACCAATGCGTGAGAATACATTTTTTACTTGAGGAAATTTTTGTATTTCAATCTCTAGTTGTTTTTGCATTTCTACAGACTGGTTCAGACTGGTTCCTGTAATACGAATTGCTTGCAAAAGTAAATCTTCTTCGTTGAGCTGAGGAATAAACTCAGATCCAAGTGTATTAGCTAACCAAAGTGAAAATATTACTAAAGCACTACATGCAGTTAATATTAACCACCGTATTTTCATTGCTCCAATTAAAATCGGTTTGTAAAGAGTTTTAGCGCCACTAATAATGCGGCTTCCTTGTTCATTCACTTTGCCTTTCATAAAAATAGCGACAGCTGCCGGTACTATGGTAAGCGAAATAACCAGTGCCGCAATTAACGCCATCATGACAGTAGCTGCCATAGGGTGGAACATCTTTCCTTCCACACCCGATAAACTAAATAACGGTATATAAACAATGGTAATAATAGAAATCCCGAATAAGCTGGGTCTGATCACTTCATTAGTCGCTGAGTAAACGACTTTCAAACGTGCTTTTTGAGATAAAACACGACCACTTTCTCTTTGAGCATCGCTTAATCGCCTGACTGAGTTTTCAACTATAATAACTGCGCCATCAACAATTAAACCAAAATCGAGTGCGCCAAGACTCATTAAATTAGCTGACACACCTGCTTTTACCATGCCTGTGATTGTGGCTAACATGGCAAGAGGAATAACCGCGGCGGCAATCAACGCAGCTCGAATATTACCTAATAATAAAAATAACACCGCTATAACCAGTAGCGCACCTTCAACCAAGTTTTTTTGCACTGTGTACATCGCTTTATCAACAAGAGTTGTGCGATCGTACACGGGTTCAACAATTACACCTTTAGGTAGCGACAGTTTTATTTGCTCAAGCTTTGCTGCTACAGCTAATGCAACAACCCGTGAGTTTTCACCAACAAGCATCATAGCACTGCCAATAACAGTTTCTTTTCCGCTACGCGTTGCTGCGCCTGATCGCAAAGATTTACCAATAGCCACCTTGGCAATATCTTTTATTGTGATGGGCGTGTCATCGATAAGCTTAACAACTACCTGCTCTATTTCACTAATAGAGGCAAGCTGTGCCGGCGATCTCACCATGAGTTGTTGCCCATTTTTCTCGATGTAACCAGCACCACGATTACTATTGTTAGTCTTTAATGCGCGGTGGATATCATCAAATGAAAGTGAAAATTCCAGCAGTTTTCTCGGTAATGGCGTAATGTGATATTGTTTGTCGTAGCCGCCAATAGTGTTAATTTCAGTAACACCTGAGACAAGTGATAACTGCGGTTTAATGATCCAATCTTGAATTTCACGCAATGCGGTTGCATCGAAAGGCGTACCATCAGCTTGAAGCGCACCATTTGATGCTTCAATACTGTACATAAATATTTCACCAAGCCCTGTTGAAATAGCTCCCATTTCAGGCGTTAAATCACTCGGTAATTTATTTTTAAGTGCGCCTAGCTTTTCATTTATTAAACTACGGGCGAAATACAAATCTGTATTTTCGTCAAATACAATGGTGACTTGTGATAAACCATAGCGCGAAATAGAACGCGTATAAGATAAGTTGGGAATGCCTCTAATTGCCGTTTCAATGGGCACGGTAATGCGTTGTTCGGTTTCTAGTGGCGAATATCCCGGTGCACGGGTATTAATTTGAACTTGCACATTGGTAATGTCGGGAACAGCATCAATGGGCAGTTTGTGATAACTCCAAAACCCTAAACCAATTAGCACTAGGATCATACTCATCATCAACCAACGTCGCGCAATAGAGAAACGTAATATTACTTCAATCATCGTTAACTCCTAGTGAACGTGCGCTGCGCCAGCTTTGCCTAAATCGGCCTTAAGTAAGTAGCTGTTAACTACAGCATATTGTTCACCAGCGTTTACTCCTGATAACACCTCTGTAAAACTACCATCGGTAATTCCAAGGGTTAATTCGCGGGTTTCATAACCATTGGCATTTACGATAAAAATAACATTTTTTCCTTCAACTTCTTGAAACGCACGGTTATCAACCGCAACTTTTACTGTTGTTTGACTCGTGACTAAGCTGCCTTGTAGCATTTGCCCTGGTGACCACAGTCGTTTGTTATTTTTATCCTTTTTATTATCGATAGTCGCTATTGCTGTGATAAACGGTTGGTTTTTGTTAGCGAGTAAATGTACTACATTTGACTGTACTGATGATGTTGTCGATGAGATCGTCACTTGTTGGCCTCTAGCAATTAGTGACTGATGGCTCGGAAATACTTTAAATTCAACCCAGAGTTTATCGTAATTCTCTATCGTTATTAGCGGTTTTTCTGCTGAAAGTTCGCCAGCGTTTGCATGCCGCTTTGTTACTATGCCTGAAATAGAGGCAAGAATATTGTAATGTTTTAAGGTTTTGCTCGACTCAACTTCCGCAATAATGTCACCAGCTTTAACAACGTCCCCCACATTAACGTTTAATTGAGTAATTAAACCTGAATAACGGGCGCTTACTTGGCTAATAGCATCAGGCTTGATAACTGAGCGTCCATAAACGGTGAAGCTATTATTGATTTGAGCCGTACTTGCTAGAGCATTAACAATGCCTGCTTTTTTGGCATCTTCAAGACTAATTTCTACATGCCCTTCTTCTGCATCGTGGCCATGCCCGTGTTCATCTATGTGCTCAGACTTGTGCTCGTTTTCACCATGTTCGCCATTTATTGATTTTGCATGGCTATCTGAATGATCATCTGCGTGGCTGTCTTTATGTTTACCATCATGAGGAGTGTCATGGTGTTCTCTCTTGTTATCCTCTTCATTAGCCATTACGTAACTGCCAGCGGTAATTGCACTAAGTGTTACAGCGAATAAAAGTATCTTGGGGTAATTTGTTGTCATGTAAACCTTCAAAAATTCGTTATGCTAAATTTATTACGTTAAAAATCATGATAGATAGGTGTTCTTGAACCATATTGAGAGGCAGGTAAAGGCTCTGCTATCAGTTGTTCTATTTCAGTACCATATTGCAGAGCAGCAACTGCTGAGTCGATTAACGCACTGCGAGCGAAAAGCAGTTCTTGCCTAGCCGATAAATAATCTAAATAACTGTAAAGGCCTCGTTGGTAGGCAATTTGAGTTTCGTTTAATGCGTCTGTTAGTAGCGGAATTATGGAATTTTTCAGATTGTCAGCAGTGAAAATTGCTTGTTTTCGATTACTATAAGCACGATACAATTGATTGTGTAGCTCTAGTAATGCCGCTTCTTTTTTTACCGCTACTTCATCACGTGCCGCTTGCGCTGAAAGTATTGCACCTGAATTTCGTTTTTCAGCAAATAACGGCACACTTATACTTGCCGTTAATGCGGTATCGTTAAGCTCTTGAATCTGTTTTATACCAACAGACCATTTTATGTCTGTACTTGACTCTGTTTTTGCTAAACGGATTTGTGCTTCTTTTAAACGTGACTGTGTTGCATAAATTAAAATTTCAGGGTTGCGCTCTACTTTCGCGTATAGTTTTTCAAAGGAAACATCTGCTGAGAATTTAAATAAATCGCCTTCGACTTGCGTAAATGTTGGTGATGTTTCTTGCCACATCATCGCTAAAAATACTTTTGCGTAATCAAACCTTTGTTGCTCAGAAGCGGTAACTAAACGAGCATTTCCTAATGCAGCTAATGCCCGCTTAACTTCAACTTCAGGAGCCGCGCCTGCTTTTGCTCGTTTTTCCACTTCACCTAATGCGTCTTGGGCAAGTAAGCTAGCTTCTTTTGCTAATGATAATCGCGCTTGTGCCGCAAGAATATTAATGTACCTGCGGGTAACTTCGCTTAGTAAATTCAATGCTTCAATTTTACGTTTAACCGCCAGTTGTGAACTTCGGCTATTGACAACAGCTACTCGAGCGGATGTTTTATCGCCCATTTCTAAAATTGAAGAAAGTGAAACAGTAAACTCACTATTCTCAAACACACCAATTTCGCCTGTGCCCGCAAAATTCTCCATTTCGAACTCAAGTTCATAACCTGGGGTTAAACTCTGACGTTGAAGTTGACCTTCAATAGCCGTTTGACGAAATTTAAAAACGTTAAGTGACGGATTATCTTTTAGCGCTTTTTTAATAGCAGTAGATAAAGTTAACGTGTGTTTGGGTTGGTTCTGTTCGAAATCATTTTGAGCAGAAGAAACCCCACTGTATGTGAAAAAAGAAAGTATCAATACTTTGGTAAGAATACATTTTTTCATCGTCAACTTTTTGGGGGATAACAGTGATATTTTTGCACTGTTAAAAAGTACAAAAAGCTTATTTTGCATGTGATATTCCTGCATTAAAATGTTATTACTGTTTTAAATACTTTCGCTTAGTAAAGCAAAAACACTGAGTAATTTAATGGTTGAATTAGGCATATGTATCATTCATCATAAACCTTACAGTGGGTGTAAGGTCAAGCGAAATGAAAATAAATCAGTTATCAAAATTAACAAATGTACTCAGTAAAAATATTCGTTATTATGAAGAAATTGGCTTACTACCTAAAGCTTTACGTAATAGTAATGGTTACCGAGAATATAGTTTGTCGGATGTTGATAATTTAATTTTTATTAGGCGATGTCGAGAACTACAAATTCCGATTGAACAAATAAAGGTTTTGATTAAAGTTCAAACGGATAAAATGTCATCATGTAGTGAGGTTGATCTGATGATAGAGCAGCAACTAGAAAAAGTACGAACTACTATCAATGAGTTGCAGTTGCTTGAAAAATCGTTGAGTAAATTAGCAGCATCATGCTCGAATGAATTAATAGGTGATTGCTCAATATTAAAAAATTTAAAGCAAACACCTTGTTAAAGTAGCCAAAAAAAACAACGACAAAGAAGTCGAGTCTGTTAGATAAAAAATGTTTAGCTTATTTTATTAGCCACACCTTAAAAGAATAATCATAACGGTTAGTTAATCTTCTTCGTCTTCAACGCGAACACCCCAAACATCATGTTCATCCGCATGAATAATTTGTACCCAGAGTTGATCGCCCGGCTTAGCGTCATAATCATCAGACAAATACACTTTACCATCAACTTCAGGTGCATCCATGTATGAGCGCCCAACTATACCAAGTTCATTCACTTCATCTACAAGAATAAGGTACTCTTGGCCAATACGCGCTTGTAACTTATCAGCACTGATTTTTGCTTGTACAGCCATAAAGCGTTGCAGCCTGTCTTCCATTACTTCATCAGAAATATGATCAGGTAATTCATTCGCAGTGGCGCCTTCAACGGGTGAGTATTTAAAACAACCTACACGGTCTAATTGCGCTTCTTCTAAGAAGGCTAATAGCTCTTCAAACTCTTCTTCTGTTTCACCTGGGAAACCAACAATAAAGGTGGAGCGAATCACTAGTTCAGGACAAATTTCACGCCATTTAGCAATACGCTCTAATACTCTGTCTGAGCTACCAGGGCGTTTCATTAATTTTAGAATACGTTTATTGGCATGTTGGAATGGAATATCTAAATACGGCAGTATTTTACCCTCAGCCATTAAGGGAATAATTTTATCCACATGTGGGTAAGGATAAACATAATGCAAGCGCACCCAAACGCCCTGTTTGGCTAACTCTTCACAAAGCTGTTGCATATGAGTTTTAACTGGCATGCCTTCATAAAAATCAAGCTTGTGTTTTACATCTACCCCGTAAGCCGAAGTATCTTGCGAGATAACTAACAACTCTTTTACGCCAGAATCAGCCAAGCGCTTGGCTTCGCCTAATACGTCGCCAACAGGACGCGAATCTAAATCACCACGCATTGAAGGAATGATGCAGAAAGTACAACGGTGGTTACAACCTTCCGATATTTTTAAATAAGCGTAATGTTTAGGTGTTAATTTAACGCCTTGCGCCGGTACTAAATCAATAAACGGATTATGTACAGGTTTAGCAACATGCTCATGGACTTGATTAAGCACTTCATCGTAAGCATGCGGCCCTGTTACACCTAATACATTAGGGTGAAGTTCGATTATTTCATCTTTCTTCACGCCTAAACAACCGGTAACTAACACTTTGCCATTTTCAGCTAATGCTTCACCGATGGTATCAAGCGATTCTTGTACGGCTGAATCAATAAAACCACAGGTGTTTACAATCACTAATTCAGCATCATCGTAGCTGTTAGTTACATCGTAACCTTCTGTGCGCAACTGAGTAAGAATGCGTTCGCTATCGACAAGATTTTTTGGGCAGCCGAGACTGAGAAAGCCTATCTTTGCAGCGCGATTTGAGCTGTTATTTAACTTACTTTGCTCTTCAATCATTTTAGATGGAATGTCTAAAGTGGTTGTTTGGCTTTTATTTGAGTTACTTGTACTTGGGTCGAATTGTTCTACGGTCATAGATATCTCTACTTACTCTTATTCTATTACTGGTGCTTTTTATCTAATAAAGAGAAGAGCAACGTCATAAATGGTGGTTTAACTGCCTTTATTGCAAAGTCAGGGGCTTTGTAAAGGCTTTAATGAATTGGGCGAGATTATACAGTAATGTTTTACTAAATTCAGCAGGATAAATATCTATAATAATTTTCACCATGCTGGTATCAGATAAAAAAATAAAGGATTCACTCAATGGCACTAACTCAAATGCAAATAATACAGTCACTTGGCGAAGCAATGTCTTGGCTTGAACGTGAATTGAATTGGGGTGTTCCTGCGACAGAATTAAGGCATTTAAGCAGTCGAATAGGTGAGTAATATGCTGTGCTTATAAATAACGGGCAAATGACAACCTATAAAAATCAGCATGATTATTATGTTGTAAGCTCTGATGGTTAAAGAATTTCAGTAAAAATGATTAAATCAATATTGCTCTAGTCTCACAGTCCCAACAATTAAGCGTATAACTTTCTTTCTTTTTTGATACTTTTGTTTTTTTACTACCACAACTAACACATGGCATTTTCATTGTTGTATTCGTTTCACATTTATTACATTTAATGAAGTAGCCAAAGCGACCATATTGCGCTGCATAATTAGACTTTTCGCCACACAATTTACATTGAAGTACCGACTCAGTAGCTTTTTCAATCTTATCTGTTATGTCTTTTGGTATTTCAAACGCAACTTTAGGCTCATTAACTTGTTGCTGTATTACAGATCTATTATTTACTTGAGCCATAAGAAATGACGTTATCGACTTTAATTCTTCGTCATTGAAGCCTGGCCGGGTATCGAAAGGATTAAGTTTAGTGATGGCATAAGTTTTCAATTTCATTGTTTCGAGAAGCTTATCAACCAGAAACTCAGTTTTAACAAGTTGTTTTGACACATTACTAGGCATTGAATCGCGGTCAATAATGGCGTTACTTGAAACAGCACATACATTATCCCAACAGCGCATTCCAAATGATTGTTGCTTAATACCCATCAACTTACCTAAAATGCTTTCTCGATTAGCATGTAACGTTTCTCGAAGTAGTTTTTGTTGTAATTCAACCTGCTTTATTGGTGAAGCCATTCCTGACCATTTACCGTTCAAGCTACGAGTCCATTCACCTAAGTCATTTACCTTCACTTCACCTTTAATACTTTTAGATTCAATTAACACAAAACCATAGGTATAAACAATTAAATGGTCTATTTGGGCTGTTTCATCATTGTGAGTAAACTTGAAGTCATTAATAACATAAACTTGTTTATGATTTTTGAAAGCACGCCTTAAAAAGAAAGCTACATCTTGTTCTTGTTTTTGCCCTGCTTTCGCTGTTAGAGATACAGCATTTTGAAATGTTTTATCTTTTAAAATCATACAATAACATCATCCATGAAAATCGAATCTTAATTAATAGAAATAATACCGTAAATTACTGTCTTTATTAAAGTCATTCTTTTAGTACTTTTAGAAATTTATCAATTGCTAGCGTCTTTTTATCCATGCTCATTTTATTAATGTTAATTAATTTCCATTTCACTACAAGTAAATAAGCAATATTACTATCAGGTGCAAGTTCCCAATTAGGCTTTCCTAATTTAACCTGAACTCGGTTTAAGAGATGGGTAACAGTTTGAAAAATAGGTAAATAATTATTTTACTCCACTCTAGCTTGATAGTTTTTCTTAATTCAAGGCAAATTTCGCGTCAATAGCTGGCCTATTGCAAGAAATTTATCGAAGAAGTAAGGAAAAATAGCTGCTAGAGAAATATTTGTTAAGCCGAGCTCAAGTTAATTTAAACGACAGCAAAATTCAGCAATAGCGAACTGCCAACAACCGAGTTAGGCCTAGCACTTATTAACGTAGCGCTAGGTAATAAAGCTAATGTTAAAAAACACTTAGATTTAGCATTGAATATCGACCCGTTAAATCCTGAAGTCGCAGATTGGGGTTATGGGCAAATGTTCATCCTCAACAAAGGCTGAGTTGTTTAATACGCTGAATTACACAGTAGCGGAGCTAGCTTGTCTTTTATGTTTATTCAAAGAAACAGTAAGTTCTAATTTATGTCTTTTGGCAATGTTAAATACTGAGTCAGCATTTTCACTATTTTTTCAAGTTCATATGGTTTCCCCAAATGACCATTCATGCCTATACTTTCATAATAAGTAACTTCTTCCTCTGTAATATTTGCAGTTAAAGCGATAATTTTAAGCTCTTGATGATTATATGTTTTTCGCAATATTTTTGTTGCTTCGATCCCATTCATTACAGGCATTTGAATATCCATTAGAACAACAAAGTATTTACCTTTCTTAATTTTTTCAATCGCCTCTTCACCATTTTCTGCAACATCGACTTTCAAATCAATACTCTGTAATAATTTAGTAGCGACAATCTGGTTAATCTTATTATCTTCAACCAATAAAATGCTTTGTTGGTCATAAGTAGAAATGCTATCAACTTTGATAGTTTGTTTGTTCGTTTTTTTGCTAATTTTTGGTTGTTGATTGTGCTCTACATCTTTATGAATATGATCTGACAGTTCTTGATTAAAACTCTCAAATGTCAGCGGTTTTGCTAAATATTTCAGATCACAATTTACAGTAGAGTTTTCTTCGATATAGGCTTTACTATATGCACTGCAAACAACTAAAGACGAAGGGCAATAATCTGTACTAATTATATGCTTAATAAAGTCTAAACCATTTTCCTCTTTTAGGTTCCAATCAACTAAAGCAACATCGTAGTTATTGTTTTGGCAAAATATTTCTGCTTCTTTTATGGTCGATGCTATATCGATATGCACATTAAAATACAATGCCATTTTCTCTACCACTTTTTGGGTGATTTTATTATCTTCGAGTAGCAATAAACGCAAGTTTTCATAGATATCTTTTGAAGGCGTTTCTTTACAGTTTTTATCTTCTATTAAAGGAAGACTCACTTTAAACGTTGACCCTTTACCTAACTCACTTTCCACCCAAATTTCTCCCTGCATTAAATCAACTAACAGTTTAGAAATAGCCAAGCCTAAACCTGTTCCACCGTATTTTCTGGTGGTTGATTCATCAGCTTGAGAAAAGCGTTGAAACAACTTATCTTGCTGCTCAGAAGATAGCCCTATTCCCGTATCTTCAATTTGGTATAGGATGCGATTTGGGTTTTTATATTGCTCATCAAAAACTATGGATGTGCTTAATATGACATGTCCAGTTTCAGTAAACTTGACAGCATTAGAGAGTAAGTTGAGTAGTATTTGGTTGAGTCTAACGGGATCACCGATAATATTTGTCGGTATATTAGGGTCTAAATCAAAGATTAACTCTATACCTTGTTCTTCAGCTGTTCTTCCTAACATCATATTTAGGTTGTCGACTAATTTATGATGTTTAATCGATACTTTTTCAATGTGTAATTGTCCAGATTCAATTTTAGAAAAATCAAGAATATCATTAATAATAATTAACAAAGATTTCGCTGAAAACTCCACTTTTTCTAGATAGCTTTGTTGTTCTTCACTTAATGGGGTTTTTAAACAAATCTCAATTAAACCAATGATCCCTGTCATTGGTGTACGAATTTCATGTGACATATTAGCAAGGAATTGTGTTTTAACCTCAACAGCTTTTTTATAAGCCAAGGACGTTTCTTTTAAGGTTTGCTGCTGTCGTTTTAGAATAATTATAAAAACAAACAGCACCGCTAAAACACTTCCAAAACCAGATAAAGAGGTGAGCGTTCTTGCAGAGTTAACAGCCTGATTTTTAAGGTTAATACTTTTTATTATGCTATCAATAATAGGTAAGTCGATTAAACTCTGTCGGTGTTGAGTTGATTTTTCTAAATTGTCGAGAATGAACAAAGTATGAAGTTTATAGAGTTGCCAATACTGTTCGTATTCAATAGAATTTTCAGCAAGGTTTTTCGACGTTAATAGCTGATAAACCTTGTCTTTTGAACGACTATGAGTAGAAGTAATGAACGCGAATATCTCTATTCGAATGATATCCATTAAATCTATTAGTTTAGCGTTTGAAATTATTTCTTTTTTGCTTATTAACCGCTGAGAGGTCTTAAGCATTGTGACTAATTGAATATAATTTTGGGAGCTTTCTGTATAATGAGTCAGTAACTCTTTCAATTCATGTTCACCTGATAATTGAGGCAACGTTCCTTCAATTTGTGATTCTAATTGTGCAAAATTATCATAATGTAACTGATCACTAAAATTTGCATTTAATAATTGCACTTGATGCTGAGACAATGTTAACTCTAAATTTGTCAATACATTGAGTTGTTTTGCCAACTTATTTTCTTCGGTAAAGCAAAGACTCCACATTATTGAACAAGCAGTAAACATTAATAAGCATAAATATTCTGGCATATATTGGGGCATTTTCACTTTAGTGCACCTCAAGTAATTTTGCGCTGAACGAGTGCAATAAAGCGACTATATCTTCTACTTCATTATTAGTTAACTCTCTACCTAATTGAGAAGCAGCCATAATGCGAACAGCCTCTGGTAAAGTGCTAACAGAGCCATTATGAAAATAGGGAGCCGTTTCGGCAATGTTACGTAATGTTGGTACTTTAAAGACATATTCATCAATAGAATCATTAGTAAGTGCATATCTGCCTTTATCTAATGTTAATATTTCTGGAATATCACTTATCCTGCCTAATTTTTGATAAATATTACCGCCAATATTTCGGCCTTGGTGACAAGTTGAACAACCGTAATCAATAAACAAATTCAATCCACGAATTTGTTGCTCAGTTAGGGCATCTTTATTTCCTAATAAATACATATCAATTGGCGAGTTCGGTGTGATCAATGACTCTTCATAAGTGGTAATTGCTTTGATTATATTTTTTGCTGTTATACCTTCTGCACTTAATCGGTTAAATGTAACCTTAAAATAATCATCTGAAGATAATTTCTCAATGATCTCTTCGAATGAACTCCCCATTTCTATAGGGTTATGTATGGGCCCAACCAGTTGTTCTTCTAATGTATTTGCACGCCCATCCCAAAACTGTCTAAAATTGAAAGTTGCATTAAGTACAGTAGGTGAATTCCTTTCCCCTTGAGCATTATTAATTCCAGTAGACACAGGGAATCCATCGTCACCACCAAAATTAACCATATGGCAAGATGCACAAGAAATAGTATTGTTTTTGGAGAGGAGTGGACTGTTAAATAGTGCTTTCCCTAAAATGAGCCATTCTTTATCAATGGTTAATTGTCTTGGAATAGGTTGAATAGGCCCATCAACATTTTCAAAGAGATATGTCGTTTTGATCTGCTTTTTATCATTATCGTCATCAAAAGATGAGAAATAAACAACACCAGGGAATATAGAACAGATAATAAATGCGCAAACTAATGATATATAATATTTTTTATTCATTTAAATATAAGAAAAAATTATTATTTTTATATACAAGCAATTATAGGTTATAAACACAAACATCACATTATCTGTTTTATATATACACGTAATAGTTTCTGCTGACTGTTAAAATATTGTTAATCATACAAAATATTACCACAACTTAAGTGTATGCTTACTCTACACTAATATCTCTTTTTATTTTTACCATGCTTTAAGCTATTGAAAAAATAGCAACTTTATACTTCGGCCTGATTAATACTTAAAAAAATACAATAAAAATTATTAACCTTCTTTTCAAGAGATTATTACAAAGGAAAATAAAATGAATACAAAAATATTAAAAGCCGCTTTTATTAGTTTAATTTTATCTGTTTGTGGGTTCGCTAATGCTGGAGTAATTTATGAATTCAAATGTGACGAAATAACATGTGACGGCAATGCAGACGATGGTTGGGGTGGGTATTTTGAAATATCTGATGCTGCCGTTGCTGCCGGCACATTAACAGGAACAACCGAAATAATTGATTTTAGCTTCTATTCTAATGACGCATTAATAAGTTGGACATTAGCTGATTTAGATTTAGGTGGGATTTCAATGGTACTAGATTCAAGTAAAATATCTGTGATCGACTCTATTAATGCAGATGTAGGCTATGCAAGATTCTCAAATTCCCCCGAAGTTGTCTATATTTCTGGCGAATTTGTTCGGGACTATGGATTTATTAATCCTACAGGCATGTGGGTCGCGGTAAATCAAGTTCCTGAACCATCTACTCTTGCTATCCTTGCATTGGGTCTCATGGGGTTAGCATCAAGAAGATCTAAAAGATAGTAAACAACTATTTTGCATACTAAAAGCACCATTCATCAGGTGCTTTTTTATTGTGTGGTCAAGGTATTTACATTATTCAACTCGGTAATCCTCAATACAGACAGTAATTTATACTTATCAATCACACTTAATAAACTAAGCTTCATAAAATCATTCATATGAAGTATAAAACTAAAAATTATTCTCTATTTAATAGCAAATAATCAGTAAACTTGTCATTTGTTAATATGTTATTAACTATTGTCATTCACCTTAAAACATCAACAGTTCATCGATAAGCCTCTTACCTAATAGCTCAAAACACCTTAAAACACCGTATATTAAGCAAAATAAAATGATAAGTATAAATTGAGGAAACCAAATGGCATTAATTCGCCACACTACCTGGATACTTTTAACAATAGTTGCAAGCCAAGTTAACGCGCAAAATGCAGGCGCTAGCCGACCCGCTCAAGTGGTTACAACCCCTATAGTTTTTGAAAAAGAAACTCAACGTGTAGAAACTGTTGGTACTGCCGAAGCGATTAACTCTGTTGTTGTCTACCCTGCAGTAGCGGATAAAGTGACAGCTGTGAAGTTTTTGCCAGGACAATTTGTGGATATTAATGACGTTTTATTGGAGCTTGACTCTCGTCGGCAAAAAGTTGCTCTGGAGCGTGTCATTATTCAACTGGCTGATGCAGAGCGAACCGTTGATCGGTCTGAAAAAAGTCGTAAAAAAGGTGCTATAGCACAAAGTGCACTGGATGACGCTTTGACCGCACGTGACCTGCTCAAAGTTCAGCTAACTGAAGCAAAAACAGAACTAGAAGATAGAACCGTTAGAGCGCCATTTTCTGGCGTTGTTGGTTTGACTGATGTCGAAACTGGCGATCGTATTGGATTGCAGACAGCCATAACCACGATAGATAAACGCAATAAACTATTAATCAACTTCAATGCGCCAGAAAGTGCACTTTCCATGTTACAAAGAAAAGCCAGTGTCGTCTTAACACCTTGGCAAGCACGAGAACAACGTATCACTGCTGAAATTAGTCAAATAGATTCTAGAATTGATCTCACAAATCGCACTATTCGCGTGCGAGCATTGTTAGACAATAAAGAAGACTTATACCGCCCGGGGATGAGCTTTAGAGTAGGAATAGAGGTCGAAGGAAATGCATTCGCCGTAGTTCCAGAAGCAGCGCTAATGTGGGGACCTATCAATGCTTATATTTGGCTTGCTGAAAATGGTCAGGCAAAAAAAGTGGATATAAAAATCCAACAAAGGTTAAGTGGGCGATTACTGGTTTCTGGCGATGTAAATATAGGAGATGAGCTCATTGTCGAAGGTGTTCAGCGATTACGTGAAGGTCAAGCGGTTAATTCGGTAGACACTAAGGGAAATCAATCATGAGTCAACCAGTAAATCAAAATGATTTACCATCACTATCTATTCGTCGTCCTGTACTCATAGTTGTCTTAAACTTGTTGATTATTATCGCAGGATTAGCCGCATTTAATGCAATAGAAGTGAGGGAACTTCCCGATGTTGATAGACCTATTGTTTCAGTCACTGCAGCCCTTCCAGGCGGCTCTCCTGAAACAGTCGACACGGAAGTAACCAGTAAACTAGAAGGTGCTGTTGCACGAGTGAGTGGCGTAAAATCAATTAACGCCCAGAGTGAAGAAGAAAGCGCTCGTGTCAGGGTTGAGTTTAGACCCGGTATTAATTTAGATGATGCCGCGAATGAAGTTCGTGAAGCAGTAAGTAGAATACAAAGAGAGTTGCCTGACACCGTTGAGCGATTGGCAATTATCAAAGCAGACAATGATGCAGAATCGGTTGTAAGTATTGCTGTATCAAGTAAAACCCTCGATTTAGAAAGCTTAACAGAACGAGTCGAAACAGATTTAGCTCCATTATTTTTAAGTATACCAGGTGTTGCAGATGTACAATTAAATGGCGATCGAGAACGTGTTCTAAGAGTTTTGCTAGATCCTTTACGGCTAACCAGTTTTAACTTATCTGTTACTGACGTTGCTGCTGCGCTTCGTCAAGCGCCTTTCGATGTCCCTGCAGGTAGTATGAAAGCAAATGATCAGCAGTTGATTGTTCGCGCTGATGCAACCTCAATTAATGCTCAACAAGTATCAGATATTATTATAAGAGATAACACTCGTATTGGTGATGTCGCTAATGTGTATTTCGGGCCTGCCGATGCAAGAAACATGGTTCGTCTCGATGGAAAACCTGTTATTGGTTTAGGTGTTATCCGCCAAGCACGCTCAAATACTATTGCAATTTCTGATGAAGTGTTAGCACTAATGGAACAAGTGGAAAGCAGATTTCCAGAGTTAGAAATGCAGGTAACCTCTGATGATGCTGAGTTTATCCGTAGTTCAGTAGAAGAAGTTTTTACCTCCTTGTTATTAACAATCATTTTAGTTATCGCTACTTTATGGTTATTTATTGGTTCCGGTCGTGCAACTATAGTCCCTGCTTTATCAATTCCAGTATCGCTAATTGGCGCACTATCGGCTATTTGGTTAATGGGCTTCTCAATTAATATTTTGACCTTATTAGCACTCGTTTTAGCGACAGGTTTAATTGTTGACGATGCTATTGTAGTTACAGAGAACATTCAACGCCGAAGAAACATGGGCTTAGGTGCCCGTGCAGCTGCGGTTATTGGTACTCGTGAAGTGTTTTTTGCTGTCGTAGCAACAACCGCCGTGTTAGTTGCCGTTTTTGTCCCTATCGCATTTTTACCATCAACAGCTGGTCGCTTATTTAGAGAGTTTGGTGGTGTTTTAGCCATTTCTGTCATTATTTCATCTTTTGTCGCGCTGTCCTTAGTACCTGCACTAACAGCACGTTTACCTCTAAAAGAAAATAAACCTACTCGTTTAGCTACTTTAGGGCAAAGTATTGTTGGCTTGTATCAACGCTCTTTACACTTTGCATTGAACAAGGCTTGGTATATATTTTTGGCGAGCTTACTTGCTGCCTCTGCCGCAATAAGCTTGTACAATGTGTTAGATCAAGAACTGATGCCCACTGAGGATAGAGGCAATATTCGAATTTTTGCGCGTGGCCCAGATGGTGTTGGTCTGAACTTTATGGATCGACAAGCACATAAAATGGAGGAAATATTACTCCCTTATGTTAGCGAAGGTGATATCGATTCGATATTAACTGTGGTCGGTCAGTGGGATCCTAATATTACTTTTATTAGAGTACCACTTAAAAACTGGGATGAACGTTCCCGTTCACAACAAGATATTATAGATGAAATAAAGGGACCTCTTGCTGCCATACCAGGTGCTCCTGCTAGAGCTTTTGGATCTAATAGTTTGAATTTACGAGGTCAAGGTGGCGGTTTAGAAATAGCTCTTACTGGCCAAACTTATGATGAAATATTTGCAGCAGCCCAAAGCTTTTCTAATGTTATTCAACAGGAATTACCTGAACTAGGTTTACCAAGAATTTCTTACCAACCTACTCAACCGCAACTTAGAGTGAATATTGATAGACGAAGAGCACAAGAGTTGGGTGTGCCATTATCGGATATTTCCACCACGTTGCGCGTTGCAATTAATGGTGATGATATTGCTGATTTAAATGTGGGTGATCAAGCCATTCCTCTTATTTTACAAGCCCAATTAGAGGAAATTAAAGATCCCACAGATTTAAGTAACCTGTATGTTGGCTCTAGTAACGGTAATCTAGTACCGCTTTCGAGCTTAGCCTATATCTCGGAAGAAGGTGTTGCTGCAGAATTAGAGCGTCAAGCTCAACGCAGAGCAATTGAATTAGAAATGGAGCTGCCTGAGGATCTTCCGTTACAAGAGATTGTTGAGAAAATAAGAAGCCTTGGTGCTGAAAACTTACCCAATAACATAGGATTAATTTTCTTAGGTGAAGCACTTACTTTTCAAGAGACCGCTAACGAAGTGACGATGACTTATGTGTTAGCTTTCGTCATTGTGCTATTAGTATTGGCAGCACAATTTGAAAGCGTTAACAGTGCGGTAGTTGTAATGGCCACCGTACCTTTTGGTATAGCTGCTGCTTTATTTGCCTTATTTTTAACAGGCACTTCTATTAATATTTACTCACAAATAGGTTTAGTAATGCTGATTGGGCTACTCGCAAAAAATGCTATTCTACTAGTCGAATTTGCCGACCAATTACGCGATAAAGGTATGGATGTGCGCCAAGCTGTAGAAGAAGCAGCAAGTACAAGGCTTCGTCCGATTACAATGACGTTATTATCCACACTGCTAGGTTCTTTACCTTTGATATTATCAAGCGGGGCCGGTGCTGAAGCACGCAACGCAATTGGTTGGGTTGTGTTCGGTGGGCTTGGAATTGCGGTAATCTTTACGCTTTATTTAACCCCTGTCTTGTACCTTGCCTTAGCCCGTTTCACCAAGCCACGTGCCGATGAAACAAAACGTTTAGAAACTGAGTTAGAGCAAGCTCAACAGTTAGAGTCTTAACAAAAAAGTAAGTGGTACCGAAGTACTCTATTACCACAAGTCAGCAAAAGGCAAAGCAATAGCAACTGTATTACAACAGAAACTAGTCTCCGCCCTCGCTTTATTTGATAGAGGTATTAAAGCCAAAACAGTTGAAGATAGAGGTGGATATTTACTTAAAGAAACTTCTGCCCCTTGTCTAATTGCAGAGCCATTCTTTATTGATAATGACAGTGATTTATCCTGTGCCACTATTAATCGTAAAGAATTAATAGCCGCTTATGTAAGTGCTATACATGATATTGCAGAAAAATTATAAACGCATATAGAAAGAATATCGTTGGTTGTTGCAATACTGTTAACAAAATTTTGATTTTCAATAGTTTAACTGTATGATTACTTTACACCTTTTAATAAAACTTTTTCAAAGACATTTCTACTCTCTTGATAAAAAAGGTTTTAATTTTTCGGCATGAATAATGCTTTATTAAAACCAAGTGATGTTTTATTACAAGAATGTAAATTATAAAGGTGGTAGTTATGAATACAAAAATGTTGAGAGTCGCAATTGCTAGTTTAATATTAACTGTTAGTGGTTATGCTAACGCTGGCCTTATTATTATGAATATTACTGATAATGGCACTGATTTAATGATGACAGCAACTGGTGATTACGATAATACAGGGCTAATAAGCCAAGGAAATATAAATTTAGGGGCAAATGCAGCTGTCGCCGGAACTTTACCTGCTTTTGGTTGGGAAACAGGGTCAAATAATCTGTTTGAAGCAACATTTGTAGGAAGCCTTACTGCTACTGGTAATGCATACCCAGCTTCGCTTACTTCTACAACAAATCCTTTTTTCTTCGCTAATGTGCAAAATCAGATTGCTTTTCAAATTAATGCCGCTTTGATTGGAACTGTTAATGAATCTGCAACTTTTAGTGGTGTTACATTAGCTTCACTTGGCATGTTAGCAGGTGAAAGTGTCAGTGTTACTTGGGGGCAAAACCAAGCAATTATTCAAACATCTTCAGTACAAGTTCCAGAGCCTACTACTCTTGCCATTTTTGCTTTAGGCATTATAGGTTTAACATCTCGTAAGTTTAAAAAATAGAAAATCACTTACAGATAATATATATTGTTTAAGCACCTTTTTAAGGTGCTTTTTTATTGTCTGTATTCCAGTTAATTAATTATTACAAGCGCAAGCTAATTGACCATTATCCTGAATCCATTCTTGATAATTTCCGTCGGCGCATTGCTGTTCTATTCTTGGGCAGCTTGCAGGATTTCGAGAATAATCCGATCCCGTTACAGCTCCAAACGTTGTGTCTGCTAATTGTTCTTTCAAAGTTTGAGTGGAACACCCTGATATAAGTAACAAAACGAGTAGATAAATAAACTTCATACGACCTTCTTAATTTTATAGTAACTAAAAATTAGCAGTATTTAATAAAACGATACTACTTAATTAATAAGTACCTTTACGCCTATTTTAGGAACAAATTTCCATAAAATCATCTTTTGATTCATTAATGTTTTTATACAGCCATGCCTGTTTTATAGCGTTAACTTCTTCTACTGTGCGTTCAGGTAATGCAGGCTTGGCTAAATCTAATATTTGTAGTCTTGTTTCTATTGAACGACAAAGTATCGCCCTAGCCTCTGGAATATCATTTTTATTCAAATTCAATAGCGCTGCTCTCATTTCTTGAGCTCCAGCATAAAGTTGACTGCTATGTGAGCCTGCACTTGAGACTGTACCGATATAAAAACCAACAAGTAATGTCACGATAAAGAGCATTAAGGTAAAAATTAATATGATGGACTTTGATTGCATTATAATCTCTCTAACTTATTGACCCTTAGTTTCAGGTGACCTCACTTATTCAATAGATACTCACTGTCTATTATAAAATTGAGTGTGGCTAAACATACATTATTGTTCATACTTATGGCAATATTGACTAGTAATGAAAATATTTGTACATACAAAAATATTGGGGAAATAATGAAAAGTATCAACTTAATGTTAAATCAAAAAATAAGTAATTTATTCCTATTGATTTTGCTTTGCTTTTATAACACACACTTAATAGCAAATGATCATATACCTAAAAGCGCAGATGAAGTGTTAACAGAAATAATTGATGAAAGGTGGGATTATTCATTAAAAGAAAATCCACTTTCAGCAACGCGAGCAGGTGTAAATACATATAATCATTTGCTTAAAGGTGTATCAGCTAAAGATAATGATAGACGTCTCGCAGCGGAAACTATATTCCTTAAACGTTTAACTAACATTGATGAGAATAAACTAACTGCTGACAACCGCATTAACTACCAACTATTAAAGTGGGTTTTAGAAGGTTCGATTCGTCGATATCAATTAGATTTATCGAGGATCCCATTAAACACCTTTAGTAGCTTTTATTTAGGCGTTCTAAATATGAGTAATGGTTTAGTGATGGACTCAGTAAAAGATTACCAAGATTATATTGCAAGGTTGAATGAAATTCCTCGCTATTTTAATGAAAATATTACCAATATGCGTAAGGGGATTAAAACAAACTTTACTCTACCTAAAATTGTTGTCAAAGGCATACTTCCAACTGTTCATGCACAAGTTTATCAAGACCCGACAAAAAGTAGCATGTATAAGCCCTTTTTGAAAATGAACAATAACATATCAGCAGAAAACCAAGCCATACTTAGAGCAAGTGCTAAAAAAGCGATATCAGAATCTGCAATGCCCGCCTTTGCTTCATTTGCTAAATTTTTTGGTGGTGAATACCTCAATGCAGCTTCAACAACTCTTGGTGCAGAGCAAATGAATAACGGCAAAGCTTATTATGCTCATCAAATTAAAACGTATACGACATTAACAGATATTACTGCCCAACAAATACATGAAACAGGCCTGAATGAAGTCAAACGAATACGAGCAGAAATGAACGAAATTATAAAAGCACTTAATTTTGATGGCAGCTTTGAAGAATTCACACAGTTTCTTCGTACAGATCCACAGTTTTATGCTAAATCAGCGAAAGATCTACTCAAAGAAGCCTCTTATATCGCTAAGAGAATTGATTATGTGATGCCTGAATTTTTTGGAAAATTACCACGAGTACCTTATGGCGTTGTTCCAGTACCTAAAGAGATCGCGCCTAATTACACCACAGCTTCATATAACGGTGGTGTCGTTGGTGGCACTCGAGGAGGTGCATATTGGTTAAATACCTATCAGCTAGATCAACGCCCTTTATATGAACTTACCGCGCTAACATTACATGAAGCTGTTCCTGGCCATCATCATCAAACTGCAATTTCACGAGAGTTAGAGAATGTTCCTAAATTTCGGTTAGGCTTATACTTTAGTGCTTATGGTGAAGGTTGGGGTCTATATTCTGAAAAGTTAGGGATAGAGATGGGTGTTTACGACACGCCATACGATCATTTTGGACGCCTAAGCTATGAAATGTGGCGTGCTTGTCGCTTAGTGATAGATACAGGTATACATGCCAAAGGTTGGAGTAGACAACAAGGTATCGACTTTCTCGCGAATAATACATCACTTTCTGAGGCAAATGTTAGAGCTGAAGTTGATCGCTATATTTCATGGCCTGGTCAAGCGCTTTCATATAAATTAGGCGAAATAGCCATTTGGAAATTTAGACATAAAGCTGAAAAAATATTGGGTGATAGATTCAAATTGCGAGACTTTCATGACGTTTTACTTGGCAATGGTGCATTACCACTTGCTATGGTCGAAAAAGAAATAGACCGATATATTGCGAGCCAAGCTAAGTGAAATAATTAACTAAAATGGTTAACTTAAATAATTAACTAAATCTTGATCTGAATGGTTTCAAAATTTAGCAAATAATTTGATGGTTTAACCGTATTAACGTACAGCACTTATTAGAGGTTATAGGTGCTTTACGTATTTTTAAATTACTCACTCAACACCAATACTGTTAAAACACTTTTTAACAGTTTATATTCAAGAATTTCTTACAGAAGCTATTATCTTAACTAAACTAAATTAACTAAATTAAGTTACTTTACACCTTACCTTCTCATCTTCTATAAATTAAAACCATGATAATGCTTTATATAACCATTTTCACGTATATAAAGTAGACATTAACCTAATATCGCGTTAATAATATGATGACAAAGATAATTAATAGTATTTACTTAATAGGTGATCTCCTTTATACGCAGAGAAAATAGCCAAATATGCAGTATTTATTTGAGTAACTACTTGTTTAAATTATTAAATAAAACAGTAATTGGTTATTTTAACCTGTAGAAATGATCACCTAATTAGTGAGATTGGTATAATGCCCCTTCTTAGAATAAAAGGTTAACAATGATTAAATGGATATTAGCTTTACTATTTGCATTAGCTGTTACACCACAGCTATTTGCTAGCGAAGTTAATGTAGAGTCCTTAAAAGCGAAATTAAGTAAACTTCCTGTAGATGACAAAGCACGCATAAAACCATTAATTGCATTAGCCAATTTTTATATCTACACCTCTCCTGACAAAACAGCTGAATATGCCAAACAAGCTATAGCGATACCTAGTATTGATAATAATAATGTAATTAAAGCAACTGCCTTGCGCTTACTTGGTCAAGCAGAAATGTATCAAGGTTTAAATAAAAAAGCTTTTACTCATTTAAATCAATCTATTATTAGCGCAAACGAAAGCAATGATCCTCATGTGCTTTCTGTATCGAATAGAGTAATGGGGGTGTTTCATGAACTATTAGTTGATCATGAAAATGCCCTTTATTATTACCTTGAAGCTTTGAAATTTGCCAAGTTAAGTAATAAGAAGCAAGATTTAGCAATGGTTTATAATAACTTAGGCAATGTATTGAACTCACAAAATGACTATATTGATGCAGCTAAATATTTTCAACGCTCAATAACGATTAATTCCGAACTCAATGATATAGAAATGAAGTTAAATGCTTCTGTGGGATTAAGCATATCGTTTTTAGGTTCTGGAAAATTACTACAAGCAGAAAAGTTACTTAAACAAGTACTAAGTAATAAAGCTTATATTAGTGACTTTAGCATAAGTGAAGCTTCCGTTAGTTTAGCTCATGTTTATAAGTCGAAGAATGAGCTAGCCTCTGCACAATCGCTTTATGAATTTGTCATCAATAATGATATCGGCAGTGCGTATCCTCCTGCTGTAGCTGCTGCATATGTTGGTTTAGCCGAGATATTGATTCAAACTGATAAAATACAAGAAGCTATTAATTTATACCAAAAAGGTATCGTTGAAGTTAAAGATAAAATATCTGTTGAAAGCGAAATGGCCATGTATGAAAACTTGGCTGAATTAGAACTGAGTCAAAACAACTTTAAAGCCGCCTCAAAAACACAATCTGACTACATAAAAAGAAGAAACCAAGTTCAGCCCTTAATACAAAAAGGTATCGTTCAAAAACTAGAAAGCCAATTACAAATGGAACGAGATTATATAAAACTGCAAGATGAATTATTGATAAGTGAACGTGAGTCTTTACATTCTTCACTTTATTTATTTGCCGTTGTAGTTATTTCACTCATTAGTTTGGTGTTAATTTTGATATTAATGCTAAGAAAACAAGTTATTGCTCGCTTAGAAGCAACAAACAAAACATTAAAAAAAGCCTCTGAAACCGATCCGTTAACAGGTATTGGTAATCGCCGGTTTCTAGACAATAAAATCAATGAATTTAAAGGAAAAGACATTGAAATGGCATTTTTATTGTTAGACATTGACCACTTTAAAGGTATAAATGATAATTTTGGCCACGATGTTGGTGATGAAATACTAGTTTCTATTGCAGAGACCATTAAGGACCTTTGTCGGAAAAATGATTTATTTGCTCGTATCGGCGGAGAAGAGTTTGTTATTTTAAATATGAACAGTACTAAAGAGGCTTCATTTTTATTTGCCGAAAGAATAAGACTTTGTATAGAGGGAATGACGAGATCTTTAGAGTCAACTGTTACAGCCAGTATTGGTGTTGCCATTGGAAATATGAAACAAGCCAATTACGATGAACTATATAAACAAGCAGATATTGCGCTTTACGCAGCAAAAGATCAGGGTCGAAACAAAGTATTATTATTTACTGAAGAAATTAAATCTCAAAACCAGACAAAAACGATATAACACATATTATATATTTTGGGTGTGCTATTTAGTAAAGAATTAGATGAAATAAGAGTGGTGGTAACCCTAATAGCCACACCCCGGCACATGAGTCGTCTGCTGCGGTTGCTTCCTTCCGGACCTGGCCGAGTTCACAGAGTATCATTGCGAGGGGACCAAAAGGGTCACCATAGAACGCTACTAACTATTATTACGTAAGAAATAATAGTAACGGCGCGGATTATCGCTAATCAATTAATAAGATGCAAGTACTTGTTTAAAAAATCAAACTGCTTGGGGATTTTTTGCGCACACACCAATAAAGTTCAATTTAAACTGTTCTAATTCAGAGTCAATATCATCACTAATATCTTGAGCAAGTAGAAAGTTTACAGTTCTTTTTTTAAAGTCAACACTAACAGGAACGACAGGAATATTCGCTTGACAGGCAATCAGTAAAAAACCTTTCTTCCACTCATCAGTTTTGCTTCTTGTTCCTTCTGGCGTAATAGCTAAAATTAACTCATCTACTTGTCTAAATTGGGCTACCATCTGACTAACAACTCCCTGCTTACTATTACGATGAATTGGCACTGTGCCTAAAGCTAATAATAGACCTTTAAGCGGCCAAACAAAGAGTGATGCTTTTACCATAGATTTTACGCGTAAATTAAGCGCTAACTTCACACCGATACAAATGATAAAATCCCAGTTAGAAGTATGTGGAGCAATGGCGATAATAAACTTTTTACGCTCAGGTAAGCTCCCGGTTACTTTCCAACGTAAAGTTTTTAATATCACCATCCCTAACCATTTAGATATAGTACTATTTGTTTTAGGCACACAAGGCGGTATATCAGTTAATAGCATTGAGTTATTCTGACTTCTCGTCTAGCTTTTCACTAAATTCAAGCAAGATTGATTTGATCACCAAGACATTCTCTTTACCTAAACGAAGTAATAATTTGTCAACATCATCTAGCGCTTCAATTTCTGCGTCTTGATACTTATACATTACACTAGGCCTAATAATTTTTAACTCTTCTTTAGGCATTTCAGCATCTAATACACGAGCGATTGCTGCTTGCACCGTTTCAGTAAAGTCATCTTCAGGGTAACCTAATTCTGCATAGGCTTCATTGAGCAATGGTTTAATTTCTATATACCAATCGACTAATTTATCGCTGTCCATTGAACGCAAAAGTTCAATATACGAAGTAAATCTTTTTTCAGATTGTGCATCCCATGTCCAGTGAGCTTGATTACTTTCATCTACCTGCTTGTCTTTTGCTGAAAATCCAACATTAGGAGAAATTAATGGACTGTATTTATAAGCTAAAGTACCTTGAGCAAAGTTATCAGTGAAAACAACTAATCGCCTAATCATGTCATCATCAATCACTAGCTTTAAGAGTTCTTTTCTCCATGTAAGAGAAGGAAGTTGCTCTCTAACCCACACATCACTCTCATTTAATGGAGGTAACGGATTAACGTCTACAGGCTCAATGATTGGCTCTAGTTCAACAACCTCTTCCACTTCAGGCGTAATAATTTCAGGGACAACAACTTCAGGCAAAGGAGCTTCTTCAATTACAACCTCAACTATTTCTTCCTCTACTTCAACTTCTTGAGGTGGAGTACTTTCGTTCGTATAAAGCCAAACCGATAAAGCTATTATCACAATAATAATAACACTCACTAAACCCCAAGAATTTGGCTTTTTGATATTTTCAACGGTTTCTGAATTTTCCATAATGTCCTATTTATTGTAAATAAAAGAAATACACTAATTTATTTTGCATTGAATTTAACTGATAAGTCATTGCAACGTTTTTTATTAATGGTTGCAAGCTTTAAAGTTAACTATTTTGTAAATTTTAGTATTGAATTGTTCAGGAGGGCTTAAGATAAGTCATTCTAGGGTATGTCACAGGAATGATATTTATTAAATAAAACAAATACAGATAAAACACTTATGGCCGCTTAATTTTTCTTTGTCAAAGCACATTAAAAAATCGATTCCGTCACAAGTGTTTAATCAGTTGCTGTCGTTAAATGCTATTTTGGTTATGCGATTTACCTTGCTTTGCAGTTAAAACATCAATATCTGCAAGCTCAGGGATGTTCGCTTGAAGTTTTGATTCTAAAACATCAATAGCAACCGCTGAGGCACATAGGTCATTACCTCGTTTTTCAAAAGATTTAGCGTGAGTTTCCATTTCATGCTCTATTTTTTCACCAAAATCTTCCATTCGAGTTTCAAACGCATCCATATCTCCACCAGAAGTTAGCATCTCTTTACCTAATGCCATTAATAAAGTCCCCATTGAGTTTTGCACTGCTTTTTCTATAACAGCTTCAATACGCTCTTCAAAGTCTTCACCAAAGATTTCATCGCCATCAATACCATCATCATTAAGGTAGAACCCTTGCTCAGCTGAAAAATGTGTTTCTATTTGTTGGTGAATAGTATCTAACTCTGTAGTGATATCTGCACCTACTTGGTTATTTTCGCCCAATAGCTCGTCAAACGTTTTCGTTAACCCATCTGAAGCTAACGATAAAGCATCTAAAGCGATCGCTTTTACTTCTGGTACAACATCTCTAATGCTGGTCGAGTATTGAGTCACTAAACTTTGCTGTTTTGCGTTTAAGGCAATAGTTTTACCTTTCACTATTAGGACTTTGTTATCGGTGATTGTGTAGAGGTTATTTTCCGAATCATCTAAAAATTCTAAGCTATCTTTAGAAACCTTTACGCCAGCTTCAAGTTGAATATCGCAACTAATTTGATGTGCAAAAGCACTAGCAGAAGCGATGCTTGTAGTTAAAACCAATAAAGAGGCTGTTAGGATGTTTTTCATGTGAAGTCCTTTATAATTTCATTGTAATTACAAAGTATATAACAAGACTGATGCCAAGTTAGCAAAGAAGGGTAACTATTTGATTTTTATTAACTTAAAAATAACTCTTACAATAAGCACAAAGCACTACCAAGTTAAAAAAACTAAATAGTGGTTATTTAAACTAAAAGTTAGTGATTCGGTACTTACTTAAACTAAGCCATAAAACAAGCACTTAAAATAAGAATACAAGTAAGCTAATTTACTTTACTTGTGACAACTTACGTATTTCAGAAAATTGGTAAGCAATCTCAGGGCTAACTTTATTATTTTTCAAATACGTTTGAAACGCACCAATTAATAACTTTAGCTGAACCAAATCTGTCATGCTAGCTTCTTCTTTATGAAACTTTGCCGCTAAATCTGTCAGTTTAGTTAGGTATTTTTTTGTTAAATTAACTTTCATTAATACTACATCCGATTTAATTTTTTATTATATTGTCGGAAAATAATGTTCGCTGTTAATACACTTAAATTATAAGTTAAGCACTATATAATTTTGTAGCCCAGCCATCATAGGTTTCCCCGTAGATCTGTGGTTTTGCGCGAATATTTTTTCAAATATCTTGCCAGATGCCATAACATTCTACACAAAGTTTATTAGATTACAACTATTCGTAACAAAATATTTCAGTGTAACCAAAACCATTAAGATATTGATTTTAGTAGTATATTCTTTGCATCTCAAACAACCTTGATTGACAGCGTTCAAACTCGAATGCTAATTGCGTTGCTTGATATAAGGCATCAATATCAACCTCAGCACTAATAATAAGACGTATATTTTGATCGTAAAACTCGTCAACCAGCGCAATAAAACGTCGAGCTTCATCATCAAAATGTCTTAGTTCTGACATTAAAACCCCGCTTCGTTGGTAGCTATCCTCTACTCCTGAAAACACTGCAGGAATTAAATCACCATGAAATTGTGGTAAATTATCTATAAGGATAGTGTCAAACATATCTGCAAGAGTTATATAATCTCGCTGGCTTCTTGGTCCTGAGCATAGCGCAAAGAAGTCAAAGTAAATCGTTTTATCGTGCATGGCTATATAATCAATATTCCGATGATTAATGCAAATATGACCCGAAGCAAGCTTGTTCTCCTGAGTAATATCAATAAAACGTTGCCTTAAGAAGTTAGGATATGCGGTGCTTGGATAAACATAATCACGATAAGGAATTCCTGTGTCTGTAATTTTAGGGGACAAAGATGAATAATGACTGTCTGATAACGATCTTCGATGATCAATTTCACCATCAATTGAAATAACCTGACAATGGTCATTAATCAGTTGAATTGTGGGTAAGAATAGAGCCCGTTGAAGTCCATTTTTATAGAGGTTTTCAGGTTGACAATTTGAGGTAGCAACCAATGTTATCCCTTGGGCAAAAAGAGCGTCCAGCAAGCCCGACATAAGCATAGCATCACCAATATCTGACACAAAAAACTCATCAAAGCAGAGTACGTCGACTTTAGTTGCCCACCTTTTTGCGATAGTGCTTAATGGATGCGTTTGTTTTGTTTGTTGCAAGGCATGTTGATTTGAAATTTCATTTAATTGCTGGTGAACACTTTCCATAAATCGATGAAAGTGAATACGCATTTTTTTATCAATAGCAAGATGTTGATAAAACAAGTCCATTAGCATGGTTTTACCACGCCCTACTTTGCCATAAAAATAAATACCTTTGATGTACCTATTTTGATTAAACAAGGGTGTTAGTTTTAAGCACAGAAGCTTAGAGAAAAAAGATGAGTTATCACTCGCTGTTAATGACACTTGGCAAGAGAGTTCATTAAGCGCATTAACAGCAAGTAATTGTGCCTCATCATAAGACAACTTCTTTGTTTCAACGAGCTGTTGATACGCTATTTTCATCGACATCAGGAATTGCTCCCAATAAAATTAAACGCTTAGGTGTCTTACTCTAAAGGTTCTCCCCTTTAACTTCCCTTTTTCCAGTTTTTTAAGGGCTAATTTAAGTGCGTTTTTATCTACTGCTACATACGCCCAATTATCCAAAACATTGATTTTACCAACTTGTGATCCTTGAATACCATTTTCACCTGTTAAAGCACCAAGAATATCGCCAGGCCTTACTTTTTGCTTTTTACCACCATCAATTTGCAGTGTAGCCATTTTGCTTTGCAATGGGGCTTGATCGAGTACAGATAAACTAGGCAAAGGCTCACCAGTAATAACTTGATCGAGGTAATCCTCAAGCAAGCCAACCTTATAACTTTCTTTCTCACTAAATAAAGAACAAGCGATACCTTTACTTCCTGCACGCCCAGTACGACCTATACGGTGAACATGAACTTCACTATCACGAGCAATATGATAGTTAATAACGGCATCTAGTGCATCAATATCTAAACCTCTTGAAGCAACATCTGTTGCAACAAGCACTGCAACACTCTTATTGGCAAAACGAATTAAGGTTTGATCTCGATCTCTTTGCTCTAAATCACCATGTAAAGCTAAAACACTAAAACCAAAGTCATGTAATTCATCGGCAACTTCTTGTGCTTCTTTCTTCGTGTTACAAAAAATAACCGTAGACTCAGGCGTATTTTTCAACAACAGTAACCTTACAGCTAATAAACGCTCCTCTACATCAGCTACTTGATAGAAGTGCTGAGTAATACTACTGCTATCATGGGTCGATTCAACTTTAGCCATTACAGGGTTAACCATAATATTCTGGGCAATTGCTTGAATTTGCTTAGGAAACGTTGCACTGAACAATAAGGTTTGACGTACTTTCGGGGCGCGCTCTACAATGTTATCTAACGCTGCTTGAAAACCCATTTCTAGCATACGATCAGCTTCATCAAGGATCAGCATTTCTAAATTATCGAGTTGTAAGGTACCTTTAATAACGTGTTCTTCTACTCGACCAGGCGTTCCAACAATAATATGAGCACCGTGTTCGAGTGAACCTATTTGTGGGCCAAATGGTGTGCCGCCACACAAAGTTAACACTTTAATATTGTGAATAGTACGGGCCAACTTTCTAATTTCTTTAGCGACTTGATCTGCTAGTTCTCGTGTTGGACATAAAATTAATGACTGGATTCTAAATCGTTTTACATTTAATTTAGCCAATAAACCTAAACCAAAAGCCGCAGTTTTACCTGAACCGGTTTTCCCTTGGCCGATAACATCTTTGCCTGCCAATATATCAGGCAGGCTCAATGCTTGAATTGGTGTCATTGACTTGTAGCCCAAAGACGATAAATTTTGCAGTAAGTCGTCGTTTAGTGCTAATGATGAAAATTCAGTCGGTTTATTCTGGCTCAAGGTAAAATCCTTCGTTAAACAATATATAGTTTGTAGACTATTTAGGCGCGCATAATAACAGCAAAGCTTAGTTACAACCAAGCATAGTTGGAATTTGTTTTTATCCAATGTTTTCTTAGGAAATCTTGTGTATTATTATCAAAATTTTCAGTAGATAAATGGACGTTTAATGAATCACCTCACCAAAGATACTCACGCTTTACAACACGAATGGACACTATTACATCACAATATCGAAAACTATGAAAAGTTTGCCTTAGTCATTAAACTTGTTGCTATACTTCTTTGCTGTTGGTTGTATATTTCAAAGTCTCCTATTATTTTAACTACCTTGATAGTGCTAACTCTTTGGGTATTAGAAGGCGTATGGAAGACTTTTCAATCTCGATTAATCGATAGAATATTATTTATTGAAAAATCGATTAATACCTCAATGGATGACTCCTATCAAGCCTTTCAATTGTACAGCACTTGGGAAAGTAGTCGCCGAAGCCAACTTGGTTTAATTAAAGAATACCTTCTAAATTCGTTAAGGCCGACGGTTATGTACCCCTATTTAATTTTAGTGCTTATAAGTTTCAGTGTTAGTTTGCTATAATCAGCGCTTAGTTAACTTATTATCAAAATATTAAAGTAATGAATCGCAAGAAAAAAATTAATCAAAGCCTTAAAAAGCGCCTAAAAAAAACAAATGCTAAATTGCAAAAAACAAACAAGCCTAAGTACATATCAAAAGCTGAAAGAGCAAAAATAGCCGCAGAATTAGATAATACGCCATGTAGTGAATCAGATAGCAATACAGGCAGTCATACAGACAGTAACAATTAATAATAGCGAGTCAAAAACTACCGTTAGCGCTAGCGTTTCACTTTAACTTTATTATTGGTATCTCTACTTTTTTTAATTAATGCATCACTGGCTATAGAGTTCTTAGACTTTGCCAAGCGATCATACAATAAAACATTTACAGAGGCGGCTAAATTCATACACCCCACAGTAGGCACATATACAACTGAGTCTGCCCTATCGATAACCCCTTGTGAGATTGTGCCATCTTCAGGTCCAAAAATATAAAGCGCATTCGCGGGGTGATTAAACTCTGGAAGCGGTGTTGCCCCTTCAATTAAATCGACACAGACAACTTGCATATTGCCTTCAATATTGTCAAGTAAGTTATCCACACACGAAAGAGGAATATTTAAACTAGCATCCTTGGTATCAGTATTGTATTTAGCTGCTCGAGCAAAGCGCTCTCCTGTAAAGTAAACCTCATTGACTTGATAGCAACCAGCAGCCCTCATAACTGCGCCAACATTAGTTGGACTTTTAGGGTTAATTAATCCAATTTTTACATATTCATTTTTCATTATGCTTAATTCCAATTATTTTTCACTATTATCCTGTAAAGCGTGAATATTTTTTCAGTTCTGAGCTGAAAAAAATGCCAACCTTGTTTAGAGATTGGCATGTAGAGATCTAATCATTTCTTATCGTTAATTCGGATTACTTGACCCTTTTATTTTTTCTCTCATCGATTGAATGAGCATATAAAAATATGGCACAAGTAACGTCCCAAATAATGTTGCAGCTACCATACCAGCAAGTACTGTAACCCCTAAAGATACACGGCTCCCTGCACCCGCACCACTTGCAAACACTAGTGGCAATACACCTAAGATAAATGATAACGCCGTCATTAGAACAGCTCTGAACCTCATTCTGGCAGCATTAAGTGCAGCATTAATAATAGTTTCTCCTGCAGCTCTTTGCTCCATTGCAAATTCAACAATTAATATCGCAGTTTTAGTGGATAAACCAATCAATAATACCAAACCAACCTGTGCGTAAATATTGTTAGCCATCCCCACGGTATACAAGGTGAGCATAGCGCCAAATAAAGCGAGGGGAACCGCAGCAATAACCGAAAAAGGAATAGTCCAACTTTCATATTGCGCCACTAAAAATAAGTAAACAAATAGTATCGCTAACGAGAATAGAATAGGCGCTAAATCTCCAGCTTCTAATTCTTGCTTTGACTGCCCAGACCATTCATAAATGTAACCTTGTGGCAATTTACTTGCTAGTTCTTCCATGACCGCTATAGCTTGTCCTGAAGAATACCCAGGAGCTGCTTGTCCAGTAATACTCGCGCTTCGATATAAGTTAAAATGCGTAATACTCGTTGGGCCTAAAATAGGTGTTAGTTTGGCTAATGTGGTTAAAGGCACCATATCACCCTCACTATTGCGCACATAATAATGACGTAGATCTGACGGATCTTTACGAAACTCAGTTTCAGCCTGAATGGTAACTCTATACGTTCTGCCAAATTGACTGAAATCATTAATATATAACGATCCTAACTGTGCTTGTAGTGTCACAAAAATATCAGACAGAACAACTCCCTGAGCTTTGGCCTTATTACGGTCAACTTCCAAGAAATATTGTGGCACGTTAGCTCTAAAAGTACTAAATACTCGCTCAAGCTCAGGTCGTTGATTTGCTTCATATATTAAGCCATTCATAACTTGCGCAAGCAATGCTGGATCTCGCCCCTCACTATCTTGAAGTTTAAATTCAAACCCTGAACTATTACCCAAACCTGGAATTGGTGGCGGATTAAAAACCATAATTTGTGCATCAGGCATCGACCATAGTTGCCCCATTAAACGAGGAATGACTTGTGCTAAACCAAGCTCAGGGCTAGTTCTTTCTTCCCAATCATTTAAAATAATAATCCCTAATGCATTATTGGAACCTGCACCACCAAGTAAGGAGAATCCAGCAACGGTAATAACGTCTTCAACAGCAGGATCATTCTCGATTATAGGTGAGATTTTATCCATCACGGCTTGAGTACGAACACTTGATGATGCATCAGGCAATTGAATATCGACAAACAAATAGCCCTGATCCTCCGCAGGTAAAAATGCGGTAGGAACAGACGT
This sequence comes from Colwellia sp. SU-HH01217, assembly GCF_057543495.1. Classification (NCBI taxonomy): domain Bacteria; kingdom Pseudomonadati; phylum Pseudomonadota; class Gammaproteobacteria; order Alteromonadales; family Colwelliaceae; genus Colwellia; species Colwellia sp. SU-HH01217. The sequence goes on along the minus strand of NZ_BAAJLX010000007.1, from coordinate 67,023 downwards.
TGTTAACCAGCCGGCAGCGCCAAAAATGATCAAAACAAACAAGCCTATTCTAATCGCTCGTTTTAGCACAAAGTTAACTGCTGTAGTGTAACCACCTGTTAATTTGGTAATCCCTTGTTCAAAAGGCTTTAACCAGCCTATAGGCTTCATATTTTTTTCACTTAACAACACAGTACACAATGCAGGACTGAGTGTTAAAGCATTAAGAGAGGAGATTAATACCGCAAAAGAAATGGTAACAGAAAATTGCTTATATAATTCACCTGTAATTCCAGGCATAAAACCAACAGGAACAAAAACCGCTAACAGTACTAAAGTGGTCGCGATAATAGGTCCCGAGACCTGCTCCATCGCTTTGCTTACTGCTTCTTTGATAGGGAGTTTATCTTCTTTTAGGATACGTTCTACATTTTCAATAACGATAATGGCATCATCAACGACAATACCAATGGCTAACACTAAACCAAACAAAGTAATGGTATTAATTGAATACCCCATTACGATCATAAAAGCAAAAGTACCAATTAAAGAAACAGGAATCGCTAAGGTTGGAATGATAGTAGCCCGCCAATTTTGTAAAAATAAAAAGACAACTAAAATCACTAAACCAACAGCTTGAAAAAGTGTAGTTTTTACTTCTTCCATCGACCGAAAGATAAACTCAGTAGTATCATATGGAATGACATACTCTAGTCCGTCAGGAAAACGCTGAGCTAGCACTTCCATTTCAGCTTTAACTAACATAGCCACTTCAGTAGCATTGGCATCAGGCAATTGATAAATAACAAGGAATGCCGTTTCATTACCATCTAACCTTGCTTGGGTCGAGTAATCTTCTGCACCTAATTCAAGCCTAGCAATATCGGTTAAACGCACAAAATTACCATTTTTTTGCGCTCGGATAATCGTTTGCCCAAATTCTTCTGGTGTTTTTAAACGGCCTTTAGCTTGTATTGAATACTCGAATTTTTGATTAGGCAAAGAAGGACTGGCACCTAATTTTCCTGCCGCAACAATCATATTCTGCTCTTGCAGCGCTTGCTGGACTTCTGTCACCGTGATATTTAACGAGGCCATTCGATCAGGATTTAACCAAGCACGCATGCTATAAGTCATTTCTCCCATTACTTCTGCTGAAGCAACACCTTTAATACGACTTAAAGGTTCAACTAAATAATTAGTTGCGTAATTACTTAAAAATAATTGATCGACATTCTCTTGTGTGGAAAATAGGTTAACTCCAAGTAACATGGTGCTCGATTTTTTCTCAACATTCACCCCTTGCCTCGTTACCTCTGAAGGAAGTGAACTTGTCGCTAATGCAACTCGATTTTGTACATTAACTTGCGCCATATCGCCGTCAGTTCCTACTTTAAAGTAGACAGTAATTGAGGCACTCCCATTATTTGATGCTGTTGATTCGATATACATCATGTCTTCAACACCATTGACTTGCTCTTCAATAGGCCTGATAACTGATTCTTCTACAACCTGCGCACTTGCGCCTGGGTATACTGTCGAAATTTGGACTTGAGGAGGCGTTATTTCCGGATACATATTAACCGGCAATAAACTCATGGCAATTAAGCCGGCAAGCGAAATAACAATAGAAATAACAAAGGCGAACTTTGGCCGTTCGATAAAGGTTTTACTAATCATCGTTTAGCCCTTTTGTGCATTTTCAGTAGTGGGATCAGTCGTAATATCTGAAATCGTGCCTGTTAGCTCGTCAACAACTTTATTTACAGCGTTAACTTCAACACCAGGTCGAACTTTTTGTAAACCTTCAACAATAACTTCTTCGCCTTCTTCTAGCCCTGTGTCAACAACCCACATCGCGTTAATTCTTCGGCCTAACTCAACATGACGTTGAACAACTTTTTTGTCTTTAACCACTAAAACAAATTTTCCTTGCTGACTTTCTTGAACAGCCACTTGCGGCACTAAAGACATTTGTAATTTATCTTGGCTTTCTATTAATAACGTGACGAACAAACCTGGCAAAATGATGCCATCAGGGTTATTAAATAATGCTCGTAATTCTACGGTTCCCATACTTTGATTAATTTTTGTATCGGCAAAATCTAGCACGCCCTTTTCGGGATAAAGTGAATTATTGGGCAAACGGATAGAGAGATTAACATCAGGAGACTTCACGCCATTAATTTCTTTTTGCTTAACATGTTGTTGCGAATAAGAAACATATAAGCTTTCCTCTATTTGAAAACTTACATACATAGGATCTGTCAAGGTAAGCGTTGCTATCACATCACTTGCAGGACCAATAACATTGCCCACATTATAATTAACTTTACCTATTCGGCCAGAGAAAGGAGCACGAATAGTTGTATAACTTAAGTTAAGCTCAGCTTTTTCAACCGCCGCTTTAGCAACGCGTACTGCAGCTTTAGTTTGTGCCTCATTGGTAATTAACTTGTCTAAATCAGATTGAGAAATAAAACCATTTGCGGCAATTTCTTTACCACGTACTAAGTCTCTTTCTGCGCCATTTGCCCCGGCGATTTTACTGGTTAAATCGGCTTTAGCAGAAGCGAGTGAAGCAATGTATTCTGCAGGATCAATTTTCAATAACACTTGTCCAACTTCAACCTTAGAGCCTTCTTTGAAAGTTCGCTCTAATAATTCACCTTCAACACGAGCACGCAAATTAGCTTCTTTAGAGGCAACTGTTCGCGCAACAATCTCTCGATAATTACCGATATCTTGTGTTTTTATTTGATAAACCGAAACAGCTGGTGCTGGTGCTGCCGGAGCGGCGACTTGTGCTTTATCACAAGCGGTTAGCATTAATGCAACCAAGCCTGAAAACAATAACTGAGATAAAGGTGTTTTATTTTTAAACGGTAATTTCGCTTTAAAGTTTTGCGGCATCATCAATGCTTTTCCTTTTTAGGCCATGATTTATAAAGTAACAATCAATTATGGCACCTACTAAGAATTAGTACAGCAGTTAATTGTTAAATTATTCATCGATTTAGGATAATTTTGAAAAATGACAAATATTTACTAAAGCAACGAATATAATCCTTTGGAACATTACTTTATTTCATTAACCTAATTAGCACCTAAAAAACTATCTTAGCTGATTATCATTGGTTCACTGTGTTTATAAATAATGCATTCATAGTTGTGGCAGTGTTACTATCTCTAAAGCTTCACTCTAGCTTCAAGCTAACTATTGCAATAATTAAGGAATAATAATGAACAAACCTCAAAGAGACATCACCTTAAGATTTTTAGCCGAACCACAAGATGTTAATTTTGGTGGTAAGGTCCATGGTGGTGCAGTAATGAAATGGATCGATTTAGCCGCGTACGCCTGTGCTGCTGGATGGAGTGGAAGGTATTGTGTGACAGCGTATGCAGGTGGCATTCGATTTATTGCCCCAATACATGTAGGTTCTTTAGTTGAAGTAGAAGCAAAAGTTATTCTTACAGGTAACTCTTCAATGCATATTGCCCTTGAAGTGAACGCATGTGATCCAAAGTCTCTAAACCGACGTTTAACAACACATTGTATTGTCATTATGGTCGCAGTAGATGAAACTGGACAAAAGATATCGATTCCTACTTGGGTACCCGAATCAGAAAGTGATATAAAACAGCATGAGACTGCAGAAAGATTAATGGAAATGCGTAAAACTATTGGTGAAGAAATGGAAATTTTTGTTGATTAAACCAATACATGTTTGTTCCGTCATTTTAGTATTTATTTTCTCACTTTACTTAACTTAACTTAATTTAACCTAATCTAACTTAATTTAGCTTTAGTCACTCAACAAAAAGTATCGTTGTTAATAATATAAGCAGAATGGATTCTGCTCTCATCATATAAATTATATTTTAGTTACAAAATACTTACAGTCAACGCTGGTTGTTCAGCAATGAACAGATTATCATCATTGCCATAAAATTAATTCAATAGTGTTAACTAAAGATTAATTAACACTGAAAATAATCAATCTTGTGAGGATACATGCGTAAAAAAACATTTCAACAATTGGCTCAATCAACTTTTCTATTAAGTGCCTTAACACTTGCCACACAAGCTTCAGCGACAGAAGTAACTTTTGACACATCAGAGGGCACTATCGTTATTAATTTATTTGATAATGACACCCCTAAAACTGTAAATAACTTCTTATCGTATGTTAATAATGGCTCATATAACAACTCTGTTATCCATCGTAGTATACCTGGTTTTATCATTCAAGGAGGCGGTTACGCATTTGAAGGCGCTTTTCCATTAGTTAAATTACCTACTATGTCATCAGTGGTAAACGAGCCTGTTTACTCAAACCGTCGCGGTACAATTTCAATGGCTAAAATAGGCGGCCAACCTAATAGTGCAACCAACCAGTGGTTTTTCAACCTCGCGGATAACAGCGCAAATTTAGATGTTAACGAAAGCGGCTATACGGTGTTTGGGCAAGTCACCGAAGGCATGGATGTTATAGATAAAGTAGCTAGCTTTGAAACATGCAGCGATATACCAACTATCGACTTTGAATGTGCTGACACCAGTACACCAAGTGTTGAAACTTTTGTCACTATTTATAGCGCGACTATTTCTGATACTTCAATTGACAGTGCTGCTCAGCTTAACCCTGTTAAAAATATATCAACTGATGATTCAGACAACGATAAAGACAGTGGCGGCAGTTTAAGTATTATATCTTTGTTAACTTTAGGCTTGTTATCTATAGGCCGTAGAAAGTTTAAAAAGTAATTAAGATATATAAATATCAATAGATACAAAAAAGGAGCATTACGCTCCTTTTTTATTAGCTTGACTCATTCTAATTAGAACGAGTCATCATTAGACAATTAATAAGCAGGTACTGCTTCAATAACCTCTTTACGTGTTATTTTAGCGTCAACCTTTAATGCTCCTACATAACTACTGTATGCCGATTGAGCCAGCTGTGACACTTGCTGCTTCGTTAAATTAGGATTTTCAATTGCCTCTTCATCAGCTTCAATGACAGACTGAACTTCAAGTAAGACTAAATCACCATTAGGTAATGCGACAGTTGAGGCTGAAATACTACCTTCACTTGGGTGAGGCAATACAAATGCTTCTTTACTTATAGCTTGTGCAACATCACTACCAAAACGACCTATAGCAGGTTTAACAACAAAGCTTGAATTAACGTCTGTAAGTTGAGCGGTAATATCTTCACCCGAAGTAAACTGAGTTAATAAATCTTCAGCAGTATTCAACGCTTTTTCAGAAGCTTTATTAGCCACTAACATTGATTTAATTTCGTCAGTCACTTCAGATAATGGCTTAACTTCAGCAGGTTGGTATTCATTTAATCTAACCACGATAGCAAGGTTGTCATTAACTTCAATAACATCTGAATTCATGTTATCTGTCAGCACTAAATCTGAGAAGATTGCATCAATTACTTGTGGGTCGTTAAAAGGTAATTCATTGCCATTACGAGATAACCAATCTGTTGTTTGTACTGCTACATCTACCGCTTGTGCTGCATCGTCTAGGCTATCTGGAAATTCAAAGCTAATTTGTGCCATTTCTTGTTGTAAAGAAAAGAACTTATCCTGAGCTTTTTCATTGCTCACCAAAGATGCTAATTCTTCACGCACTTCATCGAACGATTTAGTTTGTTCAGGTTTTAAATCGGTCAATTTAATAATGTGAAAACCAAATTCAGACTTCACGACATCACTTACGTCACCAATTTCAGTTAAGGCAAATGCACTATCATCAAATGTTGGGTCCATGACACCTGGCTCAATCCACTCGAGATCACCACCGTTTTCACCACTGAAAGTATCAGTAGAAACTTCTTTGGCTAGCTCAGCAAAATCTTCACCCTGTTCCAGACGTGCAAGCACCGCTTCAATAGCACTTTTTGCAGCAGATTCATCTTCTCCAAATTCAATCAAAATGTGCGATACACGGCGCTCTTCATTTTGACGATAGTTCGCGATGTTTTCTTGGTAATACGTTGTTAAATCACTTTCTTCAACTTCAATACCTTTAGCAATTTCATTAACGTCTAAAACAAGGTAATCCACTTTTACTTGTTCAAGGTTTTCAAATCGTGTTTGATTAGCTAAATAATAACTATTAATTTCTTCGTCGCTAACTTCAACTTCCGCTTTAAATTGCTCAGCTGCAATAGTAGCGAAACGAATGTCACGTTTTTGATTTTCTAAGCGTTGAAATTGCGCTTCTTGATAAGGTAAGTTAAATTCACTTCCTACTAACCCCATACTTAATTGACGACGTGTCATTTCGGTACGTAAGTAATCTCTAAAACTTGATGATTGAAAAAATCCAGCTTGATTAATAATAGCTAGGTAACGGTTGTTATCGAACACACCATCTACTTGAAATTCAGGCATTTCACGAATAACTTCTTTTAGACGCTCATCTGAAATACGAATAGCTAAATCAACAGTACTTTGATCGATTAACGTTTCGTTAATGAGACTATCTAATACGCTGTTACGGAAGTTTGCCATGTAGGTGCTATCGGCAGACAGTGTTTCAAACATTTCACCAAATTGTTGTTCCATACGGCCACGTTGATTTTGATAGGCTTTATCAAAATCATTTTTCGTGATTTTTTGACCGTTAACTTCTGCCACTGATGTATCAACAGAATTGGAATAACTACCAATACCAGCAACAGCAAAAGTTAAAATGATTAAACCAAGGATGGATTTAGCAATCCCACCTTGTGATTTTTCTCTGATATCTTCTAACATCTTTGTCTCTTTATATTAATCAGGGAAATCCCTGTCATTATTTGTCCGCGATTTTATCAGATGCAAAGCACCGCTTGAAGTCGAAACAGACGATAAATGCAAATAAATTGGTTAAATATTTTTCAAATACGGTTTTTAGTAAATTAAAGTCACTGTTTAAATTAACTGCGTTTGATAAAACACAAAACTCAGATACAAAAAGACCACCTTGAGGTGGTCTTTAGCAGACTAGTTTATAACGTTAATTATAAAATTAATCGTTACAAGCATCTTTTAATGCTTTACCCGCTTTAAATGCAGGAATTTTAGCAGCAGCGATTTGAATAGTAGCGCCTGTTTGTGGATTACGGCCAGCGCGTGCTGCACGATCACGTACAGAGAATGTACCAAAACCAACTAGAGCAACTTGCTCACCACTTTTTAATTCATCTGTAACAGCATCAATAAATGAATCTAATGCACGACCAGCAGCAGCTTTAGAAATATCTGCACCAGCAGCAATTTTTTCGATAAGTTGAGATTTGTTCACAGTAACTTCCCCTTCAGTTGTTATTATACGGTATTGACTTTGTTGTTTAGCGTCCTGCAGAAACTTCTTATTATGTTTCTTTGAACATCGAATACCGAGTTAATTAAAAATACAATTCGATAAACTATCTTTCAATAATTATCAACACTAGATCCCTATGAATAGCGCGGTCTAGCGTTATTTGCGTAGATAACTTACCATAGTTTCAGCGTTTGAAAAGCGAAAATTGCAGTTTTTTCGCTTTTTTTTCACTTTTTTCTACTTTTTTACTAAAAACACTGCGTTTTCAGGTGATTTAATCTTCAACGCTCCACTTTTCAACGGGATGTTCAAGAGCAATATCTAGCACTTCTTCAATCCATTTTACTGGGTAAATGGCAAGATCTTGTTTAACATTATCAGGAATTTCTTTTAAATCGCGCTCATTATCTTTTGGAATAACAACCGTTTTAATTCCCCCTCGATGCGCCGCTAACAGTTTTTCTTTTAAACCGCCAATAGGAAGCACTTCACCGCGAAGCGTAATTTCACCAGTCATGGCAACATCGGCTTTGACAGGGTTTCCTGTTAAACTAGAAACTAAGGCGGTACACATACCAATACCAGCACTTGGGCCGTCTTTAGGAGTTGCTCCTTCTGGCACATGAACATGAATATCGCGTTTTTCATTAAAGTCGCTATTAATGCGAAGCTTTTCTTGACGACTTCTTACCACGGTCATCGCAGCTTGAATAGATTCTTGCATAACATCGCCTAAAGAGCCGGTGTAAGTTAACTTACCTTTGCCGGGCACTGAAGCGGTTTCTATTGTTAATAACTCACCTCCCACTTGAGTCCAAGCAAGGCCAGTAACTAAGCCAATTCTATTTTCATCATCAGCTTTACCATAATCAAAGCGTTGTACGCCAAGGTATTCTTCTAAATTATCTTGATTGATCACTACTTTTTTCAATTTTTTATCGAGCAAAATAGCTTTAACGGCTTTACGACAAAGCTTTGAGATTTCTCTTTCTAAACTACGTACCCCAGCCTCACGAGTGTAGTAGCGAATAATACCAATTATGGCACTATCTTCTATGGTAATTTCATTAGCTTTTAAGCCATTACGCTCAATTTGCTTCTCACTGAGGTGATTACGAGCAATATTGAGTTTTTCGTCTTCGGTATAACCTGATAAGCGGATAACCTCCATACGATCTAATAATGGTCCAGGTATGTCCATACTGTTAGAGGTTGCGACAAACATAACATCAGATAAGTCGTAATCGACTTCTAAGTAATGATCATTAAAGTTAACATTTTGCTCTGGATCTAACACTTCAAGTAATGCAGAAGCAGGATCTCCGCGCATATCAGACGCCATCTTATCAATTTCATCTAATAAAAATAATGGATTCTTAACGCCGGCTTTCGCCATTTTTTGAATAAGTTTACCCGGTAAAGAGCCAATGTAAGTGCGGCGATGGCCTCTTATTTCAGCTTCATCTCTTACTCCGCCTAACGCCATGCGTACATACTTACGGCCCGTCGCTTTGGCGATAGATTGTCCTAATGACGTTTTACCAACACCAGGAGGCCCGACTAAACATAAAATTGGCCCTTTAAGTTTTGTTACACGTTGTTGAACGGCTAAATACTCAAGAATACGCTCTTTAACTTTATCTAAACCAAAGTGATCTTTGTCTAATACATCTTGCGCAAGTTTTAAGTTTTTCTTTAATTTGCTACGTTTTTTCCAAGGAACATTCGTCATCCATTCAATGTAGCTTCTCACAACAGTAGCTTCTGCCGACATTGGCGACATCATTTTTAGCTTTTGAAATTCAGCTAATGTTTTCTCTTTTGCTTCTTTAGGCATTTGAGCATCATCAATGCGCTTTGCCATTTGTTCAGTTTCATCTTGCCCTTCTTCACCTTCCCCAAGCTCTTTTTGAATCGCTTTCATTTGCTCATTCAGGTAGTAGTCTCTTTGACTTTTCTCCATTTGCTTTTTCACACGGGTGCGGATTTTCTTTTCTACTTGTAATAAATCAATTTCGCCTTCCATAAGCGCCATTAAATATTCTAACCGTTGAGCAATATGTGTAATTTCGAGTACTTTTTGCTTTTCAACCAGCTTTAAAGGCATGTGTGCTGCCATAGTATCAGCTAATTGCTCAGCATCATCGATACCTGAAACAGAGGTTAATACTTCTGGAGGAATTTTTTTATTGAGTTTGACATACCCTTCAAATTGAGAAATCGCTGAGCGGATAAGTACTTCATCACTATCATCTTCAATAGGCTCAGAAACGATGTAATCGATATCAGCAGTAAAATATTCTTCGGTCTCTACAAACTTACTTACAGTAGCTCTTTTGCTGCCTTCAACTAGAACTTTAACTGTACCATCAGGCAGTTTAAGCATTTGTAAAATTGTGGCTACTGTGCCAGTAAAATAAACATCATCTTGACTAGGATCATCAACAGCCGCATCTTTTTGAGCCACTAAAAATATTTGTTTATCGGCTTCCATTGCAATATCTAAACAACGAATAGATTTCTCTCTGCCAACAAACAATGGAATGACCATTTGCGGGTAAACAACAACATCGCGCAATGCAAGAACGGGAATATCAAGTACACCTGAATTTTCAGTGGTCATAAAGTCTCTCTCGGAAATAATAAAAGAAGCAAACATTCATTGATCGCCTTATTTTTAAGGCTTTAACTTGGATCAAAATGTTCTTTAGAAAATATATGGGGATTTAACCCTAGCTTTCAACAGATAAACAAAAAAAAAGAGCCATTTAGGCTCTTTTATAAAAATAATCAGGTGAACTTACTCAGAAACAGCTTTATCTTGCGAAGATTCTAAAATAACTAAAGGTTTTGATTCACCTTTTATTACAGTTTCATCAACCACAACTTTCGCGGCATCTTCCATTGAAGGAAGCTCATACATAGTTTCAAGTAATACACCTTCAACAATCGAGCGTAAACCACGTGCACCAGTTTTACGAACCATCGCCTTATTGGCAATTGCTTTTAACGCATCTTCTCTAAACTCTAATTCAACACCTTCCATATCAAAAAGCGCTGTAAATTGTTTAGTTAAGGCATTCTTAGGCTCTTGTAAGATCTGAATCAATGCATCTTCATCTAATTCAGTTAAGGTAGCAACCACAGGTAATCGACCAATAAATTCAGGTATTAACCCGTATTTCACTAAATCTTCAGGTTCAACGTTCTGGAAGTTCTCTGTTAACGTTTTTTCAACGTCTTTACTACGAACTTCAGCACCAAAACCAATACCTGTCCCCTTTAATGAGCGTTGTTCAATAACTTTATCTAAACCAGAAAAAGCACCACCACAAATAAAGAGGATCTTAGATGTATCGACTTGCAAAAACTCTTGTTGCGGATGCTTACGACCACCTTGAGGAGGTACAGAAGCAATCGTGCCTTCAATTAGCTTTAACAGGGCTTGCTGAACACCTTCACCAGATACGTCACGGGTAATTGAAGGGTTATCAGACTTACGAGAAATTTTATCAATTTCATCAATGTAAACAATACCACGCTGGGCTTTTTCTACATCGTAATCACATTTTTGCAACAGCTTTTGGATGATATTTTCTACATCTTCACCAACATAACCAGCTTCTGTTAATGTGGTCGCATCTGCCATGGTAAATGGTACGTCAAGTAAACGTGCTAACGTTTCTGCCAATAAAGTTTTACCACTACCAGTAGGCCCAATAAGTAAGATATTACTTTTACCAAGCTCAATTCCGTTATGGGTATCTCCATTACGTAAACGCTTATAGTGATTATAAACCGCAACCGCTAGTACTTTTTTCGCATGTTCTTGACCGATAACGTAATCATCTAAACTTTCACGAATTTCAATCGGTGTAGGAAGGCTTTCATTGTCTTCTTTTGGCGAAATCTCTTTAATTTCTTCACGAATAATATCGTTACAAAGCTCAACACATTCATCACAAACAAAAACCGAAGGGCCTGCAATTAATTTACGAACTTCATGTTGGCTTTTGCCACAAAAAGAGCAATACAGTAACTTGCCGTTATCACCGTCACCACTTTTTATATCGGTCATACCGTACCTCTTATCCTTAATTTAGTATTGACAGTTTAAATTGTAATCTTAAGCCTTTAAAATTTCAAAATTACAATACATCTAAACTAATACAATTTTTATTTGTTAATGTCTCTTTGTTCTAATATGGCATCTACTAAACCATAATCAACAGCGCTTTGAGCACTTAAGAAATTATCACGATCAGTATCGTGAGAGACTTTATCTAATGGTTGGCCAGTATGATCAGCCATTAAACGGTTTAACTTTTCTTTAATATATAAAATTTCTTTCGCATGAATTTCAATATCAGACGCTTGGCCTTGAAAACCGCCTAGCGGTTGATGAATCATAACGCGAGCATTAGGAAGACAATAACGTTTTCCTTTTTCACCACCTGACAATAAAAAGGCGCCCATACTAGCAGCTTGACCAATACATACTGTGCTGATATTTGGCTTGATAAATTTCATTGTATCATAAATCGCCATACCAGCAGTTACTGAACCACCTGGTGAGTTGATATATAAAAAGATGTCTTTATCTGGACTTTCAGATTCTAAAAATAATAATTGAGCAACGATTAAATTAGCCATGTGATCTTCAACTTGACCACATAGGAAGATTACTCGCTCTTTTAATAAACGAGAATAAATGTCATAAGAGCGCTCGCCTTTAGGTGTTTGTTCAACAACCATTGGCACTAGTGCACTCTCTGTCGTACTTGTTAAATCATGAGAATTGTTAATAGAAGTAAACAAAAATATATCCTTAAATTAAAAAAATGGCTCGTATGTCCCCATACAAGCCATTTAAGCTATTGCTTGACTTAATGTCAATCGAAAGCGGTGTTCCTTGGCAAATTAATTCCTCTTAATGTAAAGAGTGAATAAAATTTGTACTAGGACTATTTACCTTCAGGATTCATAATATCTTTGAAGCTAGCTTTTTTACTTTTAACTTTTGCTTTTTCAAGTAAAAGTTCAACTGCTTGCTCTTCTAAAGCAACATTTTGCATTTGTTGCTTCATTTCAGCATTGCTGTTGTAGTATTCAATAACTTCTTGTGGATCTTCATAAGCAGAAGCAGCAGAAGCAATTAAGTCTGTCACTTTGTCTTCGTTAACTTTTAATTCGTTAACTTTAATAACTTCACCTAACAACAAACCAATTTTAACACGACGTTCGGCTTGTTCTGTAAACATATCTGCAGGAAGCTCAGGCATGTTTTTAGGATCCATTTGACCAGCAAAACGCTGCATTGCTTGTTGACGTAATACATCAACTTCTTGAGCAACAAGTGCACTAGGAAGATCAACGCTGTTTGTTGACAATAAGCCTTCAATAACTTGCTCTTTAACTTTAGTTTTAACTGCTTGAGTTAATTCACGCGTCATATTTTTACGTACTTCATCACGTAATGCTTCAACACCACCTTCTTCAATGTTGAATAGCTTAGCAAATTCTTCATCAATTTTCGGTAATACAGGACCTTCAGTCTTGTTAACAACAATATCGAATTCAGCTTCTTTACCTTTAAGGTTTTCAGCATGGTAATCTTCAGGGAAAGTAACAGTGATCGTTTTTTCTTCACCAACTTTCATACCGATAATGTCTTTTTCGAAACCAGGAATCATGCGTCCAGCGCCTAACTCAAGTTCGAATGCTTCTGCTTTACCACCTTCAAACACTTCACCGTCAACACGTCCAGTAAAGTCGATTGTTAATTTATCGCCTTTTTTGGTTTTACGCTTGTTTTCTTTCCACGTTTTGTGCTGATTTTGTAACGTTTCAAACATTTCGTCTAAATCTTTATCCGTTACATCAACGTCTGGCTGTTCAATAGTGATTTTTTCTAAATCTTTTAATTCCACTACTGGGTAGATTTCAAACGTTGCTTCAAATTCTAATGCTTTGCCGTCTTCATTGCTTTTAGCAACAAAATTAGGACGACCCGCAGGGTTTAATTTTTCAGCTACAATTGCATCAACAAAATTACGCTGCATGATTTCGCCAGCGACTTCTTGACGTACAGATTTACCGTAACGCTTTTGAATTACTGTTGGCGGAACTTTACCTGGGCGGAAGCCGTTGATACGTTGTGTCTTAGCGATATGACGAAGACGGTTTTTAACTTCAACATCTACTGTTTCGGCAGGAACAGAAATAGTCAAACGACGCTCCAAACCTTGTGTAGTCTCAACTGAAACTTGCATTTAATTACCTCAAAACTTAGCGTATTTACGCATTCAAGAACAATTTTATCTACAATAAGCACACCGTAACACTGGGCAATTATTGCGTATACCCGTACAGCCTGTGCTATTCGAGCTCGGAATATCCGAATAAATATGGTTCAGATTAAAATAGTGACGCGAAATTATAGCGGTGGAAGCAGCAAGAGTCGAGTAGATATAGAAAATATTTTTTCGTTCGAATGAAATTCAAACAATTTTATAGAAAATAAGAGGAAGAGCCTAGTAAATTCCAATCCAAAAAGTATTGGATTTTATAGAATTACTGACTAAGAGCTAATTTAGAAAAGAGTGGTCGGTGATGCAGGATTCGAACCTGCGACCCCTTGGACCCAAACCAAGTGCGCTACCAAGCTGCGCTAATCACCGATATATATGTCTTAGAAAAAATGGGGTGGCTAAAGGGACTTGAACCCTCGACAACCGGAATCACAATCCGGGGCTCTACCAACTGAGCTATAGCCACCACTGTATTTTTTGCCTTTTGTAAATATGGCACGCCCTGCAGGATTCGAACCTGCGACCCACGCCTTAGAAGGGCGTTGCTCTATCCAGCTGAGCTAAGGGCGCACATTTACCTACAAAGTGCTTTTACAATTTAATGTATTGTTATTCTCACAACCGTCATTAAATAAACAAAAGTGGTCGGTGATGCAGGATTCGAACCTGCGACCCCTTGGACCCAAACCAAGTGCGCTACCAAGCTGCGCTAATCACCGAAATCTTTTGCGTTTAAAGCAACTAAACAAGTGTGCTTTCAACGGGTGCGGATATTACCGAGTTGCTGTACCCCCGTCAAACACTTTTTATAAAAAATGTCTTGTTCGCTCACTTTTAAATCATATTGCTTAATTTTAATCAAATACAACTAAGTTTAATGGGTTAAATTGATTATTTATTTTGTAAATTAACTCGAACCAAATTCGGTTTATAGTTTATTTAAGTAAATAGAGCAGAATTAAAATCAGCTGCTTATGATATATTGTACAAATGTCTGTATTTTCGCCTACAAATCCCTGACGACTTATGGCAAAATACTGCAGATTTTCATCCCCGCTATACGTAGCAACAATTCGGTAATAATTCTTAATCATGACAGCAACATTAATTGATGGCAAAGCAATTGCCGCAAAGGTAAGAAACACAGTAAAAGAAAAGGTCAATCAGCGAATTGCAAATGGATTGCGCGCACCGGGTTTAGCGGTCATATTAGTGGGAAGTGATCCCGCATCACAAGTTTATGTCGGAAGTAAACGCCGAGCATGTGAAGAAGTAGGATTCGTGTCTCGTTCATATGATTTACCAAATACGACTTCAGAAAGTGAATTATTTAGCTTAATTGATGAGCTTAATCAAGATGATGCGATAGATGGAATTTTAGTTCAACTACCTTTACCTGAAGGATTGAATGCAAATTTGGTGATTGAACATATCAACCCTAAAAAAGACGTTGATGGTTTTCACCCGTTTAATGTGGGTAAACTTGTTTTACGCCAACCAGGCTTGCGGCCTTGTACTCCTAAGGGAATAATTACTTTAATTGAATCAACAGGTATTAAACCCCATGGTTTAGAAGCTGTCGTGGTAGGTGCTTCTAATATTGTCGGTCGCCCAATGACCCTAGAATTATTATTAGCAGGTTGCACAGTAACCACTACTCATCGATTTACTAAAAACCTTGAAGAGAAAGTTCGTAATGCAGACCTATTAGTTGTCGCTGTTGGTAAGCCAGCCTTTATTCCAGGAGAATGGATAAAAGATGGTGCAATTGTAATTGATGTAGGTATTAACCGTTTAGATAACGGTAAATTGGTTGGTGATGTTGGTTTTGATGTAGCCGAAACTAAAGCCGCACACATAACCCCGGTTCCTGGCGGCGTTGGCCCAATGACAGTAGCAAGTTTAATTGAAAACACATTAATTGCTTGTGAAGAATTTGGTCAGTAAAAACAAAAAAGTGATTGCGAGGCATACCTAGCAATCACTTTCAATAAATTATAACTCGCTATAGCGAGTTTTATTTACCCTTTACGCCAAGTTGTGCCGTTTGCACTGTCTTCTAATATAATTTTCATTTCATTAAGCTTATCGCGAGCATCGTCAGCACTTGCCCAATCTTTATTAGCTCGTGCTTCATTACGTTGTTTTATTAATGCTTCTACAACGGCTGATTCATTGTCACTCGATTGCTCTCCTTGAAAAAACGCTTCAGGTGAACTTTGTGCAATACCTAAAATCGCTCCAAGCTTTATTAAAATATAAGCAAGCTGCCCTGCTTTATTTTCATTAACACCTTCCGCTTTTAAGCGGTTCAATTCTTTTGATAGCTCAAACAATACCGGCATTGCCTCAGGACAATTAAAGTCATCATTCATGGCTTTTTCGAAGCGTTGGACATATTCATTACCTGTTAAACTAACTTCCACAGGGGTTACACCACGAAGCGATGTATAAATACGCTCAAGGCCTGCACGCGCTTGAGCTAAATTATCTTGTGAATAGTTTAGCTGACTACGGTAATGACTTGACGTTAAGAAAAAACGTACCGACTCAGCATCATATTCATCAAGAACGCTGCGTAAAGTAAAAAAGTTATTTAATGACTTTGACATTTTTTCTTTATTAACTTGCACCATGCCGCCGTGCATCCAATAGTTAACATAACTAGTACCCGAAGCACAGCACGACTGTGCGATTTCATTTTCATGGTGGGGAAACTGTAAATCTGAGCCGCCGCCATGAATATCAAAATGCTCGCCTAAATGTTTTAAGTTCATTGCAGAACACTCTATGTGCCAGCCAGGACGACCTTTCCCCCAAACAGAATCCCAACTAGGTTCATCTGGTTTTGCCATTTTCCATAATACAAAGTCAAGTGGGCTCTTTTTCGTTGTATCAACATCAACACGAGCACCTGCTTGTAACATGTCTAAATTTTGTAAACTCAGTTTACCGTAATTTTCAAAGGTACTAACTTCAAACAGTACGTCACCGTTACTTGCAACATAAGCATGACCTTTTTCGATCAATTTCTCTATCATAGCGATAATCTCAGGCATATGACCGGTAACCGTTGGTGCAATATCAGGACGCATAATGTTTAAGTCGTCAAAGTCTTGATACATTTGCTCTGTCATACGTAACGTAAGATCTTCAACACTTTCACCATTTTCATTGGCACGAGTTATAATTTTATCGTCTATGTCGGTAATATTACGTACATGGGTTAAATCATAACCCAAGTGTTTAAAATATCTCGCGATAATATCGAAAGCAACATAAGTACGCGCATGCCCAATGTGACAAAGGTCATAAATAGTAATGCCACACACATATAAGCCAACCTTTCCTTCATTGATAGGTTTAAATACTTCTTTTTTTCGGCTTAATGTATTATAGATTTGCAACATAACGCTATTGACTTCCTTTAGTAAAATTTTTATTTGCTCCCAATGAGCATAATCAGCTCGATTGTACCTTAACAAAACAAATTGGTCACCAGATCTGCACAATTTCCCAAAAAAATACGCTACAATCCACACACTAAATATTGGTTATACTTTTTTACAGAAAATAAGAGATAAATATGATTACTTTTAAAACAAACCTTGGTGACATTAAAATTGAACTTAACGCCGATAAAGCGCCGATCACAGCCAAAAACTTTCAACAATACGTTGAAGAAGGCTACTATAACGGCACTATTTTTCACCGTGTAATTAAAGGTTTTATGGCACAAGGTGGTGGATTTGCAGCAGGCATGGAAGAAAAAGACTCTCGTGCTTCAATAGAAAATGAAGCAAACAATGGGTTAAGTAACAAACGTGGCACGCTAGCTATGGCTCGTACTAATGATCCACATTCAGCTTCTGCACAGTTCTTCATTAACTTAACCGATAATGACTTTTTAGATCATAAAAGTGAGACTGAGTCTGGCTGGGGCTATTGTGTTTTTGCTGAAGTTGTTGAAGGTATGGACATAGTAGACAAAATGACACTCGTCGAAACTGGTCGTCGCGGTTATCATGATGATGTTCCAAAAGATGAGATTATTATTGAATCAACTGAAATATCTTAATTTTATACTCAGCTATTAATTAAAATGAATTTAATGCCGAACTTTAATTTTACTCAACCAGGAATACACTAATCAGATGTCAATTAAACAGGATGTTACCTATTTTATTGCTGATCTTCACCTTGCTCAAAATAGAAACGATATAACACAATGTTTTATCGATTTTCTAGAAAATGAAGCCGTACTTGCTAAAACGCTTTATATTCTAGGGGATTTATTTGAAAGCTGGATTGGTGATGACGACGATAGTGTATTCGTATTAAATATTGCATCGGCATTATTTGCATTAAAACAAAGTGGCACCATGATTTATTATATACATGGCAACAGAGATTTTTTGCTAGGCAAAAAATATGCAAAAAAATCTGGGATGACTTTACTACCTGAAGTTAAAGCTATTGACCTATATGGTCAAAAAGCAGTAATTATGCACGGTGATACATTGTGTATTGATGATGTTGATTATCAAAAGTTTCGTAAAAAGTCGCGTTCGTGGTGGTGGCAAACGATGATCACATCCCTGCCCTTATTTGTTAGGCGTAAAATTGCTGACAATTATCGAAAGAAAAGTGCTGCAGCTACAGCAATGAAAGCCCAAGATATCATGGATGTTAATAAACTCGAAGTTGTAAAGTGTCTAGAAACGTACCAATGCCAATGGTTGATCCACGGCCATACTCACCGTCCTTGGGTACATGATATTTCAGCCAATAACTTACCCGCCAAACGTATCGTATTAGGCGACTGGTACGAACAAGGCGCGTGGTTGAAAGTCGATGCCAATGGCTTTACTTTACTCAATAAAGCGTTTTAATAAGGTACGCCGCTGTGAAACTTAAAGTCTTTATCAGGACTTGTAATGAGCCCTGCTTCTATTTGACCAAAAAAGTGAACTCTTTCTGAAATATCTTCACCCGCTATCTGCTCAGCCAAAGTCAAATAATCTTGGAAATGTCTAGCTTCAGATCTTAGCAAAGAAATATAAAATTTATGAAGCTCATCGTCGAGCAAAGGCGCAAGCTTCGCAAAACGTTCACAAGATCTCGCTTCGATGTAAGCACCACAAATAAGCTTATCAATCAATGTCACAGGCTCATGTGTTCGAACTTGGCTCATTAAGCCTTTAGCGTATCGACTGGCAGTTATGTTTTCATATTCAATGCCGCGTGCATCCATTATTTCGAGCACTTGATAAAAGTGATGTAATTCTTCTTTAATCAACAGCACCATTTTATCAACAATGCTCTGGCCAAATAACGCATCACTTCTGGGCACTATCGATTTTGATAGTTTATTATGATCAGCTAAACTGCTTAAGTTCCCTTCTTTTCGGTAGATGTACTTTTCAAAAGGCTGAAACCACTGCAACAATGCATCACCACTCGCTTTGTCTACCGCATACTTTCGAATTAACCACATTGCAGTTTGCCCTGCTTTTAATTCACAAATTAGATGATCGGTAAGCAATAAAGGTAAGTGCTCTGCCTTCTTAGCTTCATTTAGCCAGCTATCGGGAGTTTCTGCTTGCAAAAATGTTAAAATAGGCGCTAATAATTTTGAGGTTGGCATGTGTTGATGTATTTCACTTTTAAACATTAAATTAGTTAAAATTTTACCATATCATATAAAAAATATGTCGCTTTATTTAATATGTAAAAGGCACACAACTAAGTATTGTTGAAAAGATTTACACACAAGCCTCAATTATCATAAAGTAGCTATGGTGTAACTTCACAAATTTAGCAAGGAATATTGTTATGATTAAATCTACAATCGCAAAACTGTTCGTACTAATTTTTAGTTATTACTTTTCTTTTGGCGCTTATAGCCAAAACACTCAGGCAGGATTGGTTGATGATGTTAAAAATGCAGAAGGAAAAACTTTAACAAAGCACTATTGTACAACTTGTCATCGAGAAAGTTTAATTACTAGAAGCTCAGGTTATCATGCTAGTGACTGGCGATCATTAACACGCACTATGATAGATTTATCTGCGACACCTGAAATTGAGCGAAAAATAATAACATACCTTTTTGCTAACTATCCTCCAACTTCAAAACGCACCCCAAAATTAATACAGGGTGATGCAACAATAAGCTTTACTCAATGGCAAACACCTACCCTTGGGCAACGTTCACGAGATCCTATAGAGACGGTTGATGGTTCAATTTGGTGGGCAGGACAACGAGCGAATCTCATTGGTCGCATTGATCCAAATTTCGGACAAATGACAGAGTACCCATTACCTGAAAATGCTATGCCTCATACGGTAACTACCGATAATAATGGAAATATTTGGTACACCGGCAACAAAAACGGCACGGTCGGTAAACTAGATAGTAAAACGGGTGAGATTACTGAGTTTGCAATGCCAAACAAACTGGCTAAAGATCCTCACAGCGCAATATTCGATGATAAAGGAACGCTTTGGTTTACACTACAACACAGTAATATGATCGGTCGATTAACACCATCTAATGGAGAAATAAAGTTAGTTACCATGAACTCACCTCGTTCTAAGCCTTACGGCATTAAAATTGATGCTAATGGCACTCCGTGGGTTGCTTGTAATGGAAGAAATTGCTTAGTAAAAGTTGATCCTGACACAATGAAATTAACCGATGTAATATTGCCGAACGAAGCAACAAAGGTACGTAGGCTCGATATATCTAGCGATGGTATGATTTGGTACGTTAATTCTTCACAAGGTAAGATTGGCAGATATAACCCTAAAAATGGTGAAATTAAAGAGTGGCCCTCGCCCAGTGGACATCAATCTCACCCTTACGCAATAGCCGTTGTCAATAACATCGTTTGGTATAATGAATCAGGAATGAGACCCGATGCATTAGTACGGTTCGATCCATCAAGCGAAAAATTTCAAAGCTGGGCTATCCCTTCTGGAAAAGTGCATGCAGGCATAATTAGACATATGCGACCAACTCGAGATGGCGATCTTTTAATTCATCAAAGTAGTACCAATCATATTATTAGAGTTAACATTGAATAATGGGATTAATAATATTTATTAGAAAAACTTAAGCTGTTTAAAATAGTTAATTCTTGAGATACTAACGCAAATACACTTTTCTAATGCTTTAGCACTAGGCTAGGATAATTTATTTTGAAATCGCCATCTGACAAGCTGTTAAAACAGCATAATAAACTCGTGCATACCGAACAAATCCAAGTTGTTTCGCATATTCAACGTGAGCAAGACGACTGGTTGTTGAATACACTGATGCTAAAAGGTGTTGATGTTCCGTTTAAGTACAAACGCAAAAAAATGTACAAATCTTTGCAAGGCCAACAAGTTAATATTACTTACTACCCCGACACCGAAAACGTTGCAGGTTTTGAAATAGAAATAATGAAAGTGGTCAGAGTAAAAATAGCTTAATGTCTTTTCTTATATTTAAATAACTAAAAAACATATAGAACCATAAGTTTTATTTATTTTGGCTATTAAAACTAATTATTTGCCCTCTTTATCGACTGTTTTTCAAACAAGTCTTGACGAATGCCTCACCATCTTACATAAATAACATATCAACTTAAAAACTAAGACTAAATAAAGTTGGTACGAGCAATCTACGGTAAGAATGAAAACCGTAAGATATAGTATCTGGGACAGCGAGGAGAAGTTTATGATCTTAAATCATATATGGGGGCTTTACGCTCACCCTAGAGATGAATGGCAAACGATTGAAAAACGTCATGAGAGTTTAATGTACTCTTTAGTACATATTCTCACAGTAGCCCTTATACCAACTATTTGTGGTTATTATGCAGCAGCACATATTGGTTGGACAATAGGTGCAGGTGATCCGATAAAACTCACCCAAACTAGTGCTTTACTGATGACTGTTGGTATGTACTTTGCGTTAATAGGTGGTGTATTTGCACTTGCTTATTTAATACATTGGATGGCAAAAACTTTTGATTCTGCACCTAACTTTACTCAGTCGTTAGAGCTTGCAGCTTATACATCAACACCACTACTGATGGTAGGTATTACCGCCTTATTCCCTGTGTTATGGTTTGTTGCAATTGCTGGTATAGTCGCTTTATCTTACTCTGTTTATCTACTGTACTCTGGTGTACCTATCATGATGAATATTGAAGAAGAGAAAGGTTTTATCTACTCAAGCTCTGTTGTAACCTGTGGCTTAGTATTACTGGTTGGAATTATGGCAGCAAGTGCCGTATTGTGGAGCTTAGGCTTCGGACCAGAGTTTATTTCATAAGCTGTACGAAATACGTTCATTAAAAAAGGCACCAAAGGTGCCTTTTTTTACAAGTTAATAAACTTAATTAATTTGTCAATTGCCTAGCTTAGCTTTCACCTTCGTTATACAAATCAAGAATTGAATCTGCATTTTTATCAGAAGTTTCTTTAGTCGTATTGTTTCTCAGTGCATCTAATCTTTCTAAATATCCTTGATCAATATCATTAGTGATATAACGACCATCAAATACAGAAGTGTCAAACATTTTCACATCAGGGTTTCCAGATGAAACCGCGGTAACTAAATCGTCAATCGTTTGAAATATTAACTTATCAGCACCAATTAATTGACAAATATCATCTAAATCTCTGCCATGAGCGACTAATTCATTAGGGCTTGGCATATCGATACCATAAACATTAGGGAAGCGTACTTCAGGAGCTGCAGAAGCAAAGTAAACTTTTTTAGCACCTGATGCGCGTGCCATATCAATAATTTGACCTGACGTTGTTCCTCGCACAATAGAGTCATCAACTAATAAAACATTTTTTCCAACGAACTCTGCTTTAATAGCATTTAGTTTCTGTCTAACTGACTTTTTACGTTGCTCTTGGCCCGGCATAATAAATGTACGGCCAATATAACGATTTTTAACAAACCCTTGTCTGTACGGTAAATTCAGTTGTAACGCTATCTCTAAAGCAATATCGCATGAAGTTTCAGGTATAGGGATAACCACATCGATATCGAGATCGTCCCATTGGTTAGCTATTTTTTGGCCAAGTTTTTTGCCCATTTCAACACGAGAAGCATAAACTGACATTTTATCCATTGTTGAGTCGGGACGAGCAAAATAAACAAACTCAAAAATACAAGGACTATAGGTTGGGTTTTCAGCACATTGCTTACTGTGTAACGGCCCATTTTCAGGAAAAAAGATCGCTTCGCCTGGTGCAATATCTCTAACAAACTCAAAATCACAAGCGTCTAAGGCTACTGATTCTGAAGCAACCATATACTCAACACCTGTGGCGGTTTCGCGCTTACCAAAAACTAAAGGTCGAATACCATTAGGATCTCTAAAAGCAATCATGCCGTGTCCAATGACCAAAGCAACAGTAGCATAGGCACCACGAACACGTTTGTGCACATTAGCAACCGCTGTAAAAATATCGTCTGGCGTTAAGTTATGGACTGAGGTTTGTAATTCATGGGCTAAAATATTTAACAACAATTCAGAATCTGAAGTGGTGTTAACATGACGATAAGCTTCTTCACGTAGCCATATTTTAAGCTCGTCAGCATTGGTAAGGTTACCATTGTGAGCTAATGAAATACCAAAAGGTGAATTAGCATAAAAAGGTTGTGCCTCCGAAGAGCTTGACGTGCCTGCCGTTGGGTAGCGCACATGACCAATGCCAATATCGCCTTGTAATCTCAACATATGACGCGTATGAAATACATCCTTAACAAGGCCATTACCTTTACGTAATCTAAAAGTATCATCACTGATAGTAACAATACCCGCAGCATCTTGACCACGATGCTGTAACACCGTTAAACCATCATATAATAATTGACCAACAGGTGTTTTACCGACAATGCCAACAATACCACACATGAAATTTTCTCCACAGAAAGGTTAATGTATCAATGAATTTTCATTGATTAATTTATTTCAAAAAATTAGATGATTCTTTTAAATACTCAAAGAACCATTGTACCACTACAGTAAATTCAGGAATTAATTGAGATGCTTGCCACCAACTTGTTGAAGCCGCTGTGCTAAAAGCATCCATAAAAAAGAGCATAGCACTAACAACTAATGCCCCTCTGAGCGCGCCAAATGCGAGTCCTAGTACTCGGTCAGTGCCTGACAAACCCGTTTTATCGACTAACTGACTAATTAAATAATTGATTAAAGCGCCAAGGATCAAGGTAGAAATGAAAAGAATAGCAATCGCCGCTGCGTTTCTTAAAAATGGCTCAGAGATATTCGTGAGGAGACTCGCTAAGTTTTCATAGAATGTACTAGCAATAAAAAAAGCACTAAACCAGACAACCAGTGAAACAGCTTCTTTAACAAAGCCCCGCACTAAACTAATTAATGTCGATATGCCAATAATTGCCAAAATGGCGTAATCTATCCAAACCATAAATCGAATTTCTCATTATAATAGAGGCGCGCATTCTAACAGAACAACTTACCCAAGCGCTATTTTTTTATTGTTTTAGCACAGAGTTTAAACTCATTTATTAGCATCGAAACGGGCAACTTTTCCTTGTACTCCAGTTAACGCCTTAAGTTTTGGTAACTTTTTATCTAAAGATGACTTAATTAATTCTGGACCAACATACACTTTGGTTAAGGTCCCTTTTTTAGTTTTAATGGGTCTTGTAAATGCCACATAACCATTTTCTTTTAATTTTGCTAATAATTCTTTAACGTTTTGCTTATGACGAAAACTGCCTAAGTGAATTACCCATGCTCGATTGACTACTGCTTTTTCAGGCGCTTTCTTGATAACTTTTTCTTTAGCTACCGTTGTAGTCTTAACTTTAGAAACTTCTGGTGGTGTGTTTTCTAACGGCTTGTCTTTAGTTAACACAGCAATTTTTAACTCGTCATTATCACGATTAGAGATGACTTTGGTTTCAACGTCATCGTCTAACGCTGTTTCTTCAACGATGGGCTGTTTTACTGTGTTAATTTTTTCAATAGGGAATGTTTTATCGGCTTGCTTTTTAACAAAAGAAGGCGCATTAGGGATAGCTTCAAAATCGGCTTGATAGGATTGTTTTTCACCATCAAGAATGTCAGGAAGAAATATGATAACGGCAGCAGACACAATTATTGTGCCCACCAGACGATTTTGAAAAGGTGTAGACAAATCTAACTCCTAACTAATTAGCAAAATACATAGGCTTATAAAAGTAAAAAAGCTAAAGAAGTAAACGTCTAATTTCAGCAACGGTATAGAAAGAGCCAAAAACAACTATCAAATCATTTTCACTTATATTTTGACTAGCCATTTTAAATGCCTGAGTAATATTGTCAAAGCAATTGACCAACTTAGTCTGTGTTAGCATTTCTTTTTTGATTTGCGCACAGATAAAATCACTACTAGCAGCACGTGGCACGGATAAATTGCCAACGTACCATTCGTCTACAAGTTCAATCAAAGGTGCTAAGGTATTAGCAACATCTTTGTCTTGTAGCATACCAATTACAGCATGAACGCGTTGATATTGTCTTTTTTGCACATTATCGGTCAAATACTGGGCTAAATATCGAGCCGCTTGAGGATTATGTGCAACGTCTAACAAGACATCACAGTCTGCTTTAAACAATTCTGTACGGCCAGCAACTTTTGTTTGCTCGATAAGTTGGTTTACTTGAGTTTCACTCAATTCAAAACCAAGTAAATGTAGCACAGTTAATGCTGTTGCAACGTTATCTTGAGGAATATGCGTGCGAACAAGTTGACTCAGAGAGATATCACCAAACGACCACTGCCAAAAATCACCTTTCGCGTTGACAGTAAATTGTTGTTCACGAGTATGTAGCTTAGCCTTAATGGCGCATGCGTGATTGATAATTGATTGTGGGGGCATTACATCACCCAACACCGCTAATCCACCTTTACGCATAATGCCTGCTTTTTCAAAGCCAATTAATTCTCGTGTATCACCTAAGAATGCTTGGTGATCTAAATCAATGGCAGTAATTACAGCAATATCGGCATCAATCATATTGGTTGCATCTAAACGCCCGCCTAAACCTACTTCTAGTATTATAAATTCAGGCCGTATTTCAGTTAAAATTACAAAGGCGGCTAAAGTGGTAAACTCATAATAAGTTAATGAGATCGTTTCTCTTGCCGCTTCAATTAACTCAAATGCTTTAATTAACGCCTTGTCATCTATATCTACTTTATTAATTCTTAAGCGTTCATTAAATTTTTCAATATGCGGGGATGAATACACAGCAACCGATTTTTTGTCAGCCAACATAGCATTTTCAAGAAAAGCACACGTTGTGCCTTTGCCGTTAGTGCCAGCAACAGTTATTACTTTTGAAGCACTAAAATCAATCGCTAAACGCTGAGCAACCGCTGAAATCCGATTTAAGCCTAACTCAATCTCAGTGGTATGAATTGTTTCTAAATAACAAAGCCACTGCGCTAAGTTATTTCTTGGCGAGTGGCTTTTAAGGTTTTCTAACATAATATCGATTAATCACATGGTAAGGATTATAACTATGAATCTGTTTTTACAGGGCTTTCTTGACCAGTAAATTTAGCTAGCATTCGAGCTAAGGTCATACGCATTTCACGGCGATCAACAATAAGATCAATAGCACCTTTTTCTAATAAAAATTCACTACGTTGAAAACCTTCAGGTAATTTTTCACGAACGGTTTGTTCAATAACACGAGGTCCAGCAAAACCAATAAGCGCTTTAGGCTCTGCTACGTTAATATCGCCTAGCATAGCTAAACTCGCAGATACACCACCCATCGTTGGATCAGTAAGTACTGAAACATAAGGAAGGCCTTTTTCACTCATTTTAGCTAAAGCAGCACTTGTTTTTGCCATTTGCATAAGTGAAAACAAGGCTTCTTGCATTCTTGCGCCACCACTTGCCGAAAAACAAATAAATGGGACATTATGCTTTAAACAATACTCTACACCTTTGACAAAACGCGCACCAACAACAGAAGCCATTGAGCCACCTAAAAATGAGAATTCAAAAGCAGCAACAACAACAGGTAAACCATGTAATTCACCTTTCATTACAACTAACGCATCTTTTTCGCCAGTAGTTTTTTGTGCCGCTGATATGCGATCTTTGTATCGCTTTGAGTCTTTAAACTTTAGGATATCTTGTGCTTCAAATTCTTCACCTAACTCTACTCTTTCCCCTTGATCAAGGAAGTTTTCGATACGTTTACGCGCACTTATACGCATATGGTGGTCACATTTAGGACACACGTAAATTTGTCGCTCTAATTCGACTTTATAAAGCACTGAATTACAAGATGTGCATTTGCTCCACACTCCTTCTGGAATATTTCGCTTTTGCGCAGTCTTTGCTTTTGGGAGAATTTTCTCTATCCAACTCATAATTTATTTTTTGCCTATTAAACAAATAAAAACCAATTTTTGATGAAAATTTCCTCATCAAATTTTAAATATAATATAAAAACACGTATAACCCGTAATTAGACCATAGTTTAGTATAGTTTGAATATAAAAAACTGGTCTGTTTTGTTAAAACTTAGTCATAAATAACTCTTTCTATTTATTCAGTATTTATACTGTCTAGTCTAAAAACAACGGTCCAAGTTTACTTTTGGGTAAATCAAATTCATTAGGATAGTCAACATCTACAAAATAAAGTCCTGCTGAAGGGCCTGTGATCCCTGCTACACATCTGTTTTTAGCATCTAATACTTCTTTGATCCAAGAAACAGGTTGCAGTGCTTGGCCAACGACCATAAGACTACCAGCTATATTTCTAACCATATGATGTAAAAAAGCATTGGCTTTAATATCAATAATAATAAAATCTCCCTTTCGAGAGACATTGCAATGAATCAACGTTCTATTAGGTGAATGCGACTGACAATGCACGGTGCGAAAAGAAGTAAAATCGTTTCGGCCCAATAAGCTCTGAGCGGCTTGGTGCATTAAGTTTTCATCCAGAGGAAAGTGACAATGGCTAATACCGCTACTTAAAATTGCTGATCTTAATCGGGTATTGCCAATAATGTAACGGTAACGTCGAGCGGTCGCACTAAAACGGGCATGAAATTCATCATTAACTTCTTTCACCCACTTTACGGCGATGTCTTTAGGTAAATGCGTATTGACACCTAAGGTCCAAGCAACATCTTTTCTAATCTTTTCAGTGTCAAAATGAACAACTTGATGTGTTGCATTTACCCCTGTATCAGTACGTCCTGCACAAATAACTTCAATAGGCTCATTAGCTATTTTAGATAGCGCTTCTTCTAATGCTTGCTGAATACTTGATACACTTTTTTGTCTCTGCCATCCGCAGTAATTTTTTCCATCGTATTCAACACCTAAAGCGTACCGCATGTTTACCCCAACTATTATTCAACTACCGACTTTTCGGCGGCATTATACCATTTTTATTAAGTTTGTGATCTTGTTATGCACAACAAAAATATTTCAAAGCAAGGCGCTAGATTAACCAATAGCGGGATATTGGGATGAGAGCAACGCCGCTGTGGGGTATTTTAACCAATACAAATGAGTAATAACTTAATGAACTTAATGAAATTGGTATTATAACACCTAGCAACTAGATTGATTATACTAAAAAAAACGGTTAGAAATTTAAAATTTCTAACCGTTTTTTTGACCCTGTAACTAAAGCTGTGTCATTACTTTTTCAAACTATCGAGTAATTTTTGTGCCTCAGCTTGTTGTTGCTCATCGCCTGAACTGACTATATCAGCCAAAACAACTTCGGCATTATCATTATCACCTATGTCTAAATACACTTTAGCTAAGTCTAGTTTTGCAGTTACACTTTGTTCATCAGCATCTACATCAACACCACTATCTTCAGAAGTAAATTCTGGAAAATCGTTTAAACCAACGTTAATATTTGCTTTATCGTAGGGCTCTTCATCAGTACTACTTTCAAGACTATCAGTCAATAAAGAGTCAACAGAGATAAAGTTCTTGTCTTTGTTTTTATCAGCGTTATCAGTATTATTTATTAAAGTTTCATCTAAACTCTCATCCCCGGTAGGATGTGGGTTACTTTCATCAATATTACTAATATTATCAATGTCATCGATATCTATCTCAAAATCATCATTACTAGAAATAGCGGATTCTTCTTCAATATTGGCAAGTAACTCATCAAAATCTAGGCTATCTAACTCTTGAATATCTTCTATTTCAGACGCTTCAGCTACGCTTTCTTTTTCTGTATCATCATCAGCAAGTAGATCTGCTAAAACATTTTGATCGGTAAAGTCAGGCGATAACTCTACTGAAGATACTTCTTTTTCATCATTTAATAATTGAGTGAGTGTTGATTCATCAAACTCGGCCGAGAGGGCATCTAACGTGTCACTTTCAACACTGTCTTCAACTATATCATCAGCTCCACTTTCGCTATCCAAATCAGCAAGAATATCGTCTCCAATATCTAACTCTTCAATGCTTGAGTGCTCATCGTCAGTGTTAGCTTCTTCGCTTACTTGAGAAATAAGTGCGTCAATATCAAGCTCATCTTCATCTGGTGTAACTTCATCGTCAATTACTTCAGCAGAAGACGCGTCTTGGGTCGCTAAATCACTTAAATCTACCTCAAGAAATGGGGCAATATAATCGTCTGTAAAGTTTTCAATTTTAGCAATGTTCTCACTAGCTTTATCTGGTGAAGTGGCTTCTTCGACCTCTGTTATATCTTCATCTGTTACCTGGGTACTTACTTGGCTTTCGCTTTCAGGCACTCCCGCAGCGGCTAGCAATGCATCTATGTCGTCTGGATCGGTTACATCTGCGCTTTCTTCAGCTTTGTCAGCCGAATCTTCTGGTGCAGCAGCGGATGCTAACAAGGCGTCTATATCGTCTGGATCGGTTACATCTGCGCTTTCAGTTTCATTATTAGCTGCTTCTTCTGGCGCAGCAGCAGACGCTAACAAAGCGTCTATATCGTCTGGATCGGTTACATCTGCGCTTTCAGTTTCATTATTAGCTGCTTCCTCTGGCGCAGCAGCAGACGCTAACAAAGCGTCTATATCGTCTGGATCGGTTACATCTGCGCTTTCTTCAGCTTTGTCAGCCGAATCTTCTGGTGCAGCAGCGGACGCTAACAAGGCGTCTATATCGTCTGGATCGGTTACATCTGCGCTTTCTTCAGCTTTGTCAGCCGAACCTTCTGGTGCAGCAGCGGACGCTAACAAGGCGTCTATATCGTCAGGGTCGGTTACATCTGCACTTTCTTCAGCTTTGTCAGCCGAATTTTCTGGTGCAGCAGCAGACGCTAACAAGGCATCTATGTCGTCTGGATCGGTAACATCTGCACTTTCAGTTTCATTATTAGCTGCTTCTTCTGGTGCGGCAGCAGACGCTAACAAGGCGTCTATGTCGTCAGGATCGGTAAGCTCTGCGTTTTCTTCTGCATTTTCTTCTGCATTTTCTTCTGCATTTTCTTTAGCACCATCAACCGCTTCAGGTTCCAACACATCATCAATATCAACAATCTCTTCGGCTTCATCATCTAAGTCGTTTAAATTACCGAGTAAATCATCCAAATCGCTTTGATCTAACTGCCCATTTTCTAAAGCTTCTATTTCTTCTTCAAGATTATCATCTTCTGTTTCACTATCTTCATCGTCATCTAATCCAGAAAGTAAAGAATCTAAATCACTTTGATCTAATTCTCCGCCAGGAAGTTCATTATCTTCATCGTCATCTAAAATAATGTCTTCTAGATCATCTAAGTCGTCTAAATCATCCAGATCGGCTAAGTCATCTACATCACTTTCATCATCGAGATGGATCACGTCATCAGAAAGTAATTCTTCAGATTCTGTTAAATCAATTGAAAGCTCATCATCAAGAGATAATTCGTCATCAAGTGATAACTCATCATCTAAGGACAATTCATCGTCGAGTGACAGTTCATCATCTAAGGATAACTCTCCATCAAGTGAAAGCTCATCATCAAGATCTTGATTTAAGACTAATTCTTCAGCTGGAGCTTTCTCTTTTACTGCTGGCTTTTGTTCAATATTGTCGTTAGTTGAATTTTCTTTGTTTCGTCTACTGTAAAAAAACATAAATAAACTAATAAGAAGTAAAGCAGGAAGAGTACCTAACAAAACAGTAAAATATGGGCTAGAAGTAAAATCTTGACCGCGTAACTTTTCCTGCTCTTCTAACAACTGCCTAGCTTGATCGCGAGCATTAGCTTCTGCCATTAATCGCTGTAGTTGGGTAACTATTTCATTTAATTTTTTAATTTCAGCATCTTTGGCAACGTCTTCTTGAACAACGTCCACTCTTTTACCTACCGATAAAATATCAGAGCGTAATTCCTGGTTCTCTTTTAACAGTGCTTGTACGCCATCAATCGAATCTAAGACATCATTTTGAATAGTTTCAAACTGTTGCTTTTGCGCATCGCCCAAGGTTTTTAATTGATCATTAATTTCAGTTTTAGCACTATCTAAATCTTTTTGTTTAACTGATAACTCTTTAGGAGCTGTTGGTGAATCGACAGTTTTTTCTTTTTTAGCTGAAACACTCTCCCAACGTTTAGCATCTGAGTTTGCTTTAATTTTTGCTGAGTTATCATTAATCGAACGCATCACATCAACGTCAGGAATGTTAATGATTTGCCCTTCAACAAGGTGGTTAATATTATCTTCTGCAAAAGCTTGGGGATTAGTTAGAAATAACGCCTGCATAACCTGATAAACAGTAAGGTTAGGCTCAGGTCTTACTCTTAGAGCAATATTCCATAGAGTATCTGTAGAGTTTATCGGGCCATATTGTGCAAGAGGATCCTTGTCTGTCGCTTTTGGACCTCGAATACTGATCCCTACACTTTCTTCAGCAACCGCTGAATAATTCCATGAGAGCATTCCTATTATAATAACCTGCCACAGGCACAGGCTTAACAATCGTTGCATCGAGGCTTTCCTAATTATTTTTGTAATGATAACAATACCAGTTTTTC
Source organism: Colwellia sp. SU-HH01217 (assembly GCF_057543495.1). Lineage (NCBI taxonomy): Bacteria > Pseudomonadati > Pseudomonadota > Gammaproteobacteria > Alteromonadales > Colwelliaceae > Colwellia > Colwellia sp. SU-HH01217. The sequence goes on along the minus strand of NZ_BAAJLX010000007.1, from coordinate 35,357 downwards.
TTTATCCATTATCGCTTAAAATAAGCGAAATAGTACTAAGCAACTGAACAAGTTCATATTTTATAATGCGCCAAAGATTTGTCACATTCAAGACCATAGAAATATAGCAAATTTTATTCCAACTATAAAACAATGACCTTTTACATTTATATATATATCACTAACGATGTGATCATTTCTGCTGGCTAAAATAATCAACTACTGCGTTACTTATTTAATATGTAGAACAACTAATTATTAAAATAAATATTTTATCTTTTGTCATTTTTCCTGCGTATAAAGTAGATCACCTAATTAATGAAATTGGCATTACTTCTAAAGATTAATCTTTAAAATAAAAAAATCAGAAACTTGTCATTGTATATTAACGACTCGTTTCTGATTTTCTTTAGAAAACAGTAAATAATACTTAATTACGCATTATTTATGAAAGATACTCTTTAACAAGTAATTCAGCAATTTGAATACTATTAGTAGCAGCGCCTTTACGAACGTTATCAGCAACTATCCACATATTGATACCGTTACTGTGACTAACATCTTCTCGAATACGACCAATGAATGTTTCATCTTTACCGCTTGCATCACCAATTTGTGTTGGGAAGTCTTCATCGTTCTCGCACACAACAATACCTTCGGCTTGACTGAGTAAAGCTTTCACTTCATCTGCCGATATTTGAGACGTTGTTTCAATGTGCAATGCTTCACCGTGGCCAAAAAATACAGGAACACGAACAGCAGTTGGGTTAACTAGTACGCTGTCATCGCCTAAAATCTTTTTGGTTTCCCAAACCATTTTCATTTCTTCTTTGGTGTAACCGTTATCAAGAAACACATCGATTTGCGGTATAACGTTAAAAGCAATTTGACGTGAAAAGTTCTTAGGCTCTACAGGTTTGCCACTTAAAAGATCAGCTGTTTGCTTAGCCAATTCATCCATTGCCTCTTTACCACCACCAGAAACAGATTGATAGGTACACACGTTAACTCGTTCAATACCGACTGCATCATAAATTGGTTTTAACGCCACCATCATTTGAATGGTTGAACAATTAGGGTTAGCGATTATGTTACGGTTACGATAGTCAGCTAATGCTTGAGGGTTAACTTCAGGAACCACTAAAGGAATATCGTCTTCGTAGCGAAATTCAGAAGTGTTATCAATAACAATACAACCTGCTTCACCTGCAATTGGTGCATACTTTGCCGAAATGTTCCCGCCAGCAGAGAAAAAGCCAATTTGTGCTTGGCTCCAATCAAAATTATCAGCATCAAGCACTTCTACGCTTTCGCCATTAAACTCAATAAACTCACCCGCAGAGCGAGCGCTTGCTAGTGGGTAAAGTTTATTAATTGGAAAATCTCTTTGCTCAAGTATTTCTATAATTGTTTTACCAACAAGTCCAGTTGCGCCAAGTACGCAAACGTCAAATTTCTGTGCCATGCCCCTCTCTCTTATTTAGGATAATTTAGTAAAGCCAAGTTGATGTGGCACATCAGTCTTGACAGAAGTTGCCAAAGTAACCGATATTGCAGAAAACTCCCTGCGAGCGGGGTATGTTTTGCGAATATAATCGAAACCTTGGTTAATAATTTGGTGACGAAATAATGCATCGTCTCGCCTGACATCGTAAACCATTTTCACTAGCTGGTTTAGTACTATTTCACTAAAATCCTGCTTTATTTGAACTTGGTCAATTGACGGTGCCGGTAAAAACTCACTCAGTTGCTTTTTGGGAGGAATTTTTAACTGTTGACATAATGCCAGATAGAGCATTTCACTACCACGGGCTTTTCCTTCTAAGCTATAACCAGCGATGTGTGCTGTGGCAATATCAGCATATGGAATTAACGCGTGTAAAATATCAGGCTCATTTTCCCAAACATCTAAAATTATTGATGTTTTCATTCCTTGTTTTTTTAAAGCGAGTAATGCTTGATTATCAATAACTTCTCCACGACAAGCATTGATCAATATTTGATTATCGCAAAGCGCTTGCAGGCGCTCTTCATTGAGTAAATGAAACGTAGGGAAATTACCACTGCGGGTTAATGGCACATGTAAAGACACCACATCACATGCTAATGCTTGAGATAAAGAAACAAACTGACGCTTGTCTCCTTGTTGCTCGAGCAATGGATCGTGCATGACATGCTTAATGCCTAATGCGCAAAGCTTCTCACTTAATCGAGTTCCGGTGTTGCCTGCCCCAATAATGCCAACGGTAAGATCGAGTACATTAAAAAGTTTTTGCTCCGCTAAAATCACCAAAGCACTTAGCACGTATTCAGCTACTGAGATTGCATTACACCCCGGCGCCGAACTAAAGGGAATATTACGCTTTAATAGGTACTCTTGATCAATATGGTCAATACCAATAGTGGCAGTTCCCACAAATAACAGCTTTCTATTAAACTTTAATAGCGCTTCATTAACCTTGGTAATTGAACGGACTAATAAAATGTCAGCATCGCCTACCTGCTCAGCGGTTAATTTTCGGCCAGAGAACGGCACCAACTCGCCAATATCACTAAAAAACTCTTTAGCAAAAGGCATATTTTCATCATAAAAAATTTTCATTCGCGATTGACTTACACACAGGAAATAATTTTCGGTAATTATACTTAAAATAGTTAAAACAAAAATAAAAAAGCCCTAAAAACATTCAATTGTTTTATAGGGCTTTTTATTAAATATAATTTAAAGCGTAACCTTGTCTTTAAAGCTGTATTTAAATTAATTTTTAAACTTTTTCATCACTAAAGTCGCGTTAGTGCCGCCAAATCCAAAACTATTCGACATAACCATATTTAATTCAGTTTCGCGCATTTCTCTTACAATGTCTAAACCTTCAGCTTGTTCGTCTAACGTGTCAATATTAATTGATGGAGCAACAAAATTATTTTCTAACATTAACATAGAGAAAATAGCTTCATGAACACCAGCAGCACCAAGGGCGTGCCCTGTCATTGCTTTAGTCGCGCTAATTGCAGGTGATTTTTGACCAAACACTTCTTGAATAGCACCAAGCTCTTTTACATCACCTACAGGTGTTGATGTGCCATGAGTATTTAAGTAATCAACTTCACCTTCCACACCATGCATAGCTTGTTGCATACAACGAACAGCACCTTCACCATTTGGAGCTACCATGTCGTAACCATCTGAGGTTGCGCCATAACCAACAATTTCAGCATAAATATGAGCGCCACGAGCCAATGCATGTTCAAGCTCTTCTACAACGACCATACCGCCGCCGCCAGCAATAACAAAACCATCGCGATCAGCGTCATAAGTACGAGAAGCTTTTTCAGGTGTATCATTATACTTAGAAGAAAGTGCGCCCATGCCATCAAACATCATAGCTAAAGACCAATCGACTTCCTCACCGCCACCAGCAAAGACAACATCTTGTTTACCTAATTGAATCAGCTCAGCAGCATGTCCTATACAATGCGCACTGGTCGCACAAGCCGAACTAATTGAATAGTTAACACCTTTAATTTTAAAAGGGGTAGCTAAACATGCTGAAATAGTACTCGACATAGTTTTAGGTACCGCATATGGACCAACACGTTTAATACCACGTTCGCGTAATGTATCAGACGAAGACACGATATTAGCTGATGAAGCACCACCAGAACCAGCTACAATACCGGTACGTACATTTGAAACTTGATCTTCAGTTAATTTTGCATCATCAATCGATTGTTGCATTGCAATGTAAGCGTAAGCAGCTGCATCTCCCATAAAGCGATAAGCTTTACGATCAATTAATGCTTTAGTATCGATATCGGGTTTACCCCAAATTTGGCTTCGCAAGCCCACTTCATCAAAACTTTCTGCTCTTGTAATACCTGAACGCCCTGTTTTTAAAGACGCTAAAACTTCTTCTGCATTGTTGCCGATACTCGACACTATACCTAAACCAGTAATAACTACACGTTTCATTTAATTAACCAACTCAAATTTTAAGAATTCGGGCGTATCATACAGACTTTTGCCCACTCAACTGGTCTATCCAGCGTACACTTGTACACTGATTTTATCATTAGTAATGTGAATTAGAAACGATAACTTGGTCGCTTTATTGATTTACTCGTATAAATAACGCAAAAAGCTAGTTAAAATAACACTTATCTATCGTTAAAAAATTTATTGTTGTGACTAATACTTCCACATTTTCTCTTGATCAGAATGGTGCTCCTTATAGTGCCAAATTTAATGACATTTATTTTGATATCAAAACAGGCTCAGATCAAAGCAAAGAAATATTTATCAAGACCAACAATATTACTGAAAAGTTACTAAGTGGCATAAGTTCGTTAACAATTGCTGAAACAGGCTTTGGTAGTGGTTTAAATTTTTTACTGACTTTACAAGCATATCAATCATGCTTAACAAAAGTAGCAGCTAATACCGCCGAACAAACTCCCGAAAAAACATTAGCTGCTTTAACCTATATAAGTGTCGAAAAGTATCCACTTAATTTAACGCAGCTTACTCAAGCATTATCAGTATTACCTGAGTTGGCTGATTTGGCTCAACAACTTATTAGACAATACCCAGTCAATTCATCTGGTAAGTTAGCACAAGATTGTGAGCTTAGTTTTTTCAATAACCAAGTTAAGTTACAGTTAATGTTCGAGGATGCTAGCCAAGCATTATCTACATTACGCTGCCCTAAGCTTGGCTTAGTAGATGTATGGTATTTAGATGGTTTTTCCCCGTCAAAAAATCCGGCAATGTGGAGCGCTTCTCTTTTTGAACAAATAGCAAGGTTATCAAAAGACCAAGCTGATTTAAGTACCTTTACTATTTCAGGTGATGTACGTAGAAAACTAATGCATGTCGGCTTTAGAATAAAGAAACAGGCAACATCAGGCTTTAAAAAGGAAATACTAACGGCAAAGTTTCAACAAAACAAAACATCAGGAAAAGGTTATCAATTACGCCCTACTATCGTTAAACCAGGGCAAGTTGCTATTATTGGGGGCGGTATTGCATCGGCCTGTGCTGCTTACGCACTGACCAAACAAGGTGTAAAAGTTACTTTATATTGTAAAGAAAACACAGTAGCGCAAGGCGCTTCTAGTAATGCAATAGGCGCTTTATATCCATTATTGCATCAACAAAAAGATGATATTAGTGACTTTTATCAACAAGCATTTTGGCACGCTAAAGCACTATATAGTGAACTTTTAGATAAAGGAGCACATTATAGCTACAACTGGTGCGGTTTGTTAGAGGTTAGTTATAAAGCGACATTAGTCGATAGGCAGCACAATTTTGACCGAATTAACGCTTGGCCTGATAAACTTATTCACGGTGTAACAAGTAAGCAAGCTAGCGAAATTGCAGGTATACCATTAGCTTACGGCGGATTATTTATGCCTCACGCAGGTTGGGTTGCGCCAATCGAGTTAGTTGAACAACTTTTACAAACCGCAAAAAAGACCAATCGATTAAAAATTGAAACCTCTGTGAATGTTAAAAGCATAGCCCAGCAAGCAAACGGAAGCTGGCAATTAAATACACAAACGGCTCAAATAAATGAACCAATCTTAATTGTTTGCGGCGGTGCTGAATCAATTAACTTAAATGTTATTGAACAACTCCCTTTAACAGCAGTGCGCGGGCAAGTAACCAGCATGCAATCAAATGATAAAATTAAAAACCTTTCAACTGTTATTTGTCATAAAGGATATTTAACCCCTCAAAACAATGGTGAGCATTGTATTGGAGCAACCTTTACTAAAGATGATTTTAATACAGAGGTAACAACAGAAGATGATGTATTTAATTTAAATATGCTTGAAAAATGTTTACCTAAGATAACCGATTGGACAATTGCTGATATCAAAAGTAGTAAAGCAAGGCTACGCTGTATGACACCGGATCATCTTCCTATGGTTGGTGCTATGCCTGATATTGCTGCCCACAAACAAACTTATGGACACTTAGCAAAGGATAAAAACTGGAAATATCATCAAGCAGCACCTGTAATAGATAATCTTTATGTGATGACAGGGTTTGGTGCAAGAGGCTTGTGTTCAGCTCCTCTGGCCGCTGATATTCTTGCGGCCGATATTTGCGGAACCCCTTACCCTGTTGATAATAAAATGTTGTTTAATCTAAGTGCAAATCGTTTTGTTATAAGAGATATTATTAAATCTAAATAAATTCTCCTGCTATTTTAGTACAATAAACACACAGCTTAAACTTGACATTCGCGCTGAAATCCAATTTACTGAAAATAACTGACATGTTTTAAAGACTATATTTTCAATAGCGGCTATTCGTATTCAATAACCTTTAAAACTAACCATATAAAGGACTGTATTTAATCAATTATATCAATCGATAAACAAGTAGGTAGTAAGTCATGAAAATTAGATTTTTAGCATTACTTCTATTGATTTTTACCAATCTCCTTTCTGCTCAACAAAATAATACCTTCTCGCCTTTAGAATTAAAAATGGACGAAATTGCCAAACAATACGGTGATAATAGTTCAGAATTACTACAAAAAATGGACGAATTACTGGCCAATTCACCTCAAGCGACTCCAGCAGAAAAAGCGCTATTCTTAGCCTATGATTGCGCACTAAGAGCAGAACTAACTTCAACATTAGCGAAAAGTCGTTTAAAAGATTTACAAGATTTATCAATTAAGTTCAGTGATAACGGCTCAGTTAGGGCTGCCACAGCTTTGTGTGAAGCAGAAATAACTCGCCTTTATGAAGATAAAGCAGCCTATAAAAGAGCGATCATTAAGGCTTATATTTATGTGCAACAAGCTGAACTTGCCACACTTAAATATTGGATAGGATTAAATGCTTATTATACATTTATTGAACTACAGGATTATCAATTATCTGAAGCCGCTTTATTTACGGGGTTAGAAGTTGCACAAGCAAACAATGATCAACCTCGTTTGTCTAGTGTTCATCAATTACTTGCTGAATTATTTTTTCTGTCCGAACAGTTTGATATAGCACTAGAACACAGTAAATCAGCTTTACTTGCTACTGAACAACGAGAAAACAAACAGTACTTATCAGAAATTTACACCAATCAAGCTTTTATCCTCACTCGGTTAAATCGTTTAGATGATGCACTACTTGACCATAAAAAATCATTAACATTAACACAAAAGAAAAAAAATCATCGTGAAGTCCAATTTATTAATTTAGATATTGCTTACCTATTTCTACTTCAAAACAAAACCTCTAATGCTCAAAAATTAATTAATGACGTTAGCCAATATGCGAAACACTATGATGAAAGTTTTTTATTAATGTACAGTCAGCTGTACTTAAGTTTTCTACAGATAATGGATGGGAATTTAAAAGATAAAGTTCAGCAAAATTTTTCTCAAGCATTACTTTATTTTAAAGAAAATAATGAAACAGACACTATAATTGAAGCTTGGTTGAAGCAATCAGAAATACTAGCGCTAACGCAGAACTATCAACAAAGTAGTCAGGCCTATAAGCAATACCTTGAACTTTCAAAAGCATATATTTCAGCAAATAGTTTAGCATTAAAAAAAATAGTCTCAGCAGCAAACCAAGCAATAAGAAATGATGACAACATTATCAGTCAAAGCCAATTAGCAGCCGCGGTAAATAGTAATCAACAGCTATCAAAAGAAAATAATGTCATTGTTATTATGGCAGCCGCACAGGCTTTTGTTTTGTTCGTTATCTTGGTGCATTTTTTATGGCGGATTTGGAAAAAGCAGCAATATAAACGAGAAGAGCTTAATCGACAACGCTACTATGATCCATTAACTCAAGCTTATAATCGTCGATATTTTGATGAAGTGGTTTGCAACAAATTAATCGATTATTGCCAAAACAAGCAAACAAGCTACCTGTTATTGATTGATATTGATCACTTTAAGTCATTCAACGATACTTATGGTCATAGTGCTGGTGATATTGTCTTAAAAGAGCTAGTGAATAATTTGAAAGGCGATTCGCGTTTACTTGATAGTGTAGTTCGATTAGGGGGTGAAGAGTTTTTGATCATTCTTTCACCTGATGATAATTTACGCATTGATGCCGTTGTCGAGCGTATTCTAAAACTAGTAAGTAAGGCACAAATTATTATTGAAGATACGCCGAAAACAATCACGATAAGTATTGGTTATCTACCGATAGAAAATGCAAACAGTACAGAAGATATTAACGAATTAATTAATTTAGCAGACAAAGGGCTTTATATTGCTAAAGACACGGGTAGAAATCGTGCAATAGGAATTAAAAATCTGCAATGCCCTGCTAGATTAATTGATAATGTTCTTATTGCTAAAGAAAATAACTTAGTCACTTTAACTGAAGTATCTATTTTATAATAAGCAATATGTTCACTTACACAGCTTGTTGCAAAGTTAACTAAAATGAATCAACATTTCTTGCCAATATTGCTTAACGAGTTCTCGATCACTCGGCGTTAACTCTGCTCGTGACTGCTGTAGGCTCTCACTCACATCTTCAGCTAGTGCTAGAGATAAAGGTTGTTGTTCATCACCAAACTTACTAGCTGACAAACCAATAAAACCGCGAATATAACTACTTGAAAATAATACATCACTTTCTGCATCTTGCTCAGCAAGTTCGTCAAAGTATTGATAAAGTTCTGCCAAATTTTTAAACTGCATTGTACTTCCTATTGAAAATTTAAACGTTAAACTGGACTAGCAACTGGGTATAACACTTGATCTTTATAACCAGTTATCACTGGCATAAAGCCTGAAAAAAATTGATCAAGTTCGCTATCACCAGTATCGCTAATTAGTGGGCGAGCATCTAAAGCACTTAACTTGGCTTTTGTTGCAATTATAAAGATATTTTCTTTCCCGATAGCCCTGAGTATTCTTGGACTTAGCTGTTGATTACCACGACCGAAAATATGCCCTTGCCCACCGATCAAAGTAATAACAAGCTTAATGTTGTTATTATGACTTGAAGTATTATTGCTTTGGTGACGCTCGATATAATGCCAAAGTTCAGGCTCTGTTAAATCACTTGCTAGCAATGTTTGGTCCTGAACTAAATCTACACCTAACAAGGTATTGTCAAGGGCGAGCTCTTCCATTACAAAAGCTGTCGTTGAGCCAGATCCAATAATGTAAAGGTCATCTTCCATGTGCTCAATAACATGTGCAGCGATATCTTGTAATACTAACTCATCAGACTCTTTCCCTCCTGATTTTACTGCTTGAATGTAGCGTAATTCACTTGGTACTTGCATTTCACCGTAACGCTTAGCTTTTACTACGCCTTGACGAAACAAACTTTCATCAATATCCATGACATCAGCTTCAGTTAACGTTACTAATTGCTTAGTTACCATCAACTCAATAACTCTACCTGCTGCTTTTGGCGTAATAGCATAAACACCCGAATGTATTTTACACCCCGCAGGGATACCCAAAACAGGAGTTTTATCGCCTACTTTATCGTTAATATTCCTTGCAGTACCATCGCCGCCAGCAAAAAGTAAAATATCAATAGTTTGCTTAATAGGTAGCTTTAATAAAGCCTCGACAGCATTCTCTGTATCTATAGCTGAAGTCACTTCAGGGGTTTGATAAACAATTTTCACAGTAAAGCCTAAAGCCTTAGCGCAGTTCTCTCCCATTAAACCACTCGCGGTATAGATGGTGATTTGATCTTTGTATGGTAATAAAATTTCTAGTGCTAATTTAGCACGCTCGTTAGCTTTAGCTGTAGCGCCTAAAGAAATAGCTTTGTCTGCGATCCCTTCGCCATCACTGCCTTTTAAAGCCACGCTACCACCTACTCCAGCTATAGGGTTAATGATAAAACCTAAGTTAAATATATTATTCATAATAAGATCTCTTAAGAGCAAACTGCTCAGCACTTAATGGATATGTTGTTTGATAAAACTGGCACAAGGTCACAATAAAAGTTTGTGCCTGCGCAGGAAAGCCAACATCAAGATAATGTAAAACTTGTTGATAAACAGCTGCTTCAAATGATTGGGTATTTGATTGAAAACCATTTAAATTGTCTGCAGATACGGTAAATTTTTTGTTTGCTGCAACACAAAAAGCCCATTCAACAGCTTGTGGTTTAACTTCTACTTGTTCAAACGCTTTTTGCTCTGTCTCATTTCTTCCGTCAGGCTGATACCAATAACCAAAATCCTCTAATAAACGTCGACGGCTACCTGCAATACACCAATGCGATATTTCATGCAAAGCACTTGAATAAAAGCCATGTGCAAAAATAATTTGATGGTAACTACAGTCATTCGATGCTGGGCGATATAAAGGTTCATCATTACCTTTTACCAAACGAGTATTATGACTGTCACTAAAATTTGCGTTAAACAATTTAATTAAATCTTGGTATTGATGATGATCGTGAGACATTATTGGGTGAGACATTAAACGGAAACAATCTTAAAATTTATAGTGCTATTGTATCGAAGAATAGTGAATGTTACATCGATATTTTAAAACTACTTATACTGGGTTTAATATTTTAAAGTGCTAATAGGTTCTGAAAAGAAAAAAGCATGAATTAAATTCATGCTTTTATTAAATGGTTGACAATATAGTAAACTAAGCGTCTTCTATATTGTCTTTACCCTGCGTACGCTCAATAGATTCAAGTTGATGATGAATCGCTGATTTTATCATCATGTAACCACTGATTGGCGCAGTTAATAACAAAAATAAAGAAATGAGTATTTCTTTTACACTTAACTCTGCTTGTGTGGTACTAAAAAATATCATTGCCGCAGTTAATAAAGATGCCATACCAAGGGTAGTCGCTTTAGTAGGACCATGAAGGCGCATGAAAAAGTCAGGCATTTTCACTAAACCAATAGAGCCAACCAGTACAAAAGAGCCACCAATTAATAATAAGATTGAAATAATCCACTCTGCCATAATTTACTCCTTATTCAATAATATCGCCACGTAGCAGGTATTTACATATTGCTACTGTACTGACAAAACCTAACATAGCGATTAACAGCGCGGCTTCAAAATATAAAGAAGTCCCCATACTCATCCCGTACAAGATTATTAATGCAATACTATTGATATACATAGTATCAAGCGCAAGTATTCTATCAGGTAAAGAAGGACCAACTAATAGTCGCCAAACATTTAAGAGTAATGAAATTCCAATCATCGCAAACACAATTAAAAGAACCGTTTCTAACATTGAAATATCTCCTTTAAAGGTGCTTCATAACGCTGCTTAATTGTATTGATTAACGCTTGTTCATCTTTAAGATTTAACACATGTATCAATAAATAACGCTGCTCGGTGTTATCACTTTCAGTAAGGCACTCTGTCCAAGGATAAACTTCAGCACTTACAGTACCTGGCGTTAAAGAGACCGTGCTTGCCAAAATAGTAATTGGTAAACTACTTGTTAAATCTAGCGGCACTTTAACAAAGCCAGGTGTTAGTTTTTTAGTTGGGCCTAAAATCAAAATGGCAACCTGCACATTGGCCGTCACAATATCATACAAGACTAAGAATAAGTGCTTAACCGCCAACCAACGTTTTATAACTAATGGTTGCTTTGTGTTAAACGGGTTAGTAATTAAAGGAATTATAATCGCTAAAACAACAGCTAATAAAACATGTCCGGCTGAAAAACTGTTATTTAATAACAACCATACAAAAAATAATAAAAGGCTTAATAATGGAGCAGGTAGCCATTTAAAGCGTGTTTCAAGCCGCATTACTGACCTCCTAAAGTAAGTTTAATATTGTTATTAAAGTCATGTAACTCGATAGCAGCACCAATTGAATACTCGCTTAGTGGCCCTGCAAATATGGTCATTATAGGAGCTGCTGAAACTAAAATACACAATGCGACTATCTGAACAGGCTGTACTTTCTCTTGTTCTTTAATATTAATGCTTTTTTCTGGGTGATGCCAAAAAACAGTGCTACCTGCTTTCGCTACGCCAAATAATACCGCTAAACTAGCGAGTAAATAGAGCAACCAAAAAACAGCCGTATATTCCGTGTCTAAAGTAGCTTTAAGCAACCATACCTTAGCAATAAAGCCTGATAAAGGTGGCATTCCTATGATTGCAATAGCCGATACTAAAAAGCAAATACCTAACAGTTTAGGTTGAGACACTGGAGGGCCTGCTACTACTTTGTCAGCAACATGGCCTCTTTGGCGTGCAATTAATCCCGCCAAAATGAATAACGCAGCAGTAACTAACGTTGAGTGAACGAGATAATAAATAGCCACAGAACTTGCTTCAACAGTCTGCACAGCAATAAGTGCAACTAATGTCCCTACGGAAACTATAACTAAGTTAGCCACTAGCTTTCTTAGATCCTGACTAGCAAGTACCCCTATGGTACCCATCGCTATCGTTGCAAGTCCAAGCCACCATAACCAACTTTGCGCCATATGACTTAATTCGCCAGCTTGTTCACCAAATATGAGGGTATAAACACGCATCATTGAGTAAACGCCAACTTTTGTCATAATCGCAAACAATGCAGCAACGACAGGTATAGCGGTAGCATAAGTATTAGGTAACCATAAATGTAAAGGTAATAGCGCACCTTTTAATGCAAAAACAACTAAAAGTAAAAGCCCACCTACTTTAGCTAAATAAACATCGTCACCTTGTAATAAGGTTACTTTCAAAGCCATGTCTGCCATATTTAGCGTACCTAATACGCCATACAGAACTCCTAAAGCGATTAAAAATACCGCTGAACCAACAAGGTTTAAAATAACATAATGCAATGCCGCACGTGTATTTTGTTTATCTCCGCCATGCATTAGTAAAGAATACGAGGCAATAAGCAATACTTCAAAAAATACAAATAAATTAAATGCATCACCTGTTAAAAAAGCGCCATTGACACCTAATATTAAAAAATAAACTAATGGATGAAAAAAACTCCCCTTCTCATCATCACCAGCACAAGCATAAAGTGTACAGACAACGCCGAGTAAAGTAGTTAAACACACCAGTAATGTTGATAATGGATCTGCCACTAAGACAATACCAAAAGGCGCACTCCAATTACCAATCTCATAAATTTGAACACCATTAGCTTGCACATACAATAATAAAATTAATGAAGCAGCAAAAGTGATAACACTAAATATTACTGAGGTAATTCTTCTACTTGTTGTCTTACTGCCAAAGGGCGGTAGCAATAAAGTAACCCCTGCGAGCATTGGTAATAAAATAGGTAAAAATGTCAAATGCTGGATCATACTTTACTCTTCTTGTTTTTAACTGGCAGCTTACCATCTACATGATCATTGCCGATATCAGCACGTCCTCTAATCGCTAGAATTACAACAAATGCAGTCATAGCAAAACCAATAACAATCGCTGTTAACACTAAAGCTTGTGGCAATGGATCAGTGTATTCAGTGTTATATCCCAACACCGCCGCGTGGTTAAGACTGAGCCTACCTGATGAAAATAGAAATAAATTCACCGCATAAGAGAGCATTGTTAATCCTAATACAACGGTAAAAGTTCTAGAGCGTAGTATTAAAAAAACACCACAAGCAACGAGTAACCCAACACAGGATGCGTAAAGTATTTCCATTAAGTTTTCACCTCTTCTTTAGGCGTATTCATCGTTAATTTACCAAGACTAGCTAAAATCATCAGGGTAGCTCCCACCACTGTAATATAGACACCTAAGTCAAACATTAAGGCACTGGCTAGTTCTATTTTCCCAATAAACGGAATGTCGAAATAATCAAACCAGGTTGTCATGAAAGGCTTACCAAAAAACCAACTGCCAACACCAGTAAATAATGAAATAGTAATGCCCGATGCAATAATTTTACGGTAGTTAATCGTTAATCGCTCAGCAATCCAGTTCGAACCATGGGCTATATATTGCAAGATAAATGCAACCGCTGTTACTAAGCCCGCAATAAATCCACCACCAGGTAAGTTATGTCCACGTAAGAAAATATAGAACGACACCATTAATGCTAAAGGTAGTAACGATTGTGAAATACTCGCTAATAAAATTGGATATCTTTCTTTAGCCCACGTACGCCCTTCACTGTCTCTAACAGGAATTGATAATGGTAAATTAATCAACAATTTGTAAATACCTAATGCGGCAATACCAAGAACACATATTTCACCTAATGTGTCATAGCCACGAAAATCCACTAAAATAACATTAACAACGTTAGTGCCACCGCCACCTGTTTTTGCATTCGCTAAGAAAAAATCAGAAATAGATTCAAGTGGACGAGTAATGAGTGCGTAACAGATACTCGCTACAACAACCCCTAAAGCCGCAGAAATACCTACATCGCGAACTAAGCGAATTGAACTACTCTCTTTTATTGACTGTTGAGGTAAGAAAAATAAGGCCAACATAAGCAATACAATGGTAACAACTTCAACAGTTAACTGAGTTAATGCTAAATCGGGCGCTGAGAAACGGGTAAATGCAACAGATACCATTAATCCAACCACCGAAATCATTAACAATGCAATTACTCGCTTGCGATACCAAATAACAGTACTCAAGGCACCTATCATTAATAGTGCAGCTCCTATCGCATTGTGACTATCAATGGGTGTTAAATCTTTTTGTCCGCTTAAATAATCCATTTCAAATAACGGCCAACCAGCAAAAACTAACACGACAAGAAATATAATGGTTAAATAGCGTTGTAATGAGCCATTTTCAATTGCGTTTATCTTAGCTTGACACCATTTAGTCATATCATAAATTAAACCATCAAAAGCTTTCTTCGCATTAAGTGGTGGTAATGACTCTTGAAATCTAAATAAATAACGGCGCTGAGTATATAAAATTAAACCACCAGTAACCGCAACAGCACTCATTAATAAAGGCAAGTTAAAACCATGCCATAGTGTTACTTTAAACGTAGGAACATAACCACCAAGTACACTAAAAGAGGCAGCAGTTAAAATATCATTAACAATATAATTAGGAAAAATTCCTACAGCCAAACACAACGCCACTAAAATTTCGATTGGTACTCGCATATAGCGAGGTGGCTCGTGAGGTTGTTTAGGTAAGTTAATAGGATCGCCATTAAAAAACACATCGTGAATAAAGCGAGCAGAATAAGCAACAGCTAACGCACCCGCTATAGTGGCAAATACAGGAATAATCCATGACATTGACCCTAATAATTGTTGATGGAGTGTTTCAGCAAAAAACATTTCTTTTGATAAAAAACCATTGAGCAACGGTACACCTGCCATAGCGGCTGCAGCAACCATAGCTAGTGTTGCGGTATACGGCATATATCGCCACATACCATTAAGTCTGCGCATATCACGCGTCCCTGTTTCATGATCAATAATGCCGGTTGCCATAAAAAGAGAAGCTTTAAACGTAGCATGGTTAATAATATGAAAAATAGCAGCGACAGTAGCTAAGTCGGTGTTTAAACCAAACAGTAAGGTAATTAACCCTAAATGGCTTATCGTAGAATAAGCGAGTAATCCTTTTAAGTCATGCTTAAACAGAGCGACATAAGCGGCGAATAGCAATGTAGTCAAACCAGTAATACTGACAATAATAAACCACATATCAGTACCAGCTAAAACAGGATAAAAACGAGCTAATAAGAAAACACCTGCTTTAACCATAGTTGCTGAATGAAGGTAAGCACTAACCGGCGTTGGTGCTGCCATTGCATGAGGTAACCAAAAGTGAAAAGGAAATTGTGCAGACTTTGTAAAAGCCCCTAATAAAATTAAAACAAGGGTTGTTTCATACCAATAACTCGCTTGAACTATTTCTTTACTCGCTAAAATAACATCTAAATTATAGCTACCAACAATATTCCCTAAAAGTAGTAAACCTGCTAGTAATGCTAAACCGCCCCCCCCTGTTATGGTTAAAGCCATAATAGCACCTTTACGTGCTTCAGATTGATGCCACCAATAACTAATTAACAAAAATGAACTAATACTGGTAAGTTCCCAGAAAAACCAAAGCTGAATAATATTATTGGACATCACAATACCAAGCATTGCTGTCATAAATAACATTAAATAAGAATAAAGCTTCGGCATAGAGTCATTACCACTTAAGTAATAACGCGCATAGAAGATAACTAAAATGCCAATCACTAAGATCATAAAGACAAAGAGTAGTGCTAAACCATCGAGTCGAAAAGCTATATCGATCCCGAGTAAAGGGATCCAAGAAAATGTTTCACGAATATCTTCACCAGAAAACACAGCGGGTGCGAGAGATACAGCAATAATTAATGCGATGATTGGCATTAACATCGTCAAACCCGTTGATTGATTGCGTGTTAACTTCCCCGTCATTGAAGAAATAATACTGCCAAGTAAGGATAACAAGGGTATCCAAAGCAAAGTCATAGAGTAAACCTTTTATTTTTTATAACGAAAAACAATTACATAGATATACAGTCATAATATGTCAAATGACCCAGTACTGGCAAACAATATCAAGGTAAAATTTTTAACGATTTTACCACATTAATCAATGCTAACGACTACAAAAAATTCGGATAATAAAATTTAAAACGTCAAAAATTCAATAAATTAACATATTATACTAGTTTCACCACCTGAATTAAGTGTAGTATTTACTTTAATCAAGCAATAATTATTTTAAAGGCGCCAAATGAAGAAGCTCGACAGTATAGATTTACAAATATTAACCATATTATACAATGATGCTGATATCACCAATAAAGAATTAGCGGCGCAAATTGGTATTGCACCATCAACTTGCTTAGAAAGAGTTAAACGCTTAAAAAGCAATGGCGTAATAAAAAATGCATTTATCGATGTTAACTTTAAAACTATTGGCGGTAACATCGAAGCAATAGCGGCAATACGTTTACAACCCTACTCTGAAGATATTGTTAACCAATTACGCGACGATTTACTCAAACTCCCTGAAATTATTAGCCTTTACCATATGGGCGGAAATTTTGATTACTTTATTCATATGTCTGTTCGTGATAGTGAACATTTACGTCAATTTGTATTTAATGCCATAACCTCAAGAGACGAAGTTACTAATGTTGAAACATCACTTATTTTTGAGCATAGTCGCAGCGGTGTCCTGCCTAATTTTGACGATTAATTTGCATCATTAATAACATTAAGTGGGCTTATAGTTTTAAATAATAGTACAAAAAAAGGTTGAACGTAATGTTCAACCTTTTTCATATAACACTGATAAAAATTAATGCTTAACTTTTTAAGTCATCAAAGAAGTTTTTAA
Source organism: Colwellia sp. SU-HH01217 (assembly GCF_057543495.1). NCBI lineage: Bacteria > Pseudomonadati > Pseudomonadota > Gammaproteobacteria > Alteromonadales > Colwelliaceae > Colwellia > Colwellia sp. SU-HH01217. The sequence goes on along the minus strand of NZ_BAAJLX010000007.1, from coordinate 18,089 downwards.
CACCTTCGAAAAAACCTGTTTCTTTAGGGCGATGCTTAGAGCTGCTCTTACCCATTTTATCTTCAAGTTGTCTTAATAAGTCTGCTTGGTCGCCTGACAAGTTCACTGGGGTTTCAATAACCACTTTACACATTAGATCACCAGTAAAACTACTACGTACCGATTTAACACCTTTACCACGTAATCGGAACATTTTACCCGTTTGTGTTTCTTTCGGCACTTTAAGCTTAACTTTACCTTCTAAAGTAGGTACTTCGATTTCACCACCTAATGCTGCTGTCGTAAAGCTGATAGGCACTTCACAATACAAGTTATTTTCATCACGGACAAATATTGCATGATCTTGTACATTCGTTTGAACGTATAAGTCCCCTGCAGGAGCACCAAGTTCGCCGGCTTCACCTTCGCCAGATAAACGAATTCTATCGCCTGTATCAACGCCTGGTGGAATCTTAACCGATAACGTTTTAGTTTTCTCTACACGACCTTGACCTCGACATGATGTACAAGGGTCTGTAATAACTTTACCTTTACCACTACAAGTTGGACAAGTTTGCTGAACAGCAAACAGGCCTTGGCGCATTTGCACCTGTCCATGTCCATGACAAGTAGAACAAGTTTTCGCGCTAGTACCTTTTTTAGCACCTGAACCATCACAAGGTTCACAAGCAACATAAGTAGGTACTTTAATTTCTAACGTTTTACCTTTAACCGCTTCTTCAAGTGATATATCTAAGTTATAACGTAAATCAGAACCACGACGTGCGCGTGATTGGCTTTGACCTCTTCCACGACCACCGCCGCCAAAAATATCGCCAAATATATCGTCAAAAGAACCACCGCCAAAACCGCCATGGCCGCCACCACCACCTTGACCATGTTCAAAAGCAGCATGACCGTATTGGTCATAAGCGCCACGTTTTTGGTCATCGTTCAGTACTTCGTAAGCTTCTTTTACTTCTTTAAATTGCTCTTCTTTGTCTTTATCACCTTGAGTACGATCAGGGTGAAATTTCATCGCTAAGCGTTTATAAGCTTTTTTGATTTCTTTTTCAGTGGCGCTTTTACTCACCCCTAAAACTTCATAATAATCACGTTTTGACATAATTGGCTTCTTGGTTACGGCTATTTACTAGTGCAATAAATTCACAGTATTTTCACATCTTTTTATAACAAAAAGCGCCGGATTAAGACCGACGCTTTACTACACATTGAATATAACTTATTGAAAGTTATTCAATTTAAAGCTTAAATCGACTTACTTGTCTTCTTTAACTTCTTCAAACTCTGCATCAACAACATCGTCAGCAGGAGCTGCATCATCACTTGATGCTTCAGCACCTTCTGGAGCTGCTTGAGCTTGTTGTTTCGCTTGAGCAATTTCCATTAACTTAGCAGACGCTTCAATAACAGCTTGAGATTTAGCATCAATTTCAGCTTTATCATCGCCTTTAATTGCAGCTTCAAGCTCTGTTAATGCCGCTTCAATTTTCTCTTTGTCTTCGCTTGGTAAATCATCACCAGCTTCTTCAATTTGTTTACGAGTAGCATGAACCATACCATCTGCTTGGTTACGCGCTTGAACTAGTTCTTCGAACTTAGCATCTTCATCAGCGTTAGCTTCAGCATCGCGTACCATTTGCTCTACTTCATCATCTGATAAACCAGAAGAAGCTTTAATGGTAATTTTTTGCTCTTTACCCGTGTTTTTATCTTTAGCTGTTACGTGCAAGATACCATCAGCATCGATATCAAAAGTTACTTCGATTTGTGGTGTACCACGTGGCGCTGGATCAATACCTTCAAGGTTAAATTGTCCTAAAGACTTATTCGCACTTGCTTGCTTACGCTCACCTTGAACCACATGAACTGTAACAGCCGCTTGGTTATCATCAGCAGTTGAGAAAGTTTGTGATTGCTTAGTCGGTATCGTAGTATTTTTATCGATAACGTTAGTCATAACGCCACCCATAGTTTCAATACCTAATGAAAGTGGAGTTACATCAAGTAGTAATACGTCAGTTACGTCACCAGCAAGAACACCGGCTTGGATAGCAGCACCAGCAGCTACAGCTTCGTCAGGGTTTACATCTTTACGAGGCTCTTTACCGAAAAATTCTGTTACCATTTTTTGTACTAATGGCATACGTGTTTGACCACCAACTAAAATTACATCGTTAACTTCGCTGATTGATAAGTCTGCATCTTTAAGTGCTTTTTTAAGTGGCTCTAATGTAGCTTTTACCATATCTTCAACAAGTGACTCTAATTTTGAACGAGTTACTTTAATGTTCATGTGCTTAGGACCTGAAGCATCTGCTGTGATGTAAGGTAAATTAACATCAGTTTGTTGTGCTGAAGATAATTCACATTTTGCTTTTTCAGCAGCTTCTTTTAAGCGTTGCATAGCAAGAGGATCAGCAGTTAAGTCCATTCCTTGATCTTTCTTAAACTCTGCTACCAAATAGTTGATTAAACGGTTATCAAAATCTTCACCACCTAAGTGAGTATCACCATTAGTCGCTAATACTTCAAAAGTGTGCTCGCCATCCATTTCATCAATTTCGATGATTGAGATATCAAATGTACCACCACCTAAATCGTAAACTGCAACAGTTTTATCACCTTCTTGCTTGTCCATACCGTAAGCAAGTGCAGCAGCTGTAGGCTCGTTGATAATACGTTTTACATCAAGACCAGCAATACGACCAGCATCTTTAGTTGCTTGACGTTGCGAATCGTTAAAGTAAGCAGGTACCGTAATAACCGCTTCGGTTACTGTTTCGCCTAAAAAGTCTTCCGCAGTTTTTTTCATTTTAGCTAAAACTTCAGCTGAAACTTGTGGTGGCGCAACGTTTTTATCACGTGCTGTAACCCAAGCATCACCATTGTCTGCTTTAACAATGCCAAATGGCATTATTTTAATATCGCGCTGTACTTCTTCGTCGTCAAAACGACGACCAATTAAGCGCTTAATCGCAAATAATGTATTTTTTGGATTGGTCACTGATTGACGTTTAGCAGGTTGTCCTACTAACGTTTCGCCTTCTTCAGTGTAAGCAATAATAGAAGGGGTTGTACGATCGCCTTCTGCATTTTCAATAACACGTGTTTTACCACCGTCTAAAACAGCCACACATGAGTTAGTTGTTCCTAGGTCAATACCAATAATTTTGCCCATCTTGGGAGCTCCTATTTTAATAATCGGCAACTTAACAAATAAAGTAAGCTGCGTTTAAATAATGAATCATTTGTCGTTGAATAATAAATGGGGGCTTGAAAAGCCTTTTCAACTCTTAAAAGCGAAAAAAGTAAAAAAATGTGTATTCAACACAAATAACATGAACACTTATCGGTACATAAATGCTAAACGCTACATTTTTATTAGCCTAGCAAGGCATAAAAAACAATTCACTTTTAATTATTTAATAAATATTTGATTAAAAATACTATTATTCCACAAAAAAAAAAGCTAAACACTATGGTTTAGCTTTTCGTTTTTTATCTATTAAAACTATGCAGTTGCATCAACACTTGGCGCGGCTTTAGATACCATTACCATCGCAGGCCTTACTAAACGACCATTAAGTTCATAGCCTTTTTGCATAACAGCAATAACAGTGTTCGGGGCTACACCTTCTACTTCTTGCATAGACATTGCTTGATGAAGTTCTGGATTAAATGGTTGATCTTGTGGATCGACAACTTTTACACCAAATTTATCTAAAGCAGACATCATGCTTTGTAATGTCAACTCTACACCTTCAGCAAGAGCTTTTTGTCCCTCATCTTCTTTATCTACACTGCTAATCGCACGTTCTAAGTTATCAACAACAGGTAATAACTCAGCAGAAAACTTTTCTAAAGCGAACTTACGTGCTTTCTCGACATCTTGTGCACTTCTGCGGCGTACATTATCAACTTCAGCTTTTGCACGAACAACTGAATCTTTTTGATCGTTCACTGTTGATTGTGCAGCAACAAGCGCTAATTCAAGCTCATTAATTTTTTCTTGTTCCGCACTAATAGCTTCATGACCATGTTCATGTTGCTCTTCAACCTGTTCTTCGGCTTGCTTAATAATATCTTCAGCAACTTGCTCTGGTGTTAAATTAGCACCATTTTCATTTGTAGACTCTGTCGTCATGGAAAACTCCCAATTTCTGTTTAAACTAACGAAATAAATTATATCAATGAGGCTAATTATGGGGCTTTGTTTTTCTGATTCAAGCTTGAAAAGAAATTCATTTAATAAAAGTCAACTTTACAAGTGCATAAAATACAGCGAAACTGCAAATATGACAGTAAGTTATTAGGGTATACTGCTCTTTAAAGTTTGTCTGTGTAATGACACAAAGATCATCACATCCTAGATATTTAGTTAAGAAATTAGCATATGAAACAACTATACAAAACGATAGGGTTAATTGGTAAACCTAATCATGAAGGTGCGAAAGCGACTATAGAGACCTTGCTCGAACACCTGCAAAAAAATAATTATCAAGTACTTGTAGAAAGTTCAGTTGGGCTTTCGCTTAATATTGAAAACCTCACAATAACTTCATTAACGGATATTGGCGACCAAGCAGATCTAGCGATTGTTGTTGGTGGTGATGGCTATATGCTTGGTGCCGCAAGAGTATTAGCAGGTTATAACATTGGTGTAATTGGTGTTAATCGAGGAAACTTAGGTTTTTTGACTGACCTTTCTCCTAGTACTTTACTTCCTCCTCTTGATGCAATTTTAAGGGGCGGATCTAGATCAGAACAACGCTTTATTATTGAAGCTGAAGTCTATCGTCATGGTAAACTAAAAAGCTCTAACAGTGCTGTTAACGAAGCAGTACTGCATGCCGGTAAAGTGGCTAGTATGATAGAGTTTGAGGTTTATATTGATGGTGTATTTATGTTTAGCCAACGTTCAGATGGCTTAATTATATCAACACCAACAGGATCTACCGCGTACTCGATGTCAGCAGGCGGTCCAATTTTAACCCCTAACCTTAATGCATTATCATTAGTGCCTATGTTTCCTCATACCTTAACTAGTCGACCAATTGTCGTAGATGGTGACAGTGAAATTAAGCTTATACTTGCCAATGAAAATTATGAGAACTTACAAGTAAGTTGCGATGGTCATGTGATCTTATCGGTAATGCCTGGAGATGAAGTAATCATAAAGAAAAGTGAATGTGGTTTAAGATTAATACACCCATTAGATCATGATTACTTTAACGTTTTACGGAGTAAATTGAGTTGGGGCAACAAACTTTATTAATCATATATAGTTTGGCTAATAAATAAAGTTGAAGTTTTTTTAAACAAAAATTGTAAAACAGCTTGCACTAAAACCAGTTACTGTATAAATTAACAGTAACTGGTTTTTTCGTAATTAACGACGATTATTTAAAAAAGCGTTTATTACATTTTGGAGCTACTATGCTTTTACAATTAAATATTCAAGATTTTGCTATTGTTCGCTCACTCGATATCGATTGGCAAAAAGGCATGACAACCATAACAGGCGAAACAGGAGCAGGAAAATCCATTGCTATCGGCGCTCTTGGGTTATGCTTAGGACAAAGAACAATAACAAATGTTGTAAGACCTGACTGTAAAAAAGCAGATTTAGCAGCTACATTCGATATTAAACATAATAAAGTAGTTAAAAAGTGGCTAACAAATCATGACTTAGTGAGTGATAACGACTGTATTTTAAGACGAGTTATCTCCGCAGAAGGACGTTCAAAAGCCTATATCAATGGTAGCCAAGTCCCCTTAGCACAGTTAAAAGAAGTGGGACAATTTTTAATTAATATCCATGGCCAGCATGATCATCAACTTATTGTAAAAGCGTCTGAACAGAGAAATTTGCTCGATAACTATGCTGATCATTTAGAGCTAATAAGTGATGTGAAATATCACCATCAAAAGTGGCAACAACTTAATGCTGAATTAACACAGCTTCAAAGTGAAAAAATATCAAGAGACGCCAAGCACCAACTATTACAATATCAAGTCAGAGAATTAGACGAATTTGCTTTGCAACAAGGAGAGTTTAATACACTAGAAAGTGATTTTAAGCGCTATTCTAATGCACAAGACTTACTGAATGAAACCTTAGGCGCTCTCCAATCGCTTTCAGAAAATGAACAATTTAATATTCTGGATTCGCTAAATCACACTTGCGAAAATATTAATGCTTTAGCTAAAGTCGACAAAAGTTTAGCAAACGTTGCCCTTTCCCTAAATGAGGCGCTAGTACAAATTCAAGACGCAGATGCTGAATTGCACCATTACTATGAACAGCTTGAATTAGATCCACAAGCTTACGCAACCATTGAAAGTCGTTACTCTCAAGCTTTACAATTGGCTAAAAAGCACAATACTGCTCCTGAAAATATTGTACAGCTACATGCTGAATTATCATCAGAACTTATTTCATTAAGCGGTGATGAAACAAGGTTAATTAGCCTTAATGATGAAATTGAACAAGCCAAACAAAATTACTTTTCTGCAGCTCAATTATTATCAAAATCAAGAACCGCTGCGGCTAAAAAACTCAGTAAATTAATTAGTGGCAGTATGCATGAACTAAATATGCCTGATGGTGAATTTTTCATTAATGTTGAGCAAGATACATTAAATAACTTAGAGCAATTAAGTAGTAACGGACTAGATAACGTGAAATTTTTAGTCAGTATTAATAAAGGACAACCTTTAGAGGCCATGCATAAAGTAGCATCAGGTGGCGAATTATCACGTATTAGCTTAGCCATGCAAGTTATATTAGCGAGTAAAGTTGTAACACCTACCTTAATATTTGATGAAGTAGATGTTGGTATCAGTGGTCCTACAGCTGCAATGGTAGGGAATAAACTGCAACAATTAGCAAGTAATACACAAGTTATCTGTGTGACCCATTTACCTCAAGTAGCGAGTAAAGGTCATCAACAATTATTTGTTGCAAAATCTTCTGACAGCCAACATACAGAAACAACTATGACTGAACTAAATCCTAAAAATCGCGTCAAAGAGATTGCACGTCTGTTAGCAGGTGACAAAATCACTGAATTTAGCATGGCAAATGCACAAGAATTACTAGCGAGTTAGTTTTTTTTGGCTATTTGAAGGATTTTTTAAAAAAGCCATGGAATCTTCAACCTCGCAACGTTATTATTGCTGCTTACTTTTTAGAGGATGAATGTAAAACATGTTGTTTCGAGTTTTAACAGTTGTATTAGCTTTAACAATTACAGGTTGCTCAAGTTGGATTTACCGTATCGATATACCACAAGGTAATTACCTTGAACAAAAAGATATCGACAAATTACAAATTGATATGACCAAAGAACAAGTGAAATTTATCTTAGGCAGCCCAGTTGTACTTGATGCTTTTGATAAGGATACTTGGTATTACGTTTATCGTTTTAGATCTGGCCGTAATGAAGACTTTAATGTTAACAAAAATTTTATTATAAAATTTGTTGACGATAAGATAGTCTCAGCTGAAGGTGATTTCACATTAGGTGAAAACTTTAATACGCCCATGGAAAATTAATTAGCTCTATAAATATAGCAATAAAAAAGTGGCAATTAGGCCACTTTTTTTATATCTATAGTTTTGAATTTTATTAGCACTACTACCAATTTCATTATTAGGTTATCTACTTTATACGCAGAAAAAATGGTCGCATACTTAGTGAAATTGGTATAACAACATAATATCACTAAGTTGGCTTTAACCTTCCTCCGGTGATTTTATTTGCCCTGCCTTCTTCTTTTGCTTTTTCAGCGCGACGCTTTCTTACTTCTTTTGGATCAGCAATTAATGGGCGGTATATTTCAATTCGATCTAAATTTTTCAATACATCAGATAATTTAGCCGCCCTATTCCATATGCCGACTTTATTAATCGTTAAATCAATATCAGAGAACATAGACAAAATTCCAGACTCATTAATAGCCTGTTCAACAGTAGTTCCAACCTGAACAGGTAAAGTTAATAGCTCTTGTTTCTGAGGTAAACCATATACCACTTCAATTTGGATTTGTTTGTCCATCATTTGTTTAGTCATACTAACTTCTTCCACTTCCATAGACTTCTTTTGCTCGTTGAGTAAATGCTTGTACCATATTGTTGGCTAAATGCGTAAACACCCGTCCAAAAGTTAAATCGAAGACCTTATTAGAAAATTCATAATCCAAGTCTAAACTAATTTTACACGCATCGTCCGCTAACGCTTTTAATGTCCAACAACCAGTTAGCTTTTTAAAGGGACCATCCACTAAATTTAAAATCACTTGGTGGTTGTCAACTAGAGTGTTTTCAGTAGTAAACCATTTCTTTAACCCACCTTTTGAAACTAACAAAGCAGCGGTAATTGTATTGTTCTCATGTGATAGTATTTTACTGTCTCCACAATCAGGAACAAAATGAGGATAAGCTGAAATGTCATTTATCAATTGAAACATTTCTTCTACACTATGCATGACTAATGCACTACGACTAATTACTGGCATTGAACCTCCGAAAATATTAGCCACATCATAACAAAGCTTCGATAAAACCTCACTACTTCGATACACTAGAACCTTGATTTAAAGCAACTAGGTGTTTTCGAGAAAAGCTAATTACAGAGAATTTGAATTTAATTGTAAATCTTGATTTAAAACAATTCATTTCTCCGTATAATAGCGCCACTATGGCAAAGAAAAAATCAAACAAATCAAATAGCAATACTATAGCGCTTAACAAAAAAGCACGTCATGAATACACTCTTGGCGAGAAATTTGAAGCAGGTATGAGCTTACAAGGCTGGGAAGTTAAAAGTATTCGCAGCGGCAAAGTCAACATTTCTGACTGCTACGTTTTTATCAAAAATGGTGAAGCGTATCTATTAGGTGCTGAAATTCAATCATTAAACGCAGCCTCTTCACATGTTATTTGCGATCCAGTCAGAGACAGAAAGTTACTACTCAATCGCAAACAACTAGATAAACTAGCCATGTTAGTACAACGTGATGGCCTTTCATTAATAGCCACTGCCATGTACTGGAAACAATGCTGGGTTAAACTTGAGTTTTGTGTAGGACGCGGTAAAAAGCTCCATGACAAACGTGCAGATATAAAAGATAGAGATTGGGCTAGAAGCAAAGAGCGTATGATGAAACATGAAAAACGCTAGCTCAATTGATAGATAAACAAGCAATAGGTGTACAATATTTACTCCCGTTGTGTATTATGAAAAATAGAGTTAAAATATAGAAAGTTAGCAGTGTAAATTACGCTAATATGTAAAAACTTTGGGGCGGATCTAGGATTCGACAAGATTCACGAAACCCAAGGTGCATGCCCAGGGGCGGTTGGCCTGGTAAAAAGCCGCAAAACCATAATTGCAAACGACGAAACGTTCGCACTAGCCGCTTAGGCTAGCCATCACCTTGAAATCTCACCTATTGGTTAGAGGATTGATGGTCACCCCAAATAGGTTAGCGAGGGAAGCATGCTTGAGGCTGAACCGCGAAATAGTATCAAGCTCACCATGACGAAGCCTGTCGCTTGGCGTCTAATTGGTTAAATAAATAAGCGACTAAGCATGTAGTACCGAGGATGTAGGCTTTTTGGACGGGGGTTCGATTCCCCCCCGCTCCACCACCCATAGAATTAAAGACGTCCTAGGGCGTCTTTTTTTTCGTCTAAAACCAATGAGTTATCCATATTTACTGACCTATAGCGTCCTAAGCTGTTTGATAGAGCCCTGAAACTTTAGTACCATACTTAGTACCTAGAAGTACGAACCTATCTTTTCTTGGTACTAAAAATGGAGATTGACCTATGGCTAGAGTAACCCGCCCCCTTACAAATACTGAGGTAGATAAAGCTAAGTCTCAAAATAAAGAAAGTAGCTTATTTGATGGTGAGGGTTTAGAACTTAAAATAACGCCAGCGGGTACTAAGAGATGGGTTTTTAAGTACTACAGACCTTTCACTAAAAAGCGAACTAATCTAACGTTTGGTGTTTATCCTGATATTTCATTAGCTGATGCTAGAAAGCTAAGAGCCAAAGCAAAAGAATTACTTGCAAAAGATATTGATCCTAAAGAACACAAAGACACATTATCACGCCAGAACAAAGAGCGTTTAGAAAACACCTTGTTTAACATTGCCGCTCAATGGTTCGAGGTTAAGAAAACCCAAGTGTCAGCAGATTATGCCGTAGATGTTTGGCGTTCGCTTGAACTACATATATTTCATGATCTTGGTAAATACCCTATATCCGAAATAACCGCCCCTATAGCAATAAAAACAGTAAAACCTATTGCTGAAAAAGGTAGTCTTGAGACTGTCAAACGAATTAACCAACGACTAAACGAAATAATGAACTATGCGGTTAATACAGGCCTTGTTCACTCCAACCCTTTAGCTGGCGTTAAAGCTGCCTTTGAAAAACCGAAGAAGAAGAATATGCCAAGTATCAAGCCTGATGAGCTGCCTCAATTCATGCAAGATTTAAGTATTGCCAGTATAAAAATTGTTACCCGATACTTAATAGAGTGGCAATTACACACAATGATAAGACCTGGGGAAGCTGTAAAAGCAAAATGGTCAGAAATAGATTTTGAACAAAGCCTTTGGAATGTTCCAGCGGAAACTATGAAAAAGAAACGACCTCATTCAGTACCTTTAACTCAGCAAGCATTAAACTTACTCTGTGCTATTAAACCAATAAGCGGCCATAGAGAATACATTTTTCCTGCTGACAGAAACCCTAGAAAACATGCTAATGAATCAACAGCAAACGCAGCGATAAAACGAATGGGCTATAAAGATAAATTAGTTGCTCATGGTTTACGCTCTGTTGCCAGTACCACATTAAACGAACAAGGCTTTGATGCTGACGTAATTGAAGCAGCATTAGCGCACGTTGATAGTAATGAAGTGAGGCGGGCTTATAACCGCGCTGATTATTTAAAACGTAGAGCTACAATGATGGTTTGGTGGTCAGAACATATTGAAGAATGCTCAAAGGGTAATTTTAGCTTATCAAGCTCAGTAAAAGGGTTAAAGCTTGTAAATGAATAAATTTGCCATTATGTCGCACATATACGACAATAAAGGAAAGTTATGATTGTATATGAATAGAAAAAACACCGCTATTTGATAAATGGTTTAAAAAATTGAAAGATAGCCAAGCTAAAGCGCGTATAGGTTTACGACTAAAAAAAGTTATACAAGGCCACTTTGTAGATCATAAACAATTAAGTGAGTCTCTTTTTGAATTACGTTTTTTCTTTGGCGCTGGCTATCGAATTTATTACACTATTAGAAACGGCAAAGTAATCTTACTACTTAACGGTGGTGACAAAGACAGCCAAGGCGCAGATATTGCCAAAGCTCAACAAATATTAGAAAAGCTAGAGGTTGATTATGACCATTAAAACTACCCCTTTTGACATGAGCGACTACTTAGATAGTCCTGAAATGATACAAGAGTACATTCAAGCCGCGATTGAAGATGGCGACCCTGTAGCATTACGTTTAGCCTTGGCTGATGTTGCCAAAGCTAAAGGCATGAGTGCCATAGCAGCAGACACAAAACTTAACAGGCAGAATCTTTATAAATCATTATCTGAAAATGGTAATCCTAGTTTTAATACTATTAACAAAGTAATGAAAGCCTGTGGTTTAAAATTACAAGTAGCCAATATTTAATAAATGGTTATTTAAGGGTTAAATCGAGCCTAGGGTAGCTCCTGAATTGGCGGTACCTCACCGCCTTGGCTTGATTGTTTAATTGAGGTCGTATCGAGGGTACATGATGCTTATTAGTAATAGTGAAGCGTTTATAAAATTAGAGATTGCGGCTAAAGCTTATTTTTCAAGTGAATTATACTATAGGGAGCCAAATGTAGAACATTACGAGCACCTTAGGAGTTATTTAAATTTATACGTCCATATAGCCGGTATTTGTAATATCAAAAAGCCAGCTCCTCATCCTATTGATAGAGCATTTTGTGTAATACCTATGAGAATTGATGGTATGTGTGAAGCTCAACTTATTAACCATATTGAAAGCCCCTCACATAGTAAAATAGAATTCACAAGTTCTACTTTTACAGAAAATTTATCACCTGAGCTTATCGGTTGCTTAATAACTCCAATAGATAGCTATTTAGTTGATCATAATTATCTTAATCACTCTTTTGTTCACCTATCTGAATTTATATACCACTCCAAACAAGCAGGTATTGAAATTGACGAACACTTTCTAAAGAAAATAATACTTAATGATGGTTCTTTTCTTAGACAACACGTAGAACTAAAACCATGGCCACAATTAAACTTCACAAAGCTTGCCGATAAATACTTAAAATATATTAATGATATACCAAATAAAGTTGTTATTAAGGCTTACCAACTGGCTAGCGAAGAGTATTTCGAGTTAAAAGAAGATAAGCAACTTCACACATTAAAAAAACTTTATGGTGATGAAAATATAATTCAAGCAGCTGTATCTTTAAATTCAAACTCCGATATCATAAATGATGGTATAAATGATATTTATGATTTATTTAACGCGCTAACTCCCAGCCTTTCGCCAATACCTGAAAATTTAGATATATTAAAAAACGCTATTCCTGATGCTTGGCATAAGATGTTATTTAATACTTATGAATCCTCGATAAAAGTAAAAACTTTAGATTTTGATGACGATACACCAAGTAAATTATATGTTGCTGAAAGTCTATACAGACAAGTTTGGGATGGATTTAATCCGATCACAACTAATTTACCAAGCAAACAAGATGTTGTGAAAATAGTAAAAGAGTTAGGGTTTTCCGAGCCTAAAGATATTGATGCCATAATAAGAGTGTCTATGCCTGATGGGATAGTGTTTGGTGGGCATAAGAGCCCGGATAAAGAAAATTGGATGTCACTTTCTGAAAGAAACACTAAAAGAATCATAAAATAAATCTTGGGGGAGTCTACCAAAAAAGCTACATATCTAAGGGGCTACCGTTTGGTTGACGACCAAGCGGTAGCCTAAAATAGGCTTTGGGTGTTTGCCCAAACATCTAAACTTTATCAAAAAACCACTTCACAATTCACTCAGTTAATCCATACCTACACAACTGAGGCGAACCATGAAAAATCCCGTATCAACCAAAACATTAAGCGCACAAATTCCAGATTTACAAATACTTCGCAAGCCCCAAGCATTAACAATGCTAGGCATATCTAAAAGCAATTTTCACAACAAAATAAATGAGGGTTTATTACCAGCAGCAATCACACTGGGCACAAATTCAGTAGGATATTTTAAGCATGAATTAACGGCCGTATTGTTAGCCATGGCCACCAATAAAAGCCAAGACGAAATAAAATCGCTTGTTAAGTCTTTTGTTGAACAACGTCAGCAGTTAGCAGCTTAGGAGATTTTATGATAAATAAAAATATAACTAAGGTGAACCCAAGTAGCGCTAATAACGACACCGAAAACAATAGCACAAAAAATATTAAAGCTATTAAGAGATTAAGGGTATTCATTCATATTTTATATAACCCTCAAGGCGTGAGTGAAAAAAGTATTGATAGAGCGGCTCATGTGATGAGCGGACGCAATTACCCGACTGATTTAAAGCGTCAACACGATATTTTATTAGTTAGCCCAACATTAAGATTAAAAGATAAAGAGGGTAGCCCATATAGCCTATATCAGCTTTTAAACGTTGAACAAGCATACAAACTAGTTGATTTGATTATGCAACACTGTAAACGGTATAAACTAGTCTGTATGAATGAAAGTGCTATGAGGTCATTAGCTGATAACTTCCCAAACCGCGATAACGTAGCTGACTAAAATTATATGTTTAAACAAGAGGCTTAAACGCCTCTATTTCTTATTTAATAAACACAAAATCATACGTTAAAGATGTTCAACTTTAGTTAGTAACTACCAACCCTGATACCAATATAAAATAAGGCGTGTTCACCATTGGACTACATTTGCAGGTTTTTTACCCCCATTTTTTTATGTTTTTCACACTTTCGCCCCTTTAATAGCCTACAGATAAAGGTTAGTGGTTACCATCCTCTTACTAGGGTCTTTATATTATCTGTCTATCAATCTTACTATTTATTGACTACTAAATAATGAAATATATAAGCTTTAAGAACGTGATAAATTTTGGCGAAAACACGTACTGGATTAATGCAAGAAAAAGTGGAATTTACACAGCCATGCTAAAACAGATGCTTAGTCAACTTGAAGCAATGATAGAGCATCATAATAAAGTTCATGTAATTAGATTTGATTTGCGCCAGCTCACGCCCACAGATAACAACGAGAGAATGACCACTTTTAACCGTAGATTATTTAAATGGCTTAAAAGAGAATACAGCCTTACTAGAATTGGTTTCAATTGGTGTAGAGAACAAGAGACAGCCAAACAACAGCATTATCATTATGTGCTAATACTAGACGGCAACAAGATAGACAGGCCAGCAAGAGTATTATCAAAAGTCCGTAGCATTTGGGAAAATATGGACGGTAGCTATTGGTTGCCTAAAAACTGCTACTACAACATAACACGTGGTGAACATAAAGGGATACAGGAGGCAGTATTGCGTATTTCATACCTAGCCAAAGGGAGAGGTAAAGGCTATAGGCCACCTCAAACTAAAGATTACTCTACTAGTAGATTAAATAAGCCAATGAATTAGTCTAAATAGTTACGCTGTAATTCAGCACTTAATTACTGATCACCTCTAAAATAAGTTTTCTTGGTGATTTTTTAACTTCTATCGATGCTCTAATAGCTTAGGTTGGTGGTATGTTGATTTTGGGTGACTAAAAATACAATTTTAAATTAAAAGATCATTGAATATGGTAATAAAGTATTTAATAGTATAAATAAAAAATTTAATGGATTATTTTAATGGAAACTGAACAAGAGATTATTAAGAAAGTACTTACACTTTCTACTTCAATTGAAAAAATAGAGAGTGATAAAAACCAGCTTTTTATCATCTTATGGTTTGGGTTGGGCTGTTTATTTTCATCACTGACAAATGAGCTTACTAGCTCTTGGGCTTTAGCTATATTAATAGCCGCGGCATACGCTTATGGCTTTTATAAAAAAAGTGAACTTACAAACCTCAAAGAACTTAAAAGTAAATACTTGAAAGAGGCCAATAATTAGCAATTTAAAATTTAACTATTTTAATGCTATGCTCTATTAGGCTTTTGCATGATACTGGTCAGTTTGGTTTAACCGGAACTTAATAGATATAACGTTAAGGCGACCCTGTTTTAGTGAACCATCTTTGGGCAATTATAGCTCTATAGAACGTACCAATTCGGGGGTATTAATAAACACCTTATTACTGGGCTATCCTTGATTTGAACCAAGGTTACTAGCCCGTAATGAGTGGTTTAGCGTTAATAAGACTAGCTGTGCCATTCTTATTCATTGAAGCGATAGTGTCTGTCCTAGTATCGCTTACGCCCCCTGTATTTGGGTCTATCGGTTATATTTTGGTGCTAAATACTCTTATCGTTTATCAACTAGCTTGTTCCTTCTATGATGCAAAATATGTAGTTATCCTGACTTTACTTTTTTGCTTTAAGCACCTGTTTAAGTTTATTTTTTTAAAAGGTAACTAGTCGATTATGCTGATATATTTAGGTTGTGTTTTGCTTTGAATTTACAATCTTTAATAGCTTCTTCTATAATATATACTGTAAATAAATATTGTTTTTTAATCGCTGATTTTATCTGTTTCTTTAGCGTTTACTTCCGCTCTCTTTAACATTTGTTCCCAAGCTGTTTGTCGCTTCTCGCTCTTACGTCCTGCTTTCACTTCCTGTAAATAAATATCCGCTGGTTTTTGATTGGTTTGCTGTTCTTTGTCCTGTGACATTTTTAGTTACCTTGGTTATGGTCGTATAAACATTTACATAATAAGCTTAAATGATATTAATATATAAGGCTTGAATTTTACTTTATGTTTAGTATTTTAACTGAAAATAGAAATCATTTTATTTAATGATTTCTTAATTTAGTACCTAACCTAGTACCTAAAAAAATAATAATAAAAACTTATCACTTATATATCAACAAATTACAACTTCGTTCAAGATGTCCCCCGCCCACCAAATTAATAATTAAAAACGCTTTTTAGCGTCTTTTTTTCGTCTTAAATAACAGTAAGATTTATTGATAAAGATTAAAAGGGAGTAAACTAGTTACTCCCTTTCTTATGGTTGTTAAGTCACTACTTCGGTTTCTAATGAAATGGAAAGAAATAGCTCATCCATGATGACATTCTCAATATAACTTTTCGCATAATAGCTACATGACTAAAGTGTTCAGAGTATATGGCGCTTTGTCCATATGAACCGCCAGGTACATGCTGAGCATAAGCAGCAAATCGAGGATCAGTTATTTTCATTTGAACGGGTATACGCCCAGGCATACTGTTAGCTTGTGTAATACTAAGCATTCTACCATTTGCTTGTACTTCACCTTCCGCTAAGACAGGTAAAACATTAACCACTTCTGCACTAAATACTTTTCCAGGCAGTGCATCAAAAACTATTTCAGCCTCACTACCAACTTTCAAGCGCATAGAGCTATTTTGGCGAAACCAACTTACGTAAGTAAAAGATTCCTGTTGAACGAAAACCATAGCGGGTCTAAGCGGCATTGGCACAACATATAATCCTGGATAAACGAGCATCTGAGTAACAAAACCATCACTATGCGCACGAACTTTAGTACGATACAAATCATATTCAGCATCATGAAGCTTAGAGGATAGGTTATCTAATTGCGCTTTACTGGTATCAACATCTCGCTGCTTACCGATATTTTTCTCCATCAACATAACCGCACGTTGATAGTCCAAGTTAGCAGATACGATTTGTGCTTTTAAGCCATCCACCTTATTTTGAAAAGGAACAGGATCAATTGTAAATAATAAATGGCCTTTTTTAACAGGCGTATTCGGTTCTACATTAACACTGACTACCGTGCCACGAACAGTAGGTATAACAGGGGTAGATACAAAGTATTGACGGCTTACTTCTGAATAAGGATGATTGTAATTCATCACCATAATCAAACCACCAATTAAAAATATCCCACCAAGAGCGGCGGTTGGCACAGTCCATTTAGTTAGAGGGATCTTAAAAATTTTGAAGAAAGCTATACAGCATGCAAGATAAGTAATAATTAACAAAAAATCCATTACATACTCCTCTTACTAGATGAACTTGAATTTTCTAACTGAGCGTCTACTTTTTGCTCTAATAATTTGATACGTTCTATTAAGCTAGTTATTTGTTGTGAGCTTACCTCTTTATTATCTTTCAATTGAGAATCATTACTAAAACCCCAACCTCTATCTTCTCTATATAACATTGCCCAAATCCAAAGGAACGGCCACAAAATATGCAATGTAAATAAGCTAACCCAACCCGCAACATGAAGTGCATCTTGTTGCGGGTGATTACGCTTCTTAGCGATCTCATAAGGGATATCATGAATAGCAATAATGCCATAAAAAATAGTCACAGCGACAAAAACTAGAATACCTAGCGCTATATACTCAAGCACATAAAACTCCATTTAAAATTAAATAATTAATGATAGGAGAGTATATAGCTAACTAGATAAAGTCTACTATTAAGTACCATCTAAAAGATGCAATACAGATAAATCTATCAATTTGAAAATATAATCCGTTAACATAAATGAACTTTATATACATATGCTTTACTGCAACTTAAAGCACATTACCATCAGCGCTAACACTCATTTGTATAATAGTCATAATTATCAGGGGAAACTTCGATTAAGCTCAACATTTAAAAACTAAAGTGATAGAAAGCAAAAAGCCCGTCACTTTCGTAACGGGCTTTTCTAAAAGGAAGTCTAGCAATGTCCTACTCTCACATGGGCTTACCTACAACATGAGTCACACTACCACTGTTACGATTACTACCTATTAGCCCTATCACATTAAACGATATAGCCAGTTAAGCTTCCGATTAAGCTAAACATTTAAAAACTAAAGTGAT